>CAMBUD010000008.1 GCA_945871035.1 Planctomicrobium piriforme | reverse complement strand
TGGCACAAGCACATCACTGGGGCGACGCACACAGCCCTTTGACTCAAAAAAAGCCAGATACGCCTCGCGTAAATCATCAGCCTTCATGTTGCTCAGGGCTCCGGGTGAATTGCCATCCTGAAAGCGTGTCACTATACACGGCAAACGTGCCACTATACACGTCGGTATTCTCGCAAGTGAACAGAACTCGCAAGCGGGGCGAGATCAGGGGCGATCGTGTGGGGCCATGCGGATGGGTCAATAGCACCGCCCACGAGATGCCGCTGAGGGCGATTTCTCGTGGGCAAGAGACTATTTTTATGTGTGTAGTTTTTTGCAAAAAGATCGACAGCGGTCGCTATGGATCACTCTTGCTCGGCACTACTAGAAGGCTCCGCGCTGCTGGATACCACCCCAATGGCGGCGGTTACAGCATCCCGACTGGCGAGCACCTTTTCGCGGATCTCTTGCGAAACGGCTGGATTGTCTTTGAGAAACTGACGAGCTTTTTCGCGTCCCTGTCCAAGATGCACTTCACCAAATCGCATCCAAGTGCCAGTTTTTTCCACGATCTTGCCGATCACAGCCAGGTCCAAGATGTCGCCCTCCACGCTAATGCCATTGCTGTGCATCATGTCGAATTCGGCAATCCGAAATGGTGGCGCAACCTTGTTTTTAACCACTTTCACGCGAACACGCTGGCCGACTACGTCTTCGCCATCCTTCAACGCACCGATTCGACGCACATCAACCCGGCATGATGAATAAAACTTGAGCGCCCGACCGCCCGGCGTGGTTTCCGGACTGCCAAACATGACCCCGATCTTTTCGCGGATCTGATTGATAAAGATCACACACGTTTTGCTCTTGGAGATCGCACCCGTCAGCTTTCGCATCGTTTGACTCATGAGTCGTGCTTGTAGGCCGACGAATGTATCGCCGATTTCACCATCGAGTTCTTTCTGCGGCACGAGAGCTGCCACGGAGTCGATCACAATGATGTCGACGGCATTAGACTTAATGAGTAGTTCTGTAATCTGCATGGCGTCTTCGCCACTGGTGGGCTGGCTTACCAGTAGCGTCTCGAGTGAAATGCCCAGCTTTTTAGCCCAACTGGGATCGAGCGCATGTTCCGCATCGATGAAGGCTGCAATTCCACCGGCCTGTTGAGCAGCGGCGATGGCATGCAGCGCAAGCGTAGTCTTGCCAGATGACTCTGGGCCGAAGACCTCGATAATGCGTCCGCGGGGGAAGCCTTTTCCGCCCAGAGCTAAATCAACCGATAGGCTACCGGTGGAAATGCCTTCAATCTGCATTTGGCAATCTGCCCCAAGGGGCATGATGGAGCCCTCGCCAAACTCTTTTTCAATCTGGGCTAGCGTATTCTTCAGCAGCGGATTCGCGTCCATAAAAGACAGGCCAGCCGGCTTGCTGCGGCGACCAGCCTTAGCATCAGGCTGCTTTGATTCCTTTGGTGCGGAATCTTTGTTTGACTTTGCCATCCGTCCACTCACTCCTATCGTTGCGACTGTAGCGACCATAACCATGAGATGTGCCTCCTATAGTTTCCCGGTTCGTCGTCGGGGTGGTTTGCACAGCCACCATAAATCGAACGACTTCCCGCAGAAACGAATACTGAACGCAAGTATAGTATCGGATTATTTGCCAGCTGGCAAGCGGTTTTTTTAAAAACAGCGGCTGCCTTAAAAAGCCAGCATCTTCCGGTAAACAGCCAGTCTTTGATCGAGATCGTGGCGGCTTATGCCTTCCAGTCGATCAAGGCTGAAATCCTCAACGGTAAAACTGGCCGTGACGACTCCGTAGGCCAAGGCTTCCTTAAGGGCCTGTGCGTCAAACCGGCCCAGTGCCGCTAAATGCCCCATCATGCCGCCAGCGAAGCTGTCGCCGGCACCGGTGGGATCGAGAACCAGCGCGGTGGGGTAGGCGGGCATGACATACATTTCATGCTCGCTAAAAAACATTGCCCCATGCTCTCCCTTCTTAATAACCACAAACTTTGGACCCATTGCCCGCACGGCATGACCAGCGCGCACCAGATTTTCATCTCCCGCCAGTAGTTTTGCCTCTGAATCATTGAGCACAAGTCCGTCAACCCGCCGCAAGAGTTCTCCAAGGTCATCGCGCTGAATATTGATCCATAGGTCCATGGTGTCGGCGACGGTTAGTTCGGCTCCCTTGGCCTGATCGAGCACCTGCAGTTGCACCTTCGGCGAAGCGTTACCGAGGAATAGAAAGCGGCAATTGCGGTGGGTTTCATTGAGCTGGGGCTGAAACTTTTCAAGCACATTCAAATGAACCTCAATCGTTTCACGATCGTTCATGTTTGGAAGGTAGCGGCCACGCCAGCGGAACGTCTTTTCGCCAGCAATAGCTTGAATGCCGGAGGTATCGATCCCTCTGCGATTCAGTAACGCGGTGTGCTGCTGCGGCCAGTCTTCACCAACAGCACCAATCATGCGCACGCGCGAGAAAAAACTTGCCGCATAGGAAAAAAAAACGGCGGAGCCACCGAGAACGTCATCGCGTTTATCAGTCGGGGTTTCAACACAATCCAGCGCAACGCTTCCAACAACAAGTAGCGGCATAGCGAGAACTTCTCTCCAAACAAGTGGTTGCAAATTTTAAGGAAAGCACAGGTATATCGGCTCACGAATGCCGGTGTCTAGCCTTATCTTTACCCGCACAGGGGTAGCACGCGTTCGATTCGAGCCAGTGCTTGATCGCGACCGATAATCGTCAAGCAATCATACAGCCCAGGGCCAACCGGTTTGCCGGTAACGGCAATGCGCACCGCATGCACCAGATCACCGGCTTTCACGCCCGCATTGGTCACCACGAGCTTAAGCGCCTCCTCGAGCGGGCCGGGCTCAAATAAATCGAGTTCAGCGATTGCAGCAGAGAAAAGAGTGAGCAATTTCTGCACGCCAGGCTTTGCGAGTCGCTGTTTGACCGCCGCTTCGTCTAGAGGTGGTTCGTTGAGGAGAAAGAAGTCGGCGTATGCGAGGATGTCGCCAGCAACCTTGAGCCGATCGCCCGAAGCCTCGATCACCTTTCGAACCGTGGCGATTGAGTCAGGCGAGGGTGACTCTGGAAGCAGTTGCGCGCTCACCAAAAAAGGCAGCATCATTGATAGCTTTTCATCAGTGGAAAGCGAGAGCATGTAGTGGTCTTGCACAGCCCAGAGTTTTTTAGGGTCAAAGCTTGCTGGCGAAGAATTGATTCGCTCAAGGCTGAAGCCTTCAACCAATTGTGCCCTACTGAAAAACTCTGTCTTGTCGTCGTACGACCAGCCGAGCAGAGCAAGATAATTGTCGATGGCCCACGGCAGGTAGCCAACCGCGCGGTAGAAGTCGACGATCACCGGATTAAAGGTGTCGCCTTCTGGTGCCAAGCTGAGCCGCTGGGCGATCTTTTTGCCGTGTTCAGAAATCTGTTTGAAATCCGCATTCTTTAAATACTGCTCCAGCTTTCGCTTGCTGAGCTTGGTGCGACTGCCTGGCTCGGCAACCAATGGCAGATGTGCGTAGGCTGGCAGCGAATAGCCCAGCGACAGTGCAATGAAGGCCTGGCGCGGCGTATTTGAGAGATGCTCCTCAGCCCGGATAACGTGCGTGATTTCGTAGTCGTTGTCGTCTACAACGCTGGCTAGGTGATAGAGGCAGGAGCCATTTGCGCGTTGGATAACATGGTCCTGTTCGAGATTCCAAGCGAATTCCACACGACCCCGCACGGCATCGTCGATGACAAGCGCGCCTTCACGGGGCATTTTGAGTCGCACCACGCTCGGTCTGTTCTCGGCTGTGAACCGAGCAGCATCGGCATCCGTAAAGGCGGCAAATCGGCGACTGTAGAGAAACGGTTTGCCAGCCGCCTGTGCAGCCTTACGCTCGCAGTCGAGTTCTTCAGGAAGTGCGTAATCGCGATAGGCATGGCCCGCGCCGAGGAGTTGCTCAACAGCAGCCTGATGCCGATCGGCACGTTGCGACTGAAAATAGGGCGCATGCGGGCCACCCACGCCCGGCCCTTCATCCCAATCGATGCCCAACCACTTCAGTCCTGAGAGAATCGGTTCGAGCGCCTCATCGAGATTGCGGGCCACGTCAGTGTCGTCGATGCGAAGAATAAACGCGCCGCCGTGCTTGCGTGCAAAGAGCCAGTTAAACAGTGCCGTCCGAACGCCACCAATGTGCAGGTAGCCTGTCGGACTCGGGGCAAAGCGGGTGCGAACTTGCATGGTGTAGAAAGTGGCTCAGGGTGCTGGACAGGGACTGTTCAAAGAATGCAGGCTTTCAAGATCAGCACTATCGGCGATTGGTGGCGCAGCGTCAAAGGACAGTTCGGAGGGACAGCCCGAAGTGAAGATCTGCGGGGCACTGCGCTGTGAGTTTTAAGCCAGACGAGCGCATGGGCTCACCACCGGGCCTATGACCGAGCGGGCTTGCGTCAGGCAGCGGTTTTTATGCGCGCCATTTTCTTGAGCCGCTTGCGCTCGGCCTTCGAGAGGTGTCGCATGCCCAAATCGCTCTCCTGCTCGGAGCCATCGACATAGGCAGTTTGGTCGTTGCGATCGGGGTCGTCATCTTCCGCTGTGGCAGATTCCACTAAAGCACCAACATCATTCGGTTGAGAACGGGGCGACTGTGCTGCGAGTGCTTGCTGTTTGAGCGGCTTTTCTGCAGTCTGTATTTCGCCGGAACGCGAACTCCCACGGACCTCACGAATCACCGAGCGGGCAGCTGCGAACATGGCGATTGCAGCCAGTGCACTGCCCAGCGCCCAGGCCGCATGGCCGGTCAAGGATAGAATCCCACTGCTTCTGCCGCTCCACGTGCAGGCAGCGGCTACCGCCCAAGCGGCTAGGCAGAGGCTCAACCAGACGACTGTTCCCAACCGTTCGTGGAGGGGCATGATCGCCCACAACGACACCGCTGCGAATGTGAGCGATGACAGCAGAAACCACCAGCCTTGCCCCTGCGGGCCAAGCGTGATCCCGGTGGCATCGGAAAGGATGCTCCCAACGAGCGTTCCGATTGGTACGTGGCCGGCACAGGCCGTCAGCAGATACAGCGCTGCCAGCCAGCCCCACGCGCGATACCGACCATGATAGTCATCGCAACGATGGCGTCTCATCAGCCGCACGACTAGCGAAACGATTGCCGCGACAACCAATGCCATTTGCCCCAACCACCCTGTGAGCGAAAACAGAGAATGGGGATCAAAGCACGCCTTCGCAGCAGCAATTCCAGCAGAAAAACGACCTTCAGCGGTCGAAAATAAGGAAGCGTTGAAGACGGGCTCGCACCAGCCGATCCCAATGGAGACGCTGATAAGGCTGAGAATTCCGCCACTCACCAGTGCCATGCCGCCCAGGCTTGTGGGCAAAAGCATGGCGAGGGCCGGTTGCCGTTCAGGAAGGGCCTCTGGAGAATAGTCTGCAATCTGCCGCACTTCCGCAGTGGATCCGTTGGCCGCCGTGGATGATAAGCGGTTCCAACTTACGACCAATCGCCGCCGTTGGTCTCGGCGTTGGTTGCCTGCAAGCGACATGGGGACAACGAATCCATTCGGAGGGGGTAAGGACGGGCCCGTGGGCAACCCGCGCGGATCGAGGTGGCATTCTGCCGACCGGTCAATCAATCCGCTCCGGAGGGATTTTCGGCGTGCTGGGTGCCTAAATATAAACTGCCGGTCGCAGGGTCGGCCAATGCACACTAGCGGCAGTTTCGGTAGAGTCATTGCGTCCCATCTCTCCCCCGATAATCGCTGCTATCGGAAAGAGTTACTGTCCCGATCATTTGCTCATTGCACGCTTCTGCGGTAACATCCGGGCAGTTCGTTCGGCACCGTTCTGGCCTCGCTTAGATTTAGGAGACACATTTTATGGCTTACACTCTGCCCGCCCTTCCCTACGCCTTTGATGCGCTTGAGCCCTCAATAGACGCTCGCACAATGGAGATTCATCACGATAAGCACCATGCTGCCTATGTCGCGAATCTAAATAAGGCCTTGGAAGGCAACGCTCTTGGCGATCTTCCCGTGGAAAAACTGATCGCTGATTTAGAAAAAGTTCCTGAAGGAATCCGGACGGTTGTGCGAAACAACGGTGGTGGACATGCTAACCACTCACTCTTTTGGGAAACCATCGGCAAGGGTAAGGGCGGTGAGCCAGCCGGTCATCTGGCCGAAGCGGTTCGCACCGTGTTTGGTGGTTTTGATAAATGGAAGGAAGAGTTCACAAAGTCTGCCATGGGACGGTTTGGTAGCGGTTGGGCTTGGCTGTCGGTTGATCCCAAGGGCAAACTGGTAGTTGAAAGCACTGCCAATCAAGATAGCCCAACAATGCATGGCAATGCACCGCTGCTGGGACTCGACGTTTGGGAGCACGCATACTATTTGTACTACCAAAATCGCCGCGCGGACTACGTGACTGCTTTTTACAACGTCATTGATTGGGATGCCGTTTCCAAACGGTTCAACGCGATTAAAAAATAGCTGCCCAGCACAACAGCTTTACCCATCGCCCCAGCTTTGCTTGCCTTGCCCTGCCTATTCGTTGTTCGGAATGGACCAACTGTTTCTTGCGGTGGAGCAAGGGTGGACGCCAGGATGCCGTTGACTCCGCGTCTGCGGATGTCCTATTCCTCGGGCACGCCTGCGATTTTGTGTGGGCAAAAGCTGTCGCTGGGAGTCATTGGCATGAGCGTTCAATCTGAAAAGAAATCAAACATCTTTCGGTCAATGGTCGGTGGCACGTTGATCTGCGCGGTCTCTATCATTGCTGGCTGCAAAGGTAGTTCGTCATTTTCGGCCCCATCATGGTCGATGTTTGGCGGATCTAATTCAGCCGATGCTGCGAAGCTCACCGCAGCGCCACCATTCAAGAACAAGCTTGAAAAACCATCAGAATCGGCGACTCCTTACCCAACCACAACAACGCCCAGTAGCTATGCTGTTACCGATTCAGTCAAGAACTCGGCAACTGGTCAGCCGACGGTATCAACTTCAGCGGTGGCAGCGATTGGGGTCGAGCAAACGTCCGTGACCTACGGATCAACGCCGGTCCCTCCCAAGCAATCGCCAGCAGATACCAACGGCCCAGCCGGTTCAGCTATCGCACCACAGGTTGGACCGTATGCAGCTTTGCCGCAAGAGAGTCCATCAGCTGAGGATAAATTTCCACCGATGCAGGCAGCGGTGCCAGCGCCAGCATTTCCAGGTTCGAGATCAGCAGTTCGTTTAGAAAATAGCAGTCCGAGCACAACGCCATTGAATAGTTTTGGCGGGGCCAGTGGTGCCGGTGAAAAAGCAGGCGGTGCCTTTCCGGCAACAGCCGGCTACGAGCCTGTGCCGAACCGAGTTGCCGACTCGCGTGGCGCAGCTTCATTTACCCAAACACCAAGCGTCAGCGGTGCCGCTGATCCAGCGCCCGAATCCGTGCCAAGCAATTCCCGTTATTCCAGCGCGGGGAGCCGTTTTGCCGATGGGCAGTCCAATCCGATTGCTCCGCAGAATTCTGCTGCCTTTCCAGCAGTGAATCCGGCCACACCGGTCCTGCAGACGCCCGTCGTACCGACAGAAGCTATTCCTGCGGCTCAAGGCATTGCACCACCGGTTTTTTCCCCCGTGGCTCCGCCTGTGCGGCGGCCTGATCCTGGATACCGTCCTGGCGGTACGTCCAGCTACCGACCCAGCCGTGCAATTCTTGTCGATGATTCACAGGCAAGCCCATCTGCAGTGCGAACGGCAGGCTATCAAGTGCCGGTGCCGAACACCGTCAGAGAGTAAAAGCACATCCGTGCCGAAATTTTTTCAAGACGCTGGTTGGACGGCGGAGTTTTTTCCACCGGTGCCGGCAGCCTCTTACGCCTCTCTAACGTGCCTCTCGAGCGGCCGGTTTACCAGCCCATGACCATGTTAGACTCGATCACCTTGCGTGCTCGGTCTAGGTCGTCGCCGGTTTCATGCATGTAGAGACGAATGGCGTGAACCTTGTCTCCCGAGGCCTTGGAAAGGCATTCCCGTGCTGTATTGCAGGGATTGTCTCGCGAGTCTGTGAGGCCAAGAGCCGACTTCGAGATCACCCACGTGTCGCGTGGCCGACGCGTGAGTCGTACAACGTGCTCCCCCGGATAAGCTTCTTCTACAACGGCTGCGGCCGCCTGATCGTCAGCCGCCCAAGAGATAATAATATGAGCACTGGTTTCGATTTCAAAAAGCGGCATGGGATGGTCTCCGGATATTAGAGATACGATTGTACTCCTCGCAGTCAAGGAGTCTTAGCTGTCTTGAGTGTTGAATACAGAGGGCTTGAAAAAGAGTGCTGTTTGTTGACGATCCGATGAAGGATCTATCATAATCATAGTTTAGTTGAGATCTGCGTCGATGCATTGGCTGCAAAGGCCACAGAGGAGAGTGTATGCGATACGACCGCAACGGCTTCCCAATTCCACCGCAATTTGAGGTAGAACTAGGCAATCTTGTGGCTGCTGACCCAAAGTCGCTGTCCACCGGCAAGCCGTCCGCCCAAACGGCCAGAGTTGGCTCACGGAAGCGGGCTTTTTTGCTCCTTATTATCGCTGCTGGGTTGTTGCCGGCGATTGTGATTCCGCAAGCTTTGCCGATCATCCGAGCAGCCGTTGTTGAATGGTCGCTGGATCGTGCGGATCTGTGTGAGGCACAAAACGATCTGGCCGGGGCAATCATGGACATCAATCGAGCTTTAGATTGGCACGGTGACGAACAGAACCTCCTCTGTCGGCTGGCCATGCTACGGCTCGAGGATCGCGACGCTGCCAGTGCGCTCTTGGATGCCAATCGTGCTGCGGTCATCGCTCCGATGGCCACAGCACCACTGCGAGTGCGAGCGTTGGTGCATGTCGTTCTGGATAACGCCAATGCCGCCTTAATCGACGCCGGAAAGGTTGTCGAACTGGCTGCGCGCGGCGATCCTGACGCACTCAACCACCGGGCTTACATCCGAGCCTTAGTGGGTCGTGATCTACCAGCAGCGCTGGATGACATTAACGCGGCAATCGTCGCGGGCGACGCCGACTCAGCAGAGCTTCTCGATACCCGCGGTTTTATTCTGCACCTCATGGGGCGGCATCGGGATGCAATCGATGAGCTCAATCGTGCCATTGATGCCATGCAACGGTTCCGCAGACAACTCGGCTTGCTCGCTGATCGCCTGCAACCAGTCGAACTGGCCCGCCGCGTACGATTGCTCGACCACGGTTTGGCTGTAATGTTTCACCACCGCGCTCTCGCCTGCACGGCAATTGGCCTCAAGGAGCAGGCTCAGCAAGACTTTGAGGTTGCCAAACGCAGGGGCTTCGATCCGAGCCGCGGCATTTTTTAGTAAAAATAGCCACAATCGCCAAAAAGTCATGCGCAAAGATCCGGCCCTTCTCTGACCCTTCTCTGCCCCTTCTTTTGGAAGCGCTCTTTGTGAAGGGGAAAAAACAGATATACTACGAATCTGCGAGGTGAAAGCACCCGTCATCACCGAAGTTTCGCTGGGGCTTCTAGTAAGCCAACAGCGTAAGATTCTGGTGGTATACGGGGGTGTAGCTCAGTTGGTTAGAGCGCCAGCCTGTCACGTTGGAGGCCGCGGGTTCGAGTCCCGTCACCCTCGCTTTTTTCCAGCGGTTCACCTTTTGATGACACTGTGACCCCAAGTCGTGATATTCAGCCGCCAACGATTGCACGGCTCGGCTGTGGTAACGGGGGCTGGGAGCGGCTTGGGCCGCGCTATCGCCCTGGAACTTGCCGCTGCCGGTTGGCGGCTAGCGTTGGTCGACTTGCCCGTTGAATCAGGCTCGCGTCTCACCGAGGTGCTGGCAGCCGTGCAGGCCTGCGGTGGCAGTGGCCTGATTGCGGCTTTCGATGTGCGGGATGTTAAAAGTTGGCAGAATTTACACGATCGGCTGCGTGCGGAGTGGCCGTTGCTTGAAATGCTCGTCAACTGCGCCGGTGTCGGAGCAACCGGCGAAGTGGGTAGTTTGCCGATAGAGCAGTGGCGACGAGTGATCGATACAAACTTAATCGGCACAGCGCTGGGGTGCGAGGTTTTTCTACCGTGGCTTCGACTGCATCCCCTGCGTTCTCATGTTATCAACATAGCGTCGATCTCAGGCGTAGTCGGTTTGCCATCACTGGCAGCCTATTCTGCCAGTAAGGCTGGTGTCATTGCGCTCTCGGAGTCGATTGCCGCTGAGTGCAATCGGCGTTGTCCTGGTGTGACGGTCGTTTGTCCGGGTTTCTTCCAATCCGGACTGCTGGAGACGTGGCATTTTTCGGCAGCTATTCAAACGCGTGAAGCGCGGCGTCGCATGCAGTCAACGCGGTGGTCCTCGCAGAGCATTGCAAAGCGGGTGCTGCGGTGCGCCAATTCCAACCGTCGCTATGTGGTGCTAGGCCTACGGGCACGATGGCTCTGGCGGCTGAAGAGACTGGCTCCTCAGTTCACGACTGCCCTTATTCGAACGATCTATCGACGGTTGAGCGACGGTTGACCGAGGATTGAGCGAGGATTGATTCATTGAACTTTCACAAACGATAAGCCTTCTTGCCAGGGCACCTCTGAGTTTGCGATCACTCTAGATTCTCGAGCCAGGCACGGATCTCGTTTTCATATTCGCTCGCTAGCCCCCCCACGATGAGCTGGCGATGAAAACTGGCGGCGCCGCCTTTCAAGAGATCGGCATCTTCCGCGCTTGGGAATCGTCGTAATGGATCGGCCGCAATCAGACCGCGACAGAAATTCATCAACAGTTCGTTGCAGGTCACCTCTGACGGCAATAGTTGCGGCAAGCGGTGGACGAGCGACCGTTTTGCCTCGAGTAAATCCCGAAAGGTGTGAAGCCCAGCAAACGGCGGCTGGCCGGAAAGCATTTCCACCAGTACATAGCCCAGGCTGGCGAGATCCGAACGCGGCGTATTCTCAAGCCCTTCCAGCACTTCCGGGGCTGCATAGGCCGGTGTGCACGTACGGTTGGGTGGAATATCATCAAGCGCCAACGCCGAGCCGATGTCGATAATCTTTGCGTTGCCGGTGCGCTTCACCATGATGTTAGAGCTTTTGATGTCGCCGTGAACGATTTCCTCGCGGTGCAACGCGGCCAGTGCCGCCAAGCATTCACGCACAATTGCGATGGCAACACCAGGCTTGAGTCGTGACTGCTGTGGTCCAGCCGTCACGATAACGTTGTTAAGATAGGCCCAGCGTTCTGGACTGACGCTCGATTTGGTTTGATCCAGCAGGCTGGGTGCAAGCAGGCGCGACAGATCGTACCCGTCGATCCACTCCATCTCCATCAAGCGAATGCGGCGTTGCTCAACGAAGTTTTGCACATCGAGCAGATTGTCTTGTTGAATCTGGGCGACTCGCGAGGCCACCTTGGCGATCCTGGTCATGGCTTCGTCATAGAGCGCTTCTGATTCATAGCGTTCGGGTGAAAAAATCTTGAGTGCGACTGGCAGCGAAAAACTATCTGTGCCGCGTCGCGTGGTTAGGAATACGACGCCCTGTCCACCGGCCCCTAGGCGGCGAGTGAGGTTGTGATATTCAGTCCAGTTGAGGCGACCAGCCTCAAGAATCTCACTGTAACGCGACAAGAGTTCCTCAGGACAGCGGCCGCCTACTTCTCCCGAGACGGAGATTGTCGGGCGTCCTTCCTGGTAGATAGTTGTCGTCATAAAATGTTGTGGATCTCGTGGAGGGACTATTTACAGCTTGCAGCAACTTATTTTAGATTCTGCGGCTCTGGAAAACCCAGCCGCTTGTCGACGGCATTGCGGAGATTCGTTCCCAGCAGGTACCGACTTAGATTTTGGCAGAAAAAGTCAGTCATTGCATCAATTCGGTGAGCGGATTGCCCCGCAACGTGCGGAGTGATGAGGATATTCGGCGAAGTCCAGAGGCGACTTTCGATCGGGAGCGGTTCGGCAGGCGTCACATCGAGGGCGGCGGCTGCGAGATGGCCGCTGTGCAGCGCATCGGCCAGCGCGACTTCCTCCACGAGTTGACCACGCGCGACATTGACGAGAATGGCCCCCTGCTTCATCCCTGCAATCCTGCGAGCATCGATCATTCCTTTCGTGCGTGCTGTCAGTGGCACGCAAAGGAAAAGAATGTCGGCCTGCTCCAGTACCGTGGAAAGCGTGTCTGGACCACCGAGAAATGCTACTGCCGGCGGCTTGTGAACCGGGAAATAATCGGTGGCGAGAATGCGCACTCGAAATGGCTCAAGCACTTCCACGAGTCTGCGGCCCACCCCACCGAGGCCCACAATGCCGACAGTTGCCCCCGTCAGGTCGCCGGTAGGACGACGCACAAACTCCTTATTTTTCTGCTGTGCAATAAATAATGGCAACCGCCGCGTACAGGCAATTGCAAGGCCTAGCGCATGTTCAGCTACCTGATCGGCAAGAACACCGGAGGCACTCGTTACAATAATGTCCGATTCAATGATGGATGGTACGAGGCAGTGGTCGAGTCCTGCCGCCGACGACTGAATCCAGCGCAAACGCCCGCACGTAGCGACAGCGTCCCAGGGCACTGCTACCTTGGGATGTCCGCAAAAAACATCAGCATTCAGTAATTCTTCGGCAACACGCTCCTGCCCGGCATCGATAAGCGTGGCCGTCGGCACAATCTCCTGAATCTGGGCGATATGTTTTGCCGCAACGGGATAGCAAAGAACGATCTGCATATTTATCTTTTCGTAGAATTGAGAGGAAACTGTCAAGATCAAGGGCTGACAAGACCACAGCTAGAGCGTATAATTTCGTTACGTTAGAGTGCTATTTGTTTCCGTCCAATCTGTTCCCCAACTGTTCCTTAACTGTACCTGCAGTCACACTCTGGTGAAGCCAATGCGATTGTCTTTTATTGCCGTAGCGGCTCTGGCATTTCTGAGAATTGTTATTGGCCTGCATTTCTTTTTAGAAGGTTCCAGTCATCTGCGAGATCCTGCTTGGTCGAGTGCGGGATTTCGGAAAGTGGCTGTTGGTCCCTTTGCTAATTTTCTGCGGGATGGACTGCCGGAGATCGGTGATTGGTCTGGCACACTGGATGCCAGCGGTACTGATTCAGCACAAGTAGCAGCGGCCGCTTGGCAAGAAAGCGTTGTAGCAGGCTGGAAAAAACTGCTCAATGAAAGATCGGCACTCGTTGTGCTAGATGCCGCCCGGCAGGCTGAGGCTGATGCGCTCCTTGCAGTCGCCACACAGGAACTGAACGACTACGTCGCGCCCCTCGCCGAGGATCTGGCCGATTACCGCTTGCAGCGTCAGCGATTGGTTGCAATGGAGCAAGGTAGTGGTGCAACCGAAATCCCTTTTATTCGAGAGCGAATAGCAAAAAAACGTCGTGAACTCGCAGCGCAGTCCTCCGGCTGGATGAAAGACGCAGCGGCGATCGGCCAAAAGTTGGTCATTGAGTGGGATGCCTCATGCTCCGCTGCTGAAAAGTTGCGAGTGGCGGGTGCGGTCGGGAAAAATTCTCTCTGGAAAACCGATCGATTTGTCAGCTGGTCGTTGCTGGCGATTGGTCTTTGCTTGACGCTTGGCATCCTGACGAAATTCAATGCCATGGGAGGCGTTTTCTTTTTGCTCAGTGTGATTGCTGCACAGCCCTTCTGGGTGATCGGTGCACAGTCGACATACGATCAGTGGGTAGAGCTATCGGCGCTCCTTGTCATTGCAGCACTCCCCACAGGCGGGTGGAGTGGGTTCGATTATTATTTTTCTGCTTGGTATCCGTGGTGCCACAAAAGCGAGGTGCATGAATGAATCTAAATGAAGCCCAAAAGTTGATCGGTAATGCAAACTTTTCCGATGCGATCAGCGTCACGCGACGCGACTTTCTTACCGGCACGCTGGCGGCAGGGTTAGCGGCAGGAGCCGGGCTGGGGTCGCTCTATTTTGGATACGGGAAAAGCGTAGGCAATCCACTGCGTGTTGGCGTGCTTGGGACAGGGGATGAGGGGAGCGTTCTCCTCGGTGCGCATACCCCCGACTACCTGCAGGTCGTCGCCATTGCTGATATTCGCCCCTACAACGTATTTCGCGCTTTCCACGGTGATGTTTCAAGCCCCAGTGCGCTCGCTGCCCGTCCCGGATTGATAGCGAAGTACAAATGGTCGAGCGAGGATGCAGCCCGTCAGGAAGTCAAAGTGTACAGAGCCTACGAGGAGCTGCTGGCTGACAAAAACGTCGAGGCCGTGATCATTGCCCTCCCTCTGCATCTCCATGCCGAGGCAAGCATCAAAGCCATGCGAGCTGGCAAGCATGTGCTGACCGAAAAACTAATGGGTCATAGCGTTCACGAATGCAAGGAGATGGGTCGCGTATCGCGCGAAACAGGAAAAATTCTTGCCACAGGGCATCAGCGCCATTACAGCATTCTCTACGACAATGCGGTATTCACGATTGGCAAGGCAAAATTGCTAGGCGATCTGCACTCCATTCGTGCACAGTGGCACCGCGGTAACCTTCCCGGCAACGACAGCTGGAAGCCCTCTCTTCCGGGCGATGAGTCGCTCGTCAAGCGACTCGCTGGTTGGAAGAAAGACTTGGACAATGCCAAGCCTGCCGATATGGATGGCCTCGAAAAGAAAATTGCTCAACTCGAAGCGCAACTTTCTGATGCAACTCTTGACCCCACTGCATTCGGTTACAAACAGCCGACCCTACCCGATGGATCGTCGCGATCGGCTATGGAGGAACTCATTCGCTGGCGTCTCTGGAATCGCACTGGGGGCGGTTTGATGGCAGAACTCGGCAGCCACCAACTTGATGCGGCCGGCATTTTTGTGTCGGCAATGCACGACAACGGCACGAAAGTGAAGCCACTCACCGTGACGGCAGTTGGTAATCGCAGTATTTTTCCGGCCGATAGGCAGATTGAAGATCACGTCTATTGCATGTATGAGTATCCAGCACCTGGATACGACGAGGATAAAAACAAAAAAATTGTTGTGACCTATTCCTCAATCAACGGGAATGGTTTTGGGGAATACGGCGAGGTGGTTATGGGCACAAAGGGTACGCTCATACTCGAACGCGAGCAGGATGTCATGCTCTATAAGGGAGCCGCAAAAGACACTCGTGTAACAGTGGCAAAAGCTAAGGACGGTGCTCCCACACTCGATACCACCGAAAGCGGAGGCGGCGGAGGCGGCGGTTATGCTGCTGGCGGCAAGGGAGGTGCAGACGCGGCCCCTCCATCCCGCGGCTACACAGAGGAGATGGAGCACTGGGCGTGGTGCATCCGTAATCCGGCTCCAGAGAATCAGCCGCGGTGCAAGCCGGAAGTGGCAATTGCCGACGCTGTGATTGCGTTGGTTAGCAATATTGCGCTGGCCAACCCAGAGAAGCAGGCGCGGATTGATTTCAAGCCAGAGTGGTTTGATATCGCCAGTGACGAAACACCCGAAGGCATTGTTCCCGACATTCGGCGAGAGTGTTACAAGTCATAGTCATAAGTGTCGCAGGATATATTCGACAACAGGTGTGGGATCATCCAATCCGTGGGGATGGTGGCCGACACCGGGCTTATGAATGATTGTGATTGTGCCGCCGAGTGCCTGATAGCGATCGGCTATCAGTAAAGCGTTTTCTGCTGGTGGCACGACGTTATCAGCGTCGCCGACAACATGGATGAGCGGGATCGCTGCTGCTGCTAGTGGTGCTAGGGAATCGATGGGATTGCCGGCGTAAGCCAGTGCCGCTGCCTCATCTACGAAGGCATAAGCCTTCAGGCACTCTCTCCAGTCGTTGCTGCTACCAACCCCTTTGCCCTTTCCGCCCGGCCAGCTTTTAAAATCACAGACTGCGGCATCTCCATAGATCACGCTGACTTTGTGAGGGTGCTCGGCCGCAAAGCGATGGGCATAGAGACCACCGCGGCTGATTCCGATGAGTGCCGCTTTGGGAGCCAATCCACGGCGCACCAATTCGGCATGGAATCCGGACAAACGCTTGATGGCATCCGGAGACCCAAAAGTATTCCCGACATCGATAAAAGCGTGATGGAAACCCGCTTCAAGGAGCTGCGGAGCAGCACAGCGAACAGTGAAGGCATCAGGAAACATCATGCACCACGACCACGGGTTTTCCGGCAGAGGTTTCTTGGGCTCAACCACCCAGGCACTTGAGCCTTCGAACGTGAAGAGGTGTCGTGTGTGGCCGTGCCATTGATCGGTTTTTTCACTGGGGAACGCCACGTCAGCCCCAGGGTTTGACAGTGCAATCTGCGGTGTTTCGCTGTGAAGAAAAATGCAGAACACGCTGACTACAAAAGTAAAAAAACCAGTGGATCGCATCATGGCAGTTGACCTGTTGTGGATTGGGTAAACGTAATACTCCGGAGATTAGGCTGAGTCGTTGCGGCCTCAATCGATTGTATTGCGTCTTCGATGGAAGTGATTCGCATCTGGTTGCAATCGTCTGGGAATTCACGGTTTTTGCACTGTCTGTTGAATTGAACAATAAGTTCTTTTAGTTCTGGAAGCACGGCGCGGGCCGCTGTTCCATACCCCACAAGCTCTTTCATGATTTCGCCGGTTCGGCGTTCACTGCCATGGCCTCCCTGAGTTTTTGCTAATGTGACTCCGGCCTCAATGCCTTCCTTGAAATGGTATTTTGCCAAGGCTTTAAATCCTCCCATCCGGATCTCATTGGCAAACATGCGATCTGCCGGGCTCGGGGTTTTAACGGCAGCCAGAATCTCTTGACCGAGCGCCTGTACGTCGTTAGCGCTGAGATGATTTTCAAAATAGTTTCGTAACGTGGCCCGCGCCATGCCGTCAGCGTTTTCAGATACAACTCGAATCGCTGGATAGAGCAATCCCGGATCAATGGCCTTAAGATTTCCTGTCAGGGATCCTTGAAAGAGTGCAGCAGCCAACTGGCCGTGAGTCAGTTGGACCGGATCAGCCCAATTGATCGGCTGAATCGGCTCGGCGGTTTGAACGACAGCCTTGAGAATGTCGGGTATGCTTGGCCGTGCCTCAGCCCCCATCTCCTTCAGAGCTTTTGCAGCCTTAAAACGCAGCCAGCGATCTTGGTGGGCAAGCAGGCGGGTCAGCGCAGGCAATGCATTAGGGGCTTTTATTGCCCCTAATGCTTCGCAGGCACCCTGACAAACGTGGGGGTCCGCACTTTCCGCTAAGGCAATTAACTGTGGCACCATCTCCTTGGCCTCAGGACGTCTGGCTAATTCCTCTGCCGCCCAGCCGCGCACGATTGGTGACCAATCGGAAAAAGCAGTAACGAGTTCGGCGGGCTCTCGTTGCTTGCAGTCCGAATCGAAGCGGCCAGAGAGGATTGCCGACGAGATATCCTTTTGACTCAACCAATTAGACTGCTTCGCATTGCGGCCGGTGATGCAGAGTTTTTTTAGAGGCAGTGCATAGGTGAGAACATATGAGGCCGTCGGGCTAAGACCGTAGTAGCTGCTTTTTCCATAGTAGGTGTTGTCGTCGGTTTTACCCGCTCCGTATTGTTCACCGCCATCGTAGGTAAAGGATCCATCGCAACGTCGCACCAAGTCGAAATGCCACGCGGCTTCCTTGAAAAAAGCGGCGACGGCTGCAGGCCCGCCGGTGTTCGCTCCCAAAGCGCCCCACAGATAACTAAACCCCTGACCGGTGTGCCCGCATTCACGGTTGCGATAGCTGGCGGTTACCATCTTGGAAAAAAACTGCGTTTCAGCAGGTCGATTTTCTTGCATGGCAAATAACATTGCTGCCATGGCATTCTTGCCGTTATTTTCATGAAAGGGCCACGGCTCGTGCTCGCCGTAAGGAATCGATCCCTTATCAACAAAATAGCCAAAAAACTTTGAGGCGCGTGCGATCGCCGGCTCAATTTCTGGATCACTCACCCCACACTTGCTGCCGATTACGATTGCCACATTTCCCACAAGACCAGCCGCATTCACCGGCCCATAGGGCGGGATCGATCCGTGGAGAGTGCCGTCGGCTGTGGGTGGCGCAATGCCATGACCGAACGTTCCGTACAGACCCTGACCCTTGGCGAGGGAGACGGTGTATTCTCTTATCGCGTGGAGTACTTCCTGATCGCCTGTGATCATGAAGTACTCACTCAGAAATAGATTTTTGTAGGCCCAGTCCCAAATTACCATTCCGTCCCTCAGTTCAAGCTTCAGTGTGGTAGGGCCGATCGTGCGGGCAAACTTCTGCACGCGAGGCAGTGTGTCTGGATTGCCGGCGGCTAAAAGAGCTAGGCCGCTCACTGCTCCGCACCAATTCTCCGGCAGTGGTTCTGTCTCCAGCACAGCGCACGCAGCGGCAAAAATCCGGTTTGATTTCTCACATTCGTACGGTGCAGTATCGGCGTAGTGACCGAGAACCGCGAGCCTAATCGTGGCCTCTGCAACCGTCCCCGCTCGCCAGAGCGTCAGTTTCATTCGGCCCTGATTGACTTCTTTTTCCGCCTCTTGAATGGCCAGCGCCATGCTCTTGCGCGCGTCAAATGTAAATAGCTGGCCACCGGCACCGAGAATGACATCATCCACTCTGATCGTGCCTTCGGCCGGCGAACCTGCGCCAACATGCGTGATCAGAATCTGTCGGCTCGCTGCTGTCGTTCGTCCCTGCAAGCCATCAAAGTGAGTGGTCGGCTTGGAGTAAATCCACCCCCGCAATCCTGTTGCCCCGAGATTGTACGTGAATGCACGGTCGACCTCTCTATTCTCCGTGAGATCCTGTGGTGCGTTGGCTGTCTGCGCTGCCGCAGAATGTCCAACGGTTGGGTACGGAAAGCCAGCAAGGCCTAGCGTCACTGCTAGAGAAAGCAAAATATCTTTTTGTACCCAACGCATTTCAGACCTCCTGCAGGAATGCTTTTCAAGCATCGCATTAAGATGTATCGAAAGAGATTATTCAGGAGCCAGATTAGCTGACAGGATTGGCACGTTACAAAACGTCAACGCTGCAATGCCGTTGACCCCGACTAACAATAGTTCGGGGCTCCAGGCACTCTCCTTCAGGTAGGTTATGTTCTGCGCTTCAGAAGCCGTCTTTAACGTCAGAGTGAGTACGTTTCCCTGCACACTCCCTGTCGCAATTTGTTCCTTCTCTCCGTCGGGATAAAATTGAGTGATGAGTTTTTCAGACCAGAGCACAGGCTGATCAAATTCTAGTGCAATAACGTTTTTCGTGGCGCTCGTAAAAAAAGCTCGCTGCAGATTGGGGGGAGTGATGGAGTGGAGAAATGTTTTCCCGTCAGCATCTCGCTCAATCAGCGGTTGAATCAGACGTGCGTATTCAGCCCAGCCAGTTAAGGGAAAATGACAGGGGCCGGGCGGCTTGATCCCGAGCGTCGACATGACGCTCAGGTGTGAATAGAGCCGAGGCAGCGTTCGCTGCACCTCGCGCACCATGTCGCCTGCTCCGCTGTTGCCTGCCATGCTGCAGGCGTTGGGCCAGATTTGAAAGACGTAGAAGTGTTGCAGGTTAGGAAAATCATCCTTCCACGCCGCCGATAATTGCAGAAAGGAATCCTGGTACGACTTCCAATCGTAATCGCCAGTGGGGGATGCGGCGCCCTGATTGTTTTCCCCTTGGTGCCAGAGAATTCCGCGGATGCCGTGAGTGAGACGGGCCTGCTGCACACGCCACAGCGTCCGTCCGTAGATTGTATCGAGGTCGATAGCGTTGGTATCGGATCGCTGGTGCTGATCGATGCGCGTCCCACCGACAGCCCCGTTGATGATGAAGATCGGTATCTTTCGGCTCTCAACGAGTCTCTTGGCTAGCTCCATTCCCCAGTAGCCAAGTTCTGCCTGTTCGTTTTGTTTGGCTTTCCACACCGGATTGCACCACAAGTTGGTGGAAGCGTTCGCGTGCGCTTGCGGACGGCCATAGCTGCGAATCCAATTGCTGGTGAATGGCGGAGACTCCTCGCCCGTATCTGTTGCGAGTGCATTGGATTGCCCTTGAATGATGAATGCATCACCGCAGACCAGATTGCTTGCGGTGTGCAGCACTGTGTCGGTGCCACTCAATGTCGACCCAAACTCCACCTTATATTGTACGAGGCCTGGCTTGAGTTTCACGGTAAACGCATAGGACTTATTCTCACCAAGCTTTGCCCGTTCGATGAGAAATGATTCATGATCAGCATAGACTTTGATAAAGACGAATTCTGCCGGGGTGTTAAGCGTGCCATTGCAATGGAGATGGCCTATGTTTGAGTCGTCACGAGCGTAAAACTGATTGTCTTGCGGCATCTCATCCTTGGCTGGTGAAAATGCGATCCAAGCGTCGCGAGTCGGTTCCTTTACGTCGATGGTCACGGTTTGTGTGGCCGAAGCGCCGCCATTACTGACGGTGGCTGTAACAGCCAACTGTCCGCTGTTCAGTGCACGCTTGAGAAGGAGCTTGCTGCCAGCCGCATCGTTTTCCTGTTGCTGGATCACTGCCATACCACAGACGCCCCACGTAATCTTCAATTCGCCTGCACCCTTGGCCTGCATGGCACGAGCGTTCGTTACGATCGGTAGCACTTCAATCGCGGTGCGACCGTTCCAAGTGGCGGGGGCTTTGAGCGTAAAAATAGGCTCCGGAATGTCTTCGGTGACTGTGATCGGGATGTCTTTTGTCTTCACGCCGCTCGGGTAAACAGCACTGAAATGCAGGGTGGCCAAATGATCGCCCATCACGCGACCAGCATCAAACTGAAACAGGAGTCTGTCGGTCGCCACAACGGTGTCGCGACCATTGCGTGTGAGCGTCCAAAAAAGTTTTTCAGCACCTCCAGCCTGCGCACTGACCGTGACACTTTTACCCTCCAGAACCTTAAGCCGATTGTGTGAAACAGAGAACGTGTTCCCTGGCAGGACGATTGGACCAACGAGCGTTTGCAGCGGCTTTTGATTTTCGTACTGCAGTCGTATCCAGTCTGCTGAACGAACAACATTCGATACCCGCACTTCGTCAACGTCGCCGATAAATGTATAGTTTTTGTACCAGCCACCAATCCACAGGCTAGATGTCTTGGGGATATCGAGGACCGGCGACGAGGCACCGTCCAGTCGCCCATTGATATACACGCGTGAATCCTTCTCTTTGTAGGTATGAACGACCTGATACCACTCATTGATGGCCAACGCACTTTCGGCTTCGACATCGGCAAAATAACACTGAATCGCGACTCGTGGTGGGCTAAGAAAATTCATCATCACTTTGCCGGGCCGCTGCTCTTTGCCCCAAGCCAGCACAGTCGAGTTTGGCGTCTCTGCGCGAAACCATGCTTCCGTTGTCATCGGTCCGGTGCCGGTGGGATAGGCCGTGATCGCATCGCCACCGTAAATGCCCTGCCTGCCCGCCAGATGCCGAGCAGGCCCGACGATGCCTGCGGTGGCTGTCGTGCCTTCGTCTGTGGAGTCGATCGTGCCAACCGTATCGATCACCGGCGTACCCATGTGCCAGACGCTCAGATAACCATTCGACTGATTAAAAACAGCCTTGCCATTCGACTCACTTTTGGCGTCCGTTTTTCCCCAGTGCATGCGGATTGTCTGCCGCGCATTGCCTTCGATTCGCGGCACGCGCACCCAGATGCTCGCCGAACCACTGGCGTCGTCCCACGCCTCAATCTGATAGGACAACTGCTGGGCTGTCTCTGCAGAATTGCCGGTCGAAAAACGGATGTCGGCCCCGTCAGCAGCTGCTTGCGTAAAGTCGAACCAATCTTTATGCAGTGGCACAAGGAGCGGAAAATTCTCCACAACGGCCTCTGCGGGCAGGGCTGCTCCGTCAGGTGTTGTCAGGATTGTGACTGCCCCGGAGTGCTTCCACTCGGGATACTGAGCCATTAACGATGGAGAAAACGCCAGCAGCAACATTGCGACATAGAGTGTGTGTTGTGGCATGTGACAAGTCGTCGTTGCAGGCCAGTCGTCGTTGCAGGATTGCTCGGTCATTGCGATGGGCAGAAACTTTCAGATACCCGTGTTGTAATTCTTAGCCGATGTCAAAAAGCCGCAGCAGTGGTTCATTCTCGTTAAGGTCGAGAATCGTGCGAATCGTCACGAGATCTTCTTCGCTGAGCGGCACAAAGATGACGGGGTCTTGAAAGAGTTCGGCGTCCACAACACGGTAACCAACAACCCCCGACCCCTTCACAATTGGTGTTCGCCCGTAGCTGTACATTCGATTGTCGACATTCTCGAAGAAATCGCGGAGCGTGACCTGCTTAGGGCGTGGCTGCCGGACGTAGAAAAGCTCGATGACCTCGCGCCAAAAGTGCGGCACAAACTTTTCACCAACGTCGGCATGGCCAACACGATCGCGATTGGTGCCGGCGATCAAAAATGGTAGTGAGATCAGCCGTAACTCCCGCTGCCGGCAACGAACTTCAATCGCGCCGGCCAGATTGATCAGAAAGTCGGCACTGTAGCAATCGTCACAAATCAAAACGATCGAACACAAGTCAACTGCTTTTGGTTCAATGCGATCGGATCGAACGGCGCCAGCAATGAGTGCATCGGCTAGCGTGCCAAAAGGAATTGAGTAACTCTGTATCTCCTCCGGTGCGCCGTGGCCGAGAACAACAATCGTGGTTGGATCGCCGCTGGCAGCAGCGTCGGCCACGGCCGCCAAAAACGCATGGGCGATCTGACGAATGGATTGACCTTTTTGATCTTGCTTAAAGATGTCGGTTGTGGCGCCATAGCCTGTGGCGATTGTGGTGATCTCCTTCGGCTCAAGACCGCGGGCGGGATCCAAGAGGCCGATCAGTGCGTGCCCTGCCCCGATCACAACCTCATGGCCCACAGACTCGCGCTTGCAGTCGATGAATTCGGCTATTTTCACAAGCGCGTCGATTTGGCGATCCAGCGGCAGAGTTTTTAGTTTGGCCTCATGGAGTTTTAAAAAGTAGTAGAGCGATGGTTCGATCTGCCGGTAATGCTTGGGATTCATTGCCCGCTGGGCCACGATCAGTGGCGATAGCTTGCTCACAAAGGCGTCGAAGCTATCGGGCAATAGTTGAGCGGTGAGCGGCAACGGTTCCGCGGCATGGAGATCACCCCACGCAATGTTCACCACGACGCAGGCCGTCAAAATAAAGAAAGTGCAAAACGTGACCGTGCTTCTGGCAGTGGAACAAAGTGAAGAAAAATAGTTTTTCGCCATCATTGCACTGCTTATAAAAATTGGCAGATCGGAAGTTGTTTTGCCGTACTATTTTTTTATCTTTAGATCAAAGGATTTCAATCCAACACCTCTTTGGTAGGGCGTAAAAAGCCATACCGTTTGGGCCCCCTTTATGAGCCGGATGTCGATCGGCTTGGTTGTTTGCCACACACCGGCCGTCCAGGGCAGGCTGATCCAGCCGTGACCGTCTTGGACCGTACCCACACTGACTTCCCAGAAAGTCGGTCCCCCGGTATTACCGCTGCAGTCCAAGGTGCTCAGTCGCACATGCTGGGCGGTTACCTCGGGGAAATCGGCGGCATAGCTGTTGCCGATTGTGGTGCCCTCGAGGATCGTTTTCCACTCGTTATCGACTTTGTATTCGAGGACAAACTTTTTTACCTTTTCGTAGGCGCGCTCGTCGATCATCACAGTGCTAATAGGAGTGGGTTTGCCAAGATCGAGTTCGATCCAAGCTTGATCAACGCCGAAGTTTACTGCCCAACGCGTGCTCGGATTGTTATCCACGGCCATCTGAGGCCCCAGTCCTTTGGTGTCCCCTTTCCAAACGGCAGAAGCAGTGGCTTCTTTGACGGGAGCCATGGCCCCAAAGGAGCGAACGTACATGCCCTGTCCGCTGTTGACGGTCGCGACTGTTGCCTCCATCTGGTAGATGCCCGTCTCAGGGATGTCGACCTTGTATCCCACCCAGCACGACGCCATACCTTGCTGAAAGAGCAGTTGCTTGCCGCCGTTGTAGGAATCGAGGACCGTTACTTGCGGTTCTCCTCCCCAAACGGTGATGCCACCAGTTTCAAAGTAGCTCGTCCCTTCCACGTGAATAGCGCCCGGTGGCACCACGACCGGCTCAGTCGGCTTGGCAGTGGGCGTGCTCGCAGTACCAGTTTTTGAAACTGCCGGGCCACTTGGATCAGCATCCATCTCGTCGGCTTTCTCCGAAGACTTTAAGTCTTTTTCCGTTATCGGCGGTGTGGTGGCAAGGATCTTGGCAATGGCCAAGACGGCTGAAGAGTGTTCCTTTGTAGGCAACGCAGCAGCCAGCCAACGCAACTGCTCAACCTGCGAGAAATTCGCCGACCGTTCCCGTGACGCAACAGAGGCCAGAAACTCTCGGCCGCCCATGCCTTCAAGGCGGGATGCGTCCCAGCCCATGCCATAGGCCACCTGCCAGCCATTGAGAGACTTGTAAGCCACGCACGCATGCCTCGGTTGCCCCACGCCGATAGCCGGAATGCCAAACGCCTGACAAATAAACACAGACCACGACGATCGAGGACCACATTTTCCTCCACCGTCTAGGAGCGTCTTGTAATCGACATGAGAGATGGGTGAGTTTCTACGCCAAACGAGAGACGTGGTTTCAACGACCCTCTCACCGGCGCGCAGATCTGGCCGCCATGTGTTCACCATTTCTCTTCCCCAACTCAGGTCAGTCTCGGAAGCGCCCGAGCAGGTGACAAATTGCATTTCCCAAACAGTCAGATTGTTAAAGCTAGGAAAGAGCTCCTTATTTGCATGGGCGGTTTGAAAATACTGATAACGCACCAGCGGAGTGCTGTGAACTTTTGCCTGACCAGAACCGGGCGAACCGGTGCCCGCAGGGCGCAGCGATGTGGCGATAGCCAACCGCAGATAGATGCCATCGCGCGACTCAGGAGCAGCGTCAAAGATGGTTCGCCAATTTTCTAGGACACGAGTCGACAGACCATAGCTGTTATCCTCTCGAACGGGAATCGAGAGCGGCGTGGCTCCGAGCAGGTAAAGTTGTAAGGCATTCGGATTCTTCAGCAGCCATTTCAGGAACGTCTTATTCGCGGCATCGGCATTGGCGAAAGCCCCTAATTTAGAAGGTTCTGCTTTGGCGATGAACTGTCGCTGCGCAAGCGCAAGGGCAATCGCTGGATCCTGCAGAATCGTATCCAGTGCAGTCGCGGATATTTTTGCAGGATCGACGGGCGCTTTTTGCACGAGCCACGCTGAGAGGTTCGCGAAATAGTCAGCAAACTCCCCGGAATCGATGACAGTTTCCAAGGCTTTTGCGTTTGGCTCCCAAGCCTGGAGTGGCTCTGAAAAAGACAAAAGCATAGCCAAGAGCATGAGGCAATGGATGGTTGGTTTAGCAATGATGCGCATGATGTGTGGCTCCGTGATATGTCTTATGTCTGTCGATACGGTGTAGGGCTGATGCGGTGAAAGGTACCCGGTGAAAAAAGAATAGGTGATTCAGCGGTGCTTCGCAAATTGGCACCTTTTCACCAGCACAGATCAGTCGGCCAGCAGCCACTGTGGTAGTTGGTAGCGTGCTGACGCTGCCCCTTCAACGGCACCACTGCCAGCGAGAGAATCTGGTGGTCTTGCCCTGTACGAGCGACCCGGTGGTGAGTTGCCGCGGGTGTCGCGAGAGTGTTGCTGATCGGGTGAGCCCGATCGGCCCACTTCCCGTCAGCAGGCGCCGAAACGACCGGTCAGCTCAGCGAAGCGACGAGCGTACTTGGTATGAGAGGTGTGTAGATGTTCGCCCTGCGAGATAAAACGCATGCGATCGTGGCGATCAACGCCTTGTTCTTGCAGAATCCGCTCAAATGGGGCACGAGATGGGGCGTATACAATGAGCAATTTATGCTCATCGAGTTGAACTTCCATCTGCAACTCGGAATGCATAACGGCGATACCTGTGCAACCGTCGTTGAGGAGCAGATCTTCGAAGTCCCAGAGGATACTTTCTAAAACAAGCCGCTCGATCCCATCTCTGGTGAAGTCTTTGCGCGGCAGGGTTTTGCGCTCGTGAGACGTTTCTAGAACGATGTCGCAGCTGGTTCCAAGCGGCTCAAGCAGACAAAGAAATGTCTCAAAAAGTTTTTCACTGGAAACTGAAGCAATCAGGGCCGGGAGGCAGGAGCCACTGCGCGGATCGACATAAGTGTCATGGCGATAGCCTGCCTGTGGGATAACCTCAAGTTGCCAGCTTGGGCGAACCGCTTCGGTGAGCATAAAACGCCCATAGCGACGGCGGGCAAGGTGGGTTTCGAGCGCGGCACGGTTGGGGTGCGCAATTGCCCCCTCCGGTGCATTTGAAAGTTGTGGGCTTTGGTGGGCGTCGAGATAGTCGTCGAGAAATCGCATAGTAGGTGGAAATGAACAGTGTGTGAAAAGGCTGAGTGACAAGTCGCAGCGAAGCTGCGTTTTTCTTGAAGTGGACTAAGACCGTTGGACTCTTAAACCTAGGACACGCTTTGCTGTCGTGCGGCAGGATTGTGGCTTCCATTCCCGAATATTCCGTCGCCAACGCAGAGTCGTTGCCCTTTCGTCCCCTTGCACCCCATACTTCCCCAATTTACTTGAGGAGGGCAGCACGTTATGGACGGAAAAATCGTCGCAACCGGGATCACCTTTGACGATGTTCTGTTAGTACCGAGGTACTCGAGCGTTGTACCGGCGGAGGTGGACGTCAGTACCTATCTGACGCGTGGGATCCGACTGAATATCCCGATCGTGAGTTCTCCAATGGATACCGTCACTGAAAGCGAGATGGCGATCGCCCTTGCGCAGGAGGGCGGCTTGGGGGTGATTCACAAAAATCTATCGATCGAGCGACAGGCCGAGGAAGTCGACAAGGTCAAACGCAGCGCAAATGGCATCATCGCTGATCCGGTCACTCTGCCGCCAGTCGCGACTGTGGCTCGGGCGCGGGATGTGATGGACCAATACAATATCTCCGGTGTGCCCATCACCACCGAAGGGCGGCGACTCGTTGGCATTATCACCCGCCGCGACCTGCGATTTCTTGAAAGTGGTGAGACTCCCATCGCTGACATCATGACGAGTTCGGGTCTTGTAACGGCCACCGGTACTGTCACGCTCGATGAAGCCGAGAAGATTTTAATGGCCAACAAGGTTGAAAAGCTGCTGTTGGTTGATGGCAACGGTTTGCTGACAGGCCTGATTACGATCAAGGACATCGACATGATGAAGCGGTTCCCGGATGCCTGTAAAGATAGGCAGGGACGCCTGCGGGTCGGAGCAGCCATTGGTGTATTCGATTACGAGCGTGCGGAAAGCCTCATTTCTAAGGGTGTTGACGTCTTAATTGTCGACAGTGCCCACGGCCACTCGTCGAACGTGATCGACACAGTCTCGGCAATCAAGAAACGCTGGGAGATTCAGGTCATCGCGGGTAACGTGGCAACCCGGGAGGGATGTCACGATTTGATCAAAGCTGGCGCAGATGGAATCAAAGTTGGGATAGGTCCCGGGTCGATCTGTACTACGCGGGTCATCTCTGGCGTTGGTGTTCCTCAGATCACGGCGGTCTGGGAAGCAGCGACAGAGGCGGCCAGCGCCGGCGTGCCGGTTATCGCAGACGGAGGTATTCGCTACTCAGGAGACATCACCAAAGCGATCGCAGCTGGAGCCCACGCCTGTATGGTTGGTGGATTATTAGCTGGCGTTACGGAAAGCCCCGGACAGACCGTGCTCTATCAGGGCCGGACATTCAAGGCCTACCGTGGAATGGGATCGCTAGGGGCGATGGTTCAGGGTTCAAGCGAACGCTACCGGCAGAGAATAACAGGACGCGGTGATAAGTTGGTTCCAGAGGGAGTTGAGGGGCGTGTGCCCTTCAAAGGTCCTCTCAGCGTGTTCGTTTATCAACTTGTGGGCGGCCTGCGGGCTGGCATGGGTTACTGCGGCACGCGGACGATTGATGAACTGCGGCGCGATGCTCGTTTCATCCAGGTTTCTGCTGCCGCCGTACGGGAAAGCCATCCACATGACATCGTTATTACCCAAGAATCACCAAACTACAGCGCTGAACACAAAATGGCGGATTAGAAAACTCTGGTCTCTGCTGGCATTCAGTATTTTTTTTCTTGTGTTGGTCATTCCCGTGTCGGCTCAAGCCCAAGACGATTCGCAAGCATGCAGTGAGGAATCCACAGACTGTCTTGAAGCAATCCAGAAGTTACGCGATGATAAGATTTCTGGCATTGACCTCGACATCAAGATTGGCGGCCAGTCAGGTAACGACTATCCGTGCGAGTGCCGGCTGGAAGGCGAGCTTTTTCAGCCACGTCAATTTTCAACAACGATGTTTACGTGGAAGGCCGCTGGATACTGTCACAAGCCGCTCTATTTTGAGGACTGGAATCTGGAGCGGTATGGCCACTCGCGTGGCTGGCTAGCGGATCCGTTCGTATCGGCAGCACATTTTTTTGTGACAATCCCCGTGTTGCCCTACAAAATGGGCGTGGAATTACCGTGGGAATGCATCTATCCGGTGGGCTATTATCGGCCAGGCAATTGTGCTCCGTGGACATGCCCGGCCGTGCCGATCAGCGCGAGAGGTATGGCACTCGAGGCAGCCACAGTCACCGGCATTGTATTTTTAATGCCATAACAGTCGGTTGCAGCGTGCGTGGGCGATCTTAGGTCTTTCGAATTGTTGCAATGTAGGCATAGCGACGAGCCACGGACTCAAAAGACACTTCGCCGCGGCCCGATTTCCCCACCTCTACAAGAGCCTCGTGCACCTCAGGCCTGTAATGCACGTGAAAGAGTGAGAGCCAGCGTTTGAGTCCGGTAGCAAAGAAGGCCGGCAGATCCTTCTGATCCCAGAAGTCAACAATCAGAATGACACCGCCGGTGCGCACGTTTGCCAACGCAGCGTCGATTGCACCTGGCCACGTGGGAATCATCGATAGACAGTAAGAAAAAAGAATCGTATCAAACGGCGCACTGCGACCGAACATGCGTTGAGCATCGAGCTGCTCGGCCAAGCCTTGCCGCAGTACAATCTGCTCCTGCCCAATGCGTTTTGTACAGGCTCGGATTGAGTTTGCCGCCGCTGTTTCCAGCATCTCATGAGAAGCGTCGAGGCCGTAGAGCAGCCCCGAATGCTGGCGGCCCGCGAGCTTAATCAAGTTGCGGGCCGTGCCGCAGCCAACCTCAAGCGTT
The DNA here is from genome assembly GCA_945871035.1 of Planctomicrobium piriforme. GTDB lineage: Bacteria > Planctomycetota > Planctomycetia > Pirellulales > UBA1268 > BAIKAL-G1-2R. Next base: position 29,606 of record CAMBUD010000008.1, on the reverse strand, counting down.
GCTGTTGTCGGGGAGGTGATTACCTTTTCAAGGAGGCGGTCTCGTCCAAGCAAATAGTAGCGACGGGTCAGATCATAGATGTGCCGAGTGACTCGGTACATTCGGTCCATGGCAACCGCTTGGTCAGCGGCAACGTTCCCAAGATTATTCGACGAAGAACGATTGCTCGATGCAGACAATGGAGAATCACTAACCGGCTCATTCATTTTAAAACCGATTAGGAGTTCATTTCATAAAGGTGAAACATTCCATAGATTGCCGAACGATCTTCCTGATGAAGTGCTTGCGACCGCGTTTGATTGTAGGAAAAACGGCCATGTATTTCTGGTGAAAGAGCCGCTTCTACCGGTGACTTCTCGCCCGCTGTGCGGAAGATTACCCGAGTATTCGGTCCCCCGACTCTTGCGATGTGGGTCCACAACTCTTCAATAACATGTGGAGGCATCCAGTCTTGGCTATCGAGAAGCACAAAACCATTGAGACCACCGTATTTTTCCGTTTGCAAATAGTCAGAAAGGGATGCAACGTGTGTCTCGACGCGGTCTACGCCGGATTTAATCGTTTCGTAGTTTTCTAGCTTCAAATAATCAGGCACCGCTTTTCGCTGTTGGTGATCGTAGCGTCTGCCAAATGCCTGCCAGGCAAAGTAGTTTTCATCCAGCGGAAAGCCGCAGGCTAACCGACGCACACGATCCTTATACATGTCAAAGAGTTTGCTGCCGCTGCCGCCAGATTCAGCCAGCATGACGGCATGCTGGCTCGGCGGGATCCCAAGGCTGTAAACGGCCACAGGTTGCCGGCCCATCCAGCGCACGAGCCAGTTTTGAAAGAGCGGCCCAAATACGTTGTCAAAAATCTGCTCCTGCTCGGCTACAGTGCGGGCCGCCAATAAACGCGACGGATCCCGCCGTGTAGCCCGCGCAATGCCATGCACAATCCGAAAAAACTGGCCTAATTTTGCCTGGTCATACAGACCGCGTCTAAAGTAGTCAATTCGCTTCGAACGGAGGGATAAACTGGGCCAGTCGCTCGTCTCCCAAAACTTTTTTGTTTGAGGATCGAGATGGTCCCGCAGATACCGATGGTAATTGGCTACATTGTCCCTGTGTTGTCCGTAACCAAAAAAGTTATAGAAAGACTCGTAGTCGGGTAGATGTTTGATCGCGGCCAGTTTGAGCCGTGTTAAACACATGTGATTGGCATTGAGATCGACCGCCACAATTCTCTTGGGGCGATAAACAAGATAGTTGAGCACGTTGCAGCCACCGCTGGAGATAGTCAGCAAGCTTGATTCCGGACCCAATTCAAGCGCTTTGGCATCGACGCGGGGATCCTCCCAGATTTGGTTGTAGACAAATCCGCGAAACCATAAAGTAAACATGCGCTCAAGTAAGCCGCGTTTGCTCGCGAGCCGATGATGGTGAACGGCCTTCTTAAGTTGGGACTTTGTATTGGGGTGGGCTACGGAGCTAGGCATGGATGGTGCAGTGAAAAAAAAGGAAAAGCTAAAAATACCGATGGGAATGATAACCGATAGACCCAAGCAATCGCTATGCCGCTAGCGATTGCTTGGGTCTAGGCCGGGCGTTGCAGCAAAAAACTTTTATTTCGAGGTTGTTTTCTCGCTGGGCGCTGTCGGCCGAAGGGGTGCGGGTGCTTGGCGGTTAACCTGTCCTGCCAGCAAGGCAGTCACACGATCAAGCTCCTTGCCAAACCGCACAACAGACCGTTGGGCGGCTTCAAGTTCTCCGGAAGCAATGCCCACTTGCTTCTTAAATAGACGCTCAACATCGGCTGCGGTAGCAATGTCTTTCTGCCAAGAAGCAAGGTCTTTTTCAAGTCGCACCCGCTCTTTTTTAAAAAGAGTGGATTGATCGTCCGTGTTTGTTTTTGCACGGATCAATTGATTCGTTGCCTGCTCTAACGCATCAATTTCTTTTCGCAATCGTTTGCGGATGAAAATCATGCCGTCGGCCTGCACGCCATTGCCTGGCTTGTTGTCGGCAACCTTATCAAGGGGAATGTCGCCCCCACGCAGCGACGTAAAGGCATCCGACAGCGCGCGACGAAACACGACACGCTTAATCGTGACGGTGGAATCTCCGAGCAAAACAGCAGTCTCAAGATCAAGTTCAATCGTGTCGCCACTCTCATATTGCATCGGGTCTGCGTTTGGCTGGCCTGCAAGAGGAGGAAATTCGTGTGGCTCCTTAAATTCAACGGTCGCCCAGTAGGAGCCAAGCGGAAGGGGCGTCGTCTCTCTGGCATCAGCCAGCGCTCGCCATTCATCTTCCGGAATCTCGCCCTCGTGTTTCTTAAAATATTCTAAGTCAGACTCAAGATCTTTGAGTATTTTTTCAGCATCGATCTTGTTCGGATTTGGCTGCAGCAGCAAGCTTCGGTCCTTGCTGAAACTGCCGTCGGTGGTTGCTGCGTCATAGGCTCCCTGGAGGTCGAAGTCGGGGTCCGCCTTTGTTTGGTAGTAGGCGAGCCAACGGTCCACAGGTAAATTCTCATAGAGGCTTACTGCGGCATAATCCTTCGACCACTTCGTTTTGTCGGCATCGGTTGGCTCGGCTGCAGCCTCGATGATGAGCGTGTGGGTTTTTTCTGTCGCACTCGGTTCAATTTCTCGGACTCGAAAAACGCCGAGAAAAACCCCGCCCTCCTCGATGGGTGTGGCATCGAAGATAGACAGTTCCGCACCGGCATTAATAGGAGCCGCGGTCGCCGTATCAGTTTCAAAAGCGATGATAATCTGGCCTGGCGCATCATTGGTCGGCGGTTTAAAACGCACGTTGTCCCAATGCCTATCTCGCCACGTGTTCACTCGCTCAAGCGCCCGTCGCCATCGGGCACGCTGGAGAGTGAGTGCCGCCAATGATCTTTCTTTTTCATCCGCTACGAGGATCCCATTTGCGCCGGGAACCATTGCGTCGCGAACTTTTACAATCTTGGTTTGATAGTCTGTGATTATCTTTCGCCAGACATTTTCTCGTTGGGCAACTCTTGCCACCAAGTAGAGATAGCCTGTGGCCGATAGCAGCACTAACACCCCGGCCACTATCGTGCCCCAACTCCAGTTTTTATGACCTACTCCAAAGGCTACCAAGCCGCACAGCAGAACAACGCCTACAAAACCTAAAATAGCAATGTTCATCATTCACCATGATGAGCAGCCACAACCCCACTGAGATGGTGAGCGCTGCGACAGCAAGGAACAGAAACCCAGCAAGAAACAAAGGCTGATTATAACGCTCATACCCCGGTGCGTGACGAGATCTCTTTCGAGCGATCTGGCCAACGATCTTGAATGCAGCATGAAATGGCGTTGCATTCGGTCGACCTTTGGCTGTCGGCGTGTCGCCCAAAAGCAACGCGTTGCGTATGGTTCAAGGACCGGAACGGGGCCCCAGAGATGCATTGCCAGGCCTGATTAGCAGCATTTATAGAAAAGCTTGCCCAATCGCGACAGGTTCCGGCACCGAAAATGCCCTGCTCTAAGGGACTAGAAGTCGGCCGCAGTGCCGAGCCATTTCCCGCCCTGTACAGAAAAGGTCTGTTTCATGAGCCCCATTCTCGCGAACCCTGCGGTTGCCATGCAAAAAACTATTCGCAAAGAACCTACCCACAAAGGAATGATTGGAAATCGCGCAGCCGAGAAAAAAACGATCTCTGTCAAGGCCATTATCAAACCAGTCGCAGGTCGCAAGCAAGTGGCTGCCATTGACGATCACGTACGCCTGTATCTGGCGCAGATGGGCGGCAATCCATTGCTCACCCGCGCCTGCGAAGTATCGAGTGCTCAGCAGATCGAACTATGGCGTAGGAAATTTCGCAACACAATGCTCGCCAATGACTTCATACTTACAGGCGCTGTGCAACTCCTTGAAAAAATTCAGGCTGGAACAGTCCGGCTTGACCGTACCATTGAAGTCTCAGTCACCAACACGAGCGAAAAGAAGCGATTGCTCAAGCGAATCGGTCCAAATCTTGAAACCCTCCACCGAATTGCAGACGAGAAGAAACTACTCTTCCGCATCGCCACATCGCGTTGCACACCCATAGCAGTGCGACGCAAAGCGTGGCAGAGATTAGTGCGACAGCGCAATAAAGCAGTGCGATTAGTTGAAGAAATGCACTTGCGCATTCAGCGTCTGTATCCTTTGCTCAAGCAACTGCGAGTGATCGGTCGATTAATTGATGGCATCGACGAAGAGATGATGAGTGCACCCGATAGCGTTCGCCGCGCGAGTGAAATACTCGAACGCGAGCAGCGACATCTGTTGCTTTCCACTTGTGAAAGTCGGCAAACCCTCCGCAAGCGACTGGTGAACCTGAAGGATTTGCAGCATCGCTACGATGCTGCTAAGCGGGAACTGGCTGTTGGTAACCTGCGACTGGTGGTCTCGATAGCCAAACGCTATCGAAATCGCGGCCTCTCGTTTCTCGATCTTATTCAAGAAGGCAACTCCGGCTTGATGCGGGCTGTAGATAAGTTCGAGCACGCTCGTGGGTTTAAATTCTCAACCTATGCGACATGGTGGATTCGGCAGGCAATCACGCGGGCAATAGCCGATCAAAGCCGCACGATCCGCGTACCCGTACACATGATCGACACCATGACCAAGTTGCGGAATGCATCTAAACACTTCCTCCAGCAGCACGGCCGCGAGGCAACGGTCGATGATCTAGCTGGATTGATGGGATTGTCAGTTGAGGAAACGACCTGCGTCTGGCGGATGTCCCGGCAACCTGTCTCTCTCGATCAACCGCTTGGCGAAAGTGATGACGGTGGCTACGGAGATTGTGTCAAGGATTATCGTGAGATCGATCCTCTCAAAGGGATAAATCAGCAGTCGCTACGATCTTCAATCGGACGGGTACTCGAAAGCCTTTCGTACCGCGAGCGAGAAATTATCAGGCTGCGATTTGGGCTTGCCGATGGTTACACGTATACGCTCGAAGAGGTAGGCACAATCTTTAGCGTAACCCGAGAGAGGGTTCGTCAGATCGAAGCTAAGGCGGTAGAAAAATTACGACAGCCCAGTTTGCACCGGGAACTGGCGGGGTTTGTCGACGACGGCCTGATCGACCGTCTGGGACGTAGCAAAAACTCAGAGCAGCCATTGGCACGTTCGGCGACAATGACTGCTCCGTGTATCAGCCACTCATAAGGTTAATCGAGGTTGATCCAAAGCTAAGTCTCACACAGGTAATATTTAGGCTGACTTTGCTTCATCGAGTGCTTGTTGCAATTTTGATTTTTGCTGAACGCCCATAAACTGTTGCACCAACTGCCCTGATTTAAAAATCATGATGGCCGGAATGCTTGAGACGTTGTAGGCCATCGCAACCTTGCTGTTGTTATCGACGTTGACTTTGCCAATCCGAAAAGTACCAGCATTCTCAGCGGCCAGTTCTTCAATGGTTGGTCCGATCATGCGGCACGGACCGCACCACGGTGCCCAGAAGTCCACCAGGACTGGTACCGGTGAGTCGAGAACCTCCTGTTGAAAGTTGTCATCAGTGAATTCGAGCGCATTTCCCATGTTCAAAATCTTTCTATTTATTTATGGTCGTTGCATGACAGTAGAGTTTAGACTTGGCGTACCGCTCGGCAGGGTCGTTGCAAGTTGTTTTTAGAACGGCCAAATTATAGCGACTCTGATTAACTGTGCAGCAGGCTCAGGCTTTTGAGGGCAGTTGGACAGGGCGCGTAGGTTTGCGAGGGCCCCCGCCCCCTCCAAAAGCAAGGCAGTTTATGGAAAAACACATAATTCGTTTGGGCGGTGCTTGGGAATCACCGATCGAGGGAGAAGCGAGTGCACTGTGGGTGCGTCGATTTGGCCGGCCGACGGAGATGTGCGCACAGGCTCGAGTTTTCCTTGTTTTTACTGACACCATGGCAGGTGAGTTGTCGCTCAACAACACACATTTGCCTGCGATACAGGCCAATTCACCACGCTGGGAGTGCGACATCACGCCCCTGCTTTGCGAGCGCAATGTACTCACGTTGAAGCCGAGGGATGCAATCGAAGTTGCTTCCAAAAAAAATGCTCCCACGAGCCTAACCCTAGGCAAACAGGGGCACCCGCACGGCAGAATCCCGTTGCCAGCTGGTTACGGTTGCGTGTCGCTGGAGATTGTTTCAACTGAGAAATAATGCTGCCGTCAGTGCGCCTCGTCCAGTTGGCAAAGAGTTTGATTCGTGACAGCGAATGGAAGAGATTCATACGGCAACGGCAGAGGCTAGCTGGAACAACTGCCGATACGCTATGATTTTTTGATTTTGAAAAGCTGAAGACAGAAATCAGCAGACACATTTTAAAGGAGTTATGAGATGTCCGTTATTCGTGTTGGAACCAGCAGTCAATATGCCAGCGGATGGGATCTTGCATTTAGCAAAGCCAAATCTTCCAAAGGTACCGTTGGGAGCAGTACGGTAAAAACCAAGCTGTCCGGTAAAAAGTCGGTTAAGAAAGCGACCAAGAAATTGGCCAAACGGCGTTAGCATGCCATTGCTGGGCCCACCTGCACAGCGTCTACGAAGACTGTGCCGATTCAAGAAGCACATTGGCTGTCATTGTCAGTGAGCTCTGCACGATGGATTACTGGCCGAGTTCGCGAGCGCGATTGGCTGCTGCAATAACCGCTTCAATCAGGGCGGTGCGAACTCCGTATTGTTCTAGTACGGACAGTCCGGCGAGGGTCGTGCCACCCGGACTGGAAACGCGTTCCCGGATTTGTGCTGGCTGCTCGCCTGTTTGTTCCAAAAGTGCACCGGTTCCGACGAGAGTTTCCACAGCCAGTGCGAGCGCTAAATGTGGCGGGAGTCCGGCTCTCACTCCTCCTTCTACAAATGCCTCGACCATGAGTGCAAGAAATCCAGGGCCCGAACCCGATAAACCGGTGACGGCGTCCATCAGGGATTCTTCCACTGTGTGGACAAATCCCACCGAGCCTAGCAAAGCCAGCACGCGATCGACGTCGACAATTGGCACCTGTGGTGTGTGGCAGACTACCGACACGCCCTTGCCCACAAGGCATGGCGTGTTGGGCATCACACGAATGATATTCCGCGTGCCCAACAGTGCGGCCAGATTTGCGGTGGAAACCCCGGCCACGATCGAGACCACCACAGAAGTTGGGCTTAGAGCAGAGGCTATTTGTTGGCAGGCAACCGGGCACTGCTGCGGCTTGACGGCTAAAAAAACAATGCGTGCTGCTTGAACTGCCTCGGCGGCGCTGGACGCAAAACAGATGCCTGTAACGCGGCCGGCTAATCGCTCACGGGCAGCAGATTGGGGTTCGTAAACAATAATCTTATTGGCATTAAGCAGCCCGGCCCGACAAAATCCCTCGCCCAAGGCCAGTGCCATCTGTCCGCCGCCGATCATGGCAATATCTGCTGACCAACATGCGGTTTGTGTTTGGCTATCGTTCACCGATTTGCCTCAAGGTGTTTTGTCAGCGACTGCCGCTGGCGACGGGAGTTCTTTCTCGATTGATTCAAGATTCAACCGCGACGCCCACAGTTGGCTATTGGGCCGACTCCCAGATCCAACAGTCCCTTCTCCACGGCTGGCAGTCCACAGGAGGATTTTACCATCGGGCGAAAATGCCGGCAGAACATCGGCCCCCTCGTGGTCTGTGATGCGCAGCGGTGTGCCAATGGTAAGAGCCGACTTGGACGTCGGTGTATGGTGCGCGATCCACAGGTCGTAGTTGGGGCGTTTGGTTGGATCGGAATGATCCGCACCCGTCCAGATGAGCCACGGTTTTGTTGGATGCCAATACGGAGCCCAGTGCACACCTTTACCGCTGGTAAGCGCGACGTCACCACTTCCATCAGCCCGCATGGCATGGATCTGCAGCATATCTTTTTCAAGCCGATCGGTGCGATAGGCAATCCACTTGCCATCGGGTGAGAAAAAAGGGCCACCATCATAGCCAGGCTGGTCTGTGAGTTGCTGCACGTGCGAACCGTCGGCGTTCATCAGAAAAATATCAGGATCGCCATCACGATTGCTCACAAACAGAATCTGCCGACCGTCAGGTGAGTAGGAACATTCAGCGTCGTAACCTGCGGAGTCGGTGAGTTGTCTGAGATCGCTGCCATCCAATCGAGCAGAAAATATTTCACTAGCCGGATCAAAATCCCATTGGTATCTCCGGCGTCTTCCGGTTCGAGTGTCCTCAGCGGCGAGGAGGCTTGCATCAGCCTCGGTCTTAGCGAGTTGTGGATCAAGATGGCTCGACGCAAAAAGCAACCGATTACCATCCGGGGAAAACCAACTGCATGTCGTGCGGCCGCGGCCTGTGCTGACTTGCTGTGGCACTGTGACCCGTGGGGCAGCGGCGTCAAAGGCCTGGATATAAATCTGATAGAACGGATAACCTGCGGGCACGGCTTGGTAGCATATGTGCCGCGCATCGGGTGAAAAATAACCCTCGCCTGCCTTGCTCATCCCCTCCGTTACTTTGAGTGGCGGGGAAAGAAAAATCTGTTCTAGGGGCGACAACTCCTCCGCCGATGCAGCTGTTGCTTGTTGGGGAGGAAGAGTTCCGGCACTCAGCAGCGGAGAAAGTCCAAAGAGAATGCCTACAATGATGCGGGCTAAAGAATCTAGGTTGATGGTTTTTTGCATGGTCATCAGTATAAGCTTTGAACCGAAGTGCGAGGAGGCTTTTCGATTATGAAGATCTACACGAAGACGGGCGATGCTGGTGAAACGGGCCTCTTTGGCGGCCCGCGCGTACCTAAAGACCACGCGCGCATTGAAGCCTTTGGAACAGTGGACGAACTGAATAGCCATCTGGGCTTGGTGCGCACAATGCCTGCCGCCGCCAGTTTTGATCTCTTATTGCGACGCATTCAGTGTGAACTCTTTGATTTAGGCGCGCAGTTGGCCACGCCAAATGCAGAAAAAGCTCGGATTACAGTCGGGCACGTTGAGGCAATCGAGACCCAGATTGATCACTTCGACAATCAGTTACCACCGCTAAAATATTTTATTCTCCCGACAGGTACTCTCGTTGCCTCAACGCTGCATATTGCGCGCACAGTCTGTCGCCGTGCCGAACGACGGGTAGTGACTCTCGCTCATCAGCCCGCCACCACGGTGCCCAATAATGCCATCGAATACCTCAACCGACTTGGCGATCTGTTATTTGTGCTGGCGCGATTTGCCAACCAGCAGGAAGCCGTGGCCGATGATCCATGGTGCCCGGCATAAACACTCGATTTGCCCCTCGATAAAAAGCCTTTGACAGGGGTTGTTCCTCAGAGGCGAAGCCGTGAATAGCGATTCAAAAACTGTCGGGAAAGCAGAGAATGGTTTTCGACCAGCGGTTGCACGGGCAGCCGAATCGCTCCTGGCCATGCGTACAACCATTGCCACCCAACATGCGGCCAACGCGCCCGGCGTCCAGACCTGTGCGCTGGCCAGTGATTTGTGTGACAAGATCATCCTCGCAGTCTGGCAGGCAATTCTGGACGATCTACCCCCAACAGTTGCAAACACGCTTCAACGGCGCGTGGCTATCGTTGCTCACGGTGGCTACGGTCGTCGCGAAATGTCCCCCTATTCTGATGTCGATTTGATGCTCCTGCATGAATCTGGAAATGTGGCTGATCGCGAAGGTGGTTCGGCTCAGCTTGTGACCAGTGTTGCCAAGCGGCTGCTGCAAGACCTCTTTGATGCCGGATTCGACGTCGGGCAAAGTGTGCGCACTGTTAACGGTGCCCAGCAGTTGGCTGCTGCTGATGCCACAATATTGAGTGCACTCCTTGACTGCCGGCGGTTGGCGGGTAACGCCGAACTCGTCGAACGCCTCCTGAAGCACCTGCGAATCCAAGCCCGCCGTGCGCCGCTTCGAAACGCAGAACGCTTGACTGAGGCCCGAACAATTGAGCGGACAAAATTTGGGCAAACCGTGGCAATGCTCGAGCCTAATGTTAAGCGTTCACCCGGGGGTTTGCGCGACATACAACTGATCCATTGGTTGGGTATGGTGCGTTGGAATGCGACATCTTTAGACGAGCTCGTACGACTCGGCGTGCTTTTGAAGCAGGATGTTGTTGCGCTAAAAGATGCAGCCGAGTTTCTTGCCCGATTGCGCAATGATCTGCACATTGCAGCGGGTAAATGCGCCGACGACCTAACCCGTGATGAGCAGCTACGGATCACGCAGGCCCGTGGAATTGAGGCACGCGAAGGAGTGCTTGGTGTCGAACGGTTTATGCGAGAGTATTTTCAGCACACCCGTCAGGTGGCTCACATACTGGACAACATCCTGCTGAGAGCTCGCCGCCCACCCATTCTCTATTTGTGGCTGCTCAGTTTCTTTTCCCGGCACGTGGATGGGCAATTTTGTATCGGGCCTCACTCTGTCGGCGTGTTGTTCGGTTGCTTGCCGCAAGTGACTGGCAGCCTGGCATCGATCATGCGTCTTGTGGAATTGTCAGTGCATTACGATAGGCCGATTGATCATGTGGCGTGGGAGGCTGTACGGGTGGGGGCCGCTGCGCTGCCGCGGGAGGCGGATGAAGCCACAAAAAAGATATTCTTACAGCTGTTGTGTCAGCCGAAAGGTCTAGCGAATGCACTGCGACGGCTGCACGAAGTGGGGCTACTCGAGGTGATCATCCCGCAGTTTGCACATGCGAGGCACCTCATGCAATTTAATAATTATCACAAGTTTACAGTCGATGAACATTGCATTCTGGCTGTTGAACGTGCCATCGATTTAACTGAAGATAGTGGTTGGCTGGGGGACGTATGGCGGCAGTTGAATCGCAAGCAAACCGTGCTTTTGGCGTTGCTGATTCACGATCTCGGGAAGGGATTCCTGGAGGATCACAGCGAGATTGGTGCAGAGATTGCACGCGATGTGGCCATGCGCTTGGGCCTGTCTCATCCAGAGGGGGAAATTTTAGAGTTTCTGGTTCGGAAGCACCTGTCGATGGCGCACGTAGCGTTTCGCCGCAATGTGGGTGACGATAGTCTTGTCGTGCGATTTGCCTGCGAGGTCGGTTCTCCGGAAGTGCTCCAGATGCTCACAGTGCTCACCGCCGCCGACATCAGTGCAGTTGGCCCGGGCACATGGTCGTGCTGGAAGGCCGACCTGCTCGGTGATCTCTACTACCGAACATTGGGGTTCCTTGATGGGGAAACCCCAACTGTTGCTGTCGAACACAAAAAAAAGGTTCTGGATAATCTGCTCGCCAGTCGCGGTGCCGAGGATGAAACTGTGCAATTGGCTCGCGGACTCCCGCTTTCCTATATCCGCAATACCGAACCGAATCGTATCGTTGAAGAACTGGGCCAACTCTCACGAATGTCTGGCAGAAATGCGTTTGTGGCCTCGCGATGGCAAGCCGAGACATCGACGCTAGCGTTATCGATTGGAACGCGGGAAGATGTTGCGCCGGGTGTGTTTCACCGTCTCACCGGTGCACTGACAAGCCAGCGGTTGGAAATTCTCGCGGCCGATATTCACACCCTCACAAACCATCTAGTAATTGACCACTTTACTGTGCAGGATCCAGATTATACGGGTGAGCCACCGGCCGAACGGGTGGCGGATATTGCTGCCGCGATCCACGAATCCTTGAAAGCCGATCACACCCCGTCTTTTTCGCGTCGCTGGGATCCCTTTACGCCACGGCTTAATCCAGCCACTTTGAAGCCGCCACGCGTGCTGTTTGATAATGAAAGCAGTGAACACACCACAATTTTAGAAGTCTTTGCGCACGATTCTGTGGGCTTGCTCTATGCAATCGCAAAAATTCTTTTTGATGCAAGCGTATCAGTAAAAGCAGCAAAAATCGGCACCTACCTCGATCAAGTGGTCGATGCGTTTCACATCACTGATCAAAAAGGAGAAAAACTGACTGACGACGATCAGCTGGCTGCAATCCGGCTGGCGATTGAACGAGCGGCAATGCCGCTGACCGGTCCAGGGAGAATCGACGAGGGTATTCATGCTTCGTAGCGTGGCCGGCTATCGAAGCGACAACGCATCACTTTAACGCCTCACTTTAACGAGTAAGAACCACCGTGGATCGCAGCGCAAGCATGTGGCGTTTCCATGCCAATTCAAAGTCTGCCAGCGGCATGCTGGTCAGGGCTTCAAATTGTTGAATGGGATCACTGTGCTGCAAAGGTGATACCTGCTTGTCGGAAGATGCCTTGTCGGAAGATGACTTGAGCGATCCAGCAGGTGATGCAGTGAGTGCTGCCAAAGACGCAGGCGTGAGCACAGGCTCAATGAGGGCCAGATGAAATGCTAACCCCCATGCCATCAGGTAGGCCCGCTGACTCGTCACGGTGCTTCCAGCATGCCCAACGAGAAATTGCTCTTGGCGGGCGGTCAATAGATCAGTCAGCGTTGGTGCTAGAGGCCCCCGCAGCATCTCTTGGAGCAGCGCCAGTCGCACAGGATCGGGAGCATCCAAACGCAATTCACCGGCCTCCAGTGGCGCGGTTTCAAAAACCTGCGCCAGCCCTTCGTCAAGCCAGAGCGGGAGTCCATTGGAGTCACTTTTAGACACATGGCCATCGGCGTAGGCGTGCCACGCCTCGTGCGCCAGCCACCCATAGAAGCCTCGTCTGGCGGCTTCGACACGCTGTACGTTATCCCGGCGGGCAGATTCAATCTGCGCTCTGGCCGTAGCCTTCTCCCGCTCCCAGCGTGAGCGTGCCCGACTGATGATTTCGCCACGCTGACCGGCTGGAATGCCTTGTTTTTCAAGATCGCTAGCCAGCGCATGCATTCCTTGCTCAAGGGATCGATCGAGATCAAGGGCATGTTTTTCGGCAGTCGCCAGACTTTCAACGGCTATCTTTTGCTGCTCGATGATGGCTGGCATGTCGCTACCAGCTACGAGCAACCGGCGACCCGGCAAGTAAAATGCCGGGTTATCGGCCCGGATGCCACTATCATCCTGCACGCGACGGTACTCAGCAGCAGTGGCACACAACTGGATTGTCAAAGGCAGACTCAGGGGCTTTTTCCTAGCCGGCACAAGAGTTTCGAGGGCACCAAACACCTGCTCTAATCGTACAATCGCCTCACGTGTCAGGCGTGGATCCGCGCTGCTTTTAAGCGTGAACCATTGGCCGCTGTAATGCCAAGCATCGTACTCGTCGTGTCGCGACAACTGCACGGCTGTTTCTGCATTGAGGCGAACGTCACGCCGTTCTCTAAATGCCTGAACGCGTGAATGAAGTAACGCGTGGTCTGACTCCGGCAATCGCTCGATCGAGCGTATGCGACCATCGCTGATGTGACCCCAAGTGATGAGATACATCGGCTTGCCAGGAAATCGCATAATCTGCACGAAGCCAATCTCATCAGTTTGATCGGTTGCAGACTCAGGATTTGCCAAAGGCGGCGAGTCGATAATCAAGCCCTCCAGCCGGCGTCCATCCATTAATTCCACAACTTCCAATTTCCAGGCAGCAGTCGCAAGCCCTCGCGGTGGCTCGCCGGCTCGACCGCGTGCCTGATGGCCACAAGCACAGACAAGGAGGGCGATTACAAGCCAGAAACCGACCCTGCTTACACAGGCAGTCGACCGTGAAAGTCGGTGGATACCAACGCAGCGAAAATGGCAAGTCTTCATTGTGCGCTCAGCAGTCGTCCTGATGTCTCGAACGGATAGTCTGGAGTGCCCGCCGAAATTCGCTGTCGATGGTCAATGAGAATGCCAAAGCCTGTCCCTGTGCGGCCACCCTGCGGCAGTCGGCGGAATGCCGTTGGCACCACTCCAGTTTATCCACCAGATCCGAAAGGTCAGCGGCCACAGGAATGTAGTGCTGCCAAGGCTGAAGAAAATCATAGTACCATTGCCGGAACCCCAGCGGCGAGGCAATTTTGATGACGCAGCATCCGAAGAGCAAGCGCACAAAAAGATTGCTGAATGCGTTGGCATGACCATCGATGTCGATCGCAAACTTACACTGGCACCACACCGACTGAGCAATGGTCGGTCCAATGATCCCAGCCGATTCGTAATGAGCCGTTGCAATGATCGGCAAGTGACTGCCCGCAGCGAGTCGTACGTCGACTTCCGGGCAGCCGCCTGCTGCGATGTCTCGTAGCAGCAAACACATGCGGACCCTCTGTCGGAGAAGTGGGTCGCGTGGATCCATCCCCAAAGTAAAGAGTTTGCCAGAGCCAGTGGGGCTGCCACGCCAAGAAATAATATCTTGACGATCTTCAAAAACCGGCGCTGCCAATGCCTGACGGCGCTGCGTCGCGTACCCGCCACTTAAAAGAAATCCCCGATCTGGTACCAGTAGGGTCTGCCGAAAGTTGGTGCAAAATCCTAACAGCGGCCCCTCGGCATGTACCCAGTCGCCGAGATCAGCCACCCACTCACCGCTGGGAATTTCAGGCTGTGAGACCAGAGAAACAAAAACCCCTAGCCGTCGCCATGCCGTTGAAAAACCGTTACGGCTTCGCAGCCATGCGGTGTCAGCCTCGATTTCTAAAGCCCCCCGCTGTCGCTTCCGCAAGCAGATGATCGTCGAGGAGTTAGCAGAGTCATTTTTTCGCTCCACAAGTGGAATGCGCAGCCTTGGAAAAAAACCAGCCGCATGGCGAGCCGACTTGCATTCCAGAACTATCTGCTTAAAGGGTTCTGTGAAGCGATGAATCAGCGCCGAGAGGTTCGGAGCAAGCTTCACGACTGGAGTCCTTTTTAATTCGTAACGCCGAAAGATCGAGTCGCTGCCTATTAGAAATAGGTATTCAGTAGATTCTCAAAAAGTTCCTGTCGACCGCTCCGGCAGGCTGCCGCCTCGCCCTTGGCGAGCATTTCAGCTTCAAGCGAGCGAAATGTTTCGCTTCCCGACTCAATTCTCTTGCCCAGCGGTGCCGACCATGATGCATAACGCTCCTCCAGCAATCGCTGGATTGAGCCATCGGCCCGCATTGCTGCGGCTATTTTAAGGCCCCGTGCGAAAGCGTCCATTCCACCGATATGTGCATGGAAAAGGTCAACTGGTTCAAAGCTCTCCCGCCGCACCTTGGCATCAAAATTTATGCCGCCCGGCGCAAGGCCACCGTATTTGAGAATTGTGTACATAATTTGCGTCGTCAGATAGATATTCGTTGGAAACTGATCGGTGTCCCAGCCTACGAGCGTATCGCCTGTATTGGCGTCAATGGAACCTAAAAAACCCTGCATACCGGCATATTCCAACTCATGCTGCATTTCGTGACCAGCCAGCGTGGCGTGGTTGGTTTCAATATTCATCTTCACATACTGCTCAAGGCCATTGGCTCGTAGAAAATTAATGCAAGCAGCACAGTCGTAGTCGTATTGATGCTTGGTGGGCTCGCGTGGCTTGGGTTCAAAGTAAAACTGACCACTGAAGCCGATTTCCTTGGCGTAGTCGACCGCCATGTGCATGAAGCGGGCGAGATGATCAATCTCACGCTTCATATCGGTGTTCCACAAACACTGATAGCCCTCGCGACCACCCCAGAAAACGTAACCAGCACCGCCGAGCGCGCGAGTGGTTTCAATCGCTTTCTTAACCTGTGCGGCAGCGTAGGCAAACACCTCCGCGTTGCAACTCGTAGCCGCACCGTGCACGTAACGCGGGTGGCTGAAAAGATTGGCTGTGCCCCAGAGAAGCTTGATCCCTGTGCGATCTTGATGGCGCTTGAGTTCCGCCGCAACCGTGTCTAGATAGTTATTTGATTCGGCTAACGTCGCCCCTTCTGGAGCAACATCACGATCGTGAAAACAGTAATACTCGATCCCTAATTTTTCGAGGAACTCAAATGCCACAGCTGTGCGCGAGATTGCAGCCGCCAGCGGGTCGCCCCCTTGTTCCCATGGCCGTACCATCGTCGGGGCACCAAAGGGATCACTGCCGGTGCCGCGAAACGTATGCCAGTAAGAAACGGCAAACCGCAGGTGTTCGCGCATGGGCCGTCCTTCGACGATCGCGTCCGGATCGTAGTGCCGAAAAGCCAGCATATTCGTTGTCGACGGCCCCTCGTATCGAATCACTGGAATGTCTGGAAAGGCCTGCTTAGTTGCTTCACCCGTGAACGCCATTGGAGTGCTTCCTATCAAAGGTTATTGTGACGAAAAAATCGAATATGGATTTCACCGCAGGTAGATATAACGTGCGGACAGAGCGTTGTCTTGTCAGTCGCGCCGGTTCGCTGCGCGAGCGAGTAAGCGACGGCCTAACCCTGGAAACCACTCGATCAGTCCTGCCAATAGCCCCGCCGCACGGGGTACGACGAGCTCGCTCTGTTTGCGGCGACAGGCAGTCAGAACGGCGATTGCGAGCCGATCGGGATCAAGCGGCCGGAGTTTGACGCTGCCCCCTGGGGCTGCGGCGCTTGCAGGCAGCCCGTTCTTTTTTACATCCGATTGGTAACGCGATTGCGGCACGTCGCTGCTTCGTGGGTCGTCGTGGTTGCGAGCAATCGGTCCCGTCGACACCAGCAGGACGTGTGCACCACCGGGTGCGATCTCTAGGCGCAGAGCCGCTACAAAAGCTGCCAGCGCTGACTTGGCAATGCAGTAAGGGCCCATGAAAGGCGTTACTAACTTTCCGGCTAAGCTGCCGATATAGACAAAGTGTCCTTGTCTGGCAGTCTCCTCATGTGCAACTGCTTGTGTGATCTCAACAGCGCTGATGAGGTTGTCTTCAAGAAATGCACGCAGCTCAGCAACATTTGTTTGCAGCATCAAACCACGTCCCGACCGGCCGATGCAAAAGAATAAATCGTCGACTCCTCCCAGGAGCCGCACGCATTCAGCGACCACACGCCCGCCTTCCCCAGCTTGGCCAAGATCAGCGGACAGTCCGTACATTTTTCCGTTTGGTTGATCCTTACGACCAGCAGGCCCTTCGCAGGCGGCCAACGCCGCTCGCACGCCTGCGCTCGATCGTCCTATGATCAGCACCAGCGATCCTGCTGCTAACAAATGCTTGGCTAATACGAGGCCAAACCCGCTGGTTCCACCGGCCACGATGATTCGCCGATTTTTCCACATGGTATGAGTGATTTCTTTCAGAGCAGACAGTTTTTATTTTTAGTGGCTCTTGAGCGAGAGTCTCACTTTTCAGCCACAGGTCTAGCGTGCCAAGTCTAGCGGACAGTCTCCCGGTCCTAGAACTCAACCAGTAGACTACATTCATTACCGCAGGCCCGATCCGTCTGGCCACTGCCTGAATGCCTTAATTCTCTCCGCTCAAATAGTCGAAGGACTTATGCAAAAACCCTATAGCCCACGTCTGCAGCCAGCGATAGTTCAGCTGCTTGGAGAGCCAATCGCCCAGATCGCGCGTACAAAGATAGTGGCTACGATTGGCCCTGCCTGCCGAGAGGAAAGCGACTTGCGGGGGCTTGTCGAAGCTGGCGTCGATGTTTTTCGCCTGAACATGGCCCACGGTTCGGTGTCAGAGCATCAGGAATCGCTCGACCGTATCCGTCGTGTCTCCAATGCGTTGGCTCGTCCGGTGGGCGTGCTAGTCGATCTGGCTGGCCCCAAGATCAGGCTCGGCGAACTCCCCAACGGTGCCGTGGAATGCCGAATGGGTGGAGAAATTCGCTTTATTCGTGGCACACAAACCGACCGGCCCGAGGAATTTGTCACGAGCTACTCCGCGCTGATTGACGAGCTCTCAGTGGGGGATTCGGTGATGCTCGTCGATGGTACCGTCAGCCTTGTGGTGGAGGAACGCACCGCTGATTGGGCACGCTGCCGGGTCGTCCAACCGGGCTTGGTGCGAAGCCGACAGGGGGTGAATCTGCCGGGCGTGAAGTTGTCGGCTGCGGCGATGAGCCAGGCTGATTGGCAGCACGCTGAGTGGGCGGCAAGCGCCGGCGCTGACTTTGTCAGCCTCTCATTTGTGCGTTCAGCAGTCGAGGTCAAGTTGCTTAAGGAACTGCTGCGCACGCGGGGCTCACTGGCGCGTGTGGTGGCGAAAATTGAAAAGCGGGAGGCACTCGATAATCTGGAAGACATTGTGGAAGCAGCCGACGTTGTGATGGTAGCACGCGGTGACTTGGGCGTGGAGATCGATGTGGCGAGCATGCCGATGGTGCAGAAGAGGATCATTCGCGTCTGCCAGCGTTACCAGAAACCGGTCATCGTGGCCACGCAGATGCTCGACAGCATGCAGCACTCGCGGCGACCCACTCGGGCCGAGACAACCGATGTTGCCAATGCGATCTTGGACGGTGCCGATGCGTGCATGCTCTCTGGAGAAACGGCCATTGGGAAACACCCGCGTTTGGTGGTTGAGATGATGCGGCGCATTGCCAGCGCAACGGAAGAGCAGTATGTGGAAGATCGAACGGCGTATGTCAATAATCAACTATCGCAAGGGCGTACGCCGTCCACCCATTCAGTGCAGGATTTTCTTCCGGCGCCGGATTTTTTAGTAGAGGGGCTGCACCCAATTACGCAGGCAGTCGTGGACGGCGCCAGTCGGATTGCCGCCGACCTAAACGCTAAGCTGTTCGTTGTCGCCAGTCGCAGCGGCGTAACGGCGATCGCGCGATCCAAGCGGCGCGGCGCTGTGCCGACGATAGGGATTAGTGACAATCCGGCAACATTGCAGCAGATGACGCTCTATTGGGGCGTCACTCCTTTGGCTGCGGTTGCATCCACCGATATCAATGGCTTGCTCGAGCAGGTTACCGCTTGGGGACTGCGTGAGGGGAAGCTTGCGCGCGGCGACCGGATTTTGCTCGTAGCCGGTATCGGATTTGGCACTGGCGGGCACAATATGGCGCTGGTTCATGAAGTCTAAAACTGAAATTGAGAACGTTTTAATTAGGAGATCAAAAAACTCATGCCTAAATGCGTACTGGCCTATTCGGGCGGATTAGATACGTCGGTCATTCTTGGTTGGCTTATCGAAAAGGGATATGACGTCATCGCCGTTTATGTCGATCTGGGGCAGCCCTGCGAGGATCGCGAGGCAACGCTTGCCAAGGCGCGCACCTGCGGCGCTTCTGAGGCCTTCATTGTCGATGTTCGCGAGGAACTCTGCCGCGACTTTGCATTTCCAGTCATGCAGTGGCAGGCCCGTTATGAAAATACTTACCTGCTTGGCACGTCAATCGCCCGGCCGCTCATCAGTAAGGTCTGCGTAAAGATTGCGCACCAGGTGGGGGCGACCGTGTTTGCTCACGGCGCCACGGGCAAAGGCAATGACCAATGCCGCTTTCAGTTAGCGGCCGAGGCTATCGATCCGGCGATCAAGGTTCTCGCTCCGTGGCGCATCCCCGAGTTTCGTCAGCGATTTCCCGGTCGCACCGAACTCCTTCAATTCTGTGAGACTAAAAATATTCCCGTTAAGGCATCGCATAGCAAGCCGTATAGTTCTGATGAAAACTGTTTGCATACGAGTTACGAAGCCGGTCAGCTCGAAGATCTTACGACCGATGGTTTTGCATTGGTCGATTTCGGCATGACGGTATCACCGCAGCAGGCGCCCGATGCCATTGAAACACTTCGCATTGACTTCGTCTCAGGCATACCTGTGCAGGTCAACGGCAGGAGCCTCGTGGCGCATGAGGTTGTATTGGCCTTAAATGAGATCGGCGGTCGTAACGGTATCGGTCGAACAGACATTGTTGAAAATCGGCTCGTTGGTATGAAAAGTCGTGGCGTTTATGAAGCCCCGGGCATGACGCTGCTCTACGAGGCCCACCGGTTGGTCGAGCAGATGACGCTCGATCGAGATCTTGTACACCTGCGTGATCAGTTGTCTCCAGAGGTGGCCGAGTCGGTCTATTATGGATTCTGGTACTGCGCCAAGATGGATGCCCTGCTGGCGTTCATTCGCAACGCGCAGATGCCCGTTACAGGCACGGTGGAGTTGAATCTCTACAAGGGCAACATCTTTGTCAAAAGCCGGCAGAGCCCGGAAAGTCTCTACGATGCAGCGATTGCATCGATGGAAGGTGGCGGATCATACGACCAGAGCGATGCCGAAGGGTTTTTGCGGATTCTTGGCTTGCCGTTGCGGGTCCAGGGGCAGGTGCGTCCACGAGAGCAAACGTGAAACACCATCTGCAGGCAGAGAAGTGGCTAGTGCCGGCCTACCCCAGGCAACCTGCGAGTCTGCTTGCCACCATCGTGTGCACTGCCAAAATGCATCGGCTCTTAATGCGAGTTGATGCCCGAAGGCTCGCTTCTTGGATTTCGCTACTGATCACAATGGTCGGCAGTTATTGGCTGCAATTCCTCGCGGTGAACGGTTCACTATCCGTTGGAGCGGGAATGATGGGGGCGATGCTGGTGGGCACGCTGTCGACTGCCGCTGCCATTGGCGATGTACCAATTGGGATCTGTCAGGCGTATGGAGGCGGAGGTACAACCGCTGCTGTCATTTGGGTGAGTGAGCGAACCGCTTGGCCGCTGACCGGAATTCTTTTGGCTGCGGCTGCAAGCGGCGAGTCAACCGCTGTGCTGTTGGCTGCCGCCATGCTGCTGGCCTCGCTGTTAACAGCAGTCACGATCACAAAAAGTCGCTTGCTCGGGGCTCGTGCCGCCGATGCCGGTAGCCTATCGCTCATGATGGCGTCTGCCGCAATAGCTGCTGGCTACTCTGTTGGGGCTTGTCATGCGGGAAACGCTGTCCATGAACAAAACGCGGCATTCACCGTCGCGAGTGCTGTCTGGTGTGCACTGTGCTTGGTGGCATGGCTGTGGTCCCGCGTAAGCGAGTCATCCCCAGAGCTAGCTGCCGGCAGCGCGGCACGCGGATCTTACGGAGTGCTGCGACACAATACACTACCGACGGAAGGCTGCTTGCGTCGATTACTCACAGGACTTTCGATGGGAGCAGCGCTTTTTGGAATGGTCGGCTGGCTCTTTCTTTCGGTCAATCGGGCCGAGTTCTATTGTCTGTTGTCAGTTGTCTTATTTATCTGTTTAGCTGTTCCGCAGGCGACACTTTTGGACGGGTGTGCCACCATGACGGCACTCAAGGATCTCTTTCGCTCAGCGGCAAAGATCCGGTCAACGGGTCTGCTACAGCGGCTGGGTCTACAGCGGCTGGGTCTACAGCGGCTGGGTAGACCACGTTTTTCCTATGGCGTAGCGCTTTCGCATGCAGCCCTTTTGGGCTGGCCACCATTGGTGAGTGCTGCCTGCATGCTGCAAACACAGTCGCGCGCTTGGGAATCTGCTGCGATTGTTGTCAGTGTAGCGGCTGTCGCCACTCTCCTAACGATTGTGACAATGCTTCTGCCGACGGCACTAGCATCTGAGGAAACAGCCTATGCGTTCATGCTTTTACTGGTGATTGTCATCGCACTGGCACTGCCCGCACGAGTGAGTTGGTCGCCCAATGGACTTTTCTTGACAGTGTCCAGCCTTGACCAGTTGCAGCATCGGCTGAGACCCCCAAGCCTGTTGCCGTTTTCAAAAACGGAGAGAACGCAGCAAACCCCCTATCCCCCGAGATTGACCTCTCCTGCACGATTTGTCTAAAAATGCATAGCTTCCATCCGGTTGGGTAGAGAAAGTCGGTCGCATTGATCGATAAGATTGTAAGGAATAACCGTTGCGCAGATTTTGCGAAGTGATTCAAGCTTTCTAAGGAGTGTTTTTGTGTACGAAAATAATTCGAAGCGCTATAAAAACAGATCATTGGGCATCTGTCGCTCACGAGTTTGCACGGCATTAGTCTGCGGAGCACTCATTCACGCGTTTTCTAGTGCAGCGTTCGCGGCGTCTTTTCCCCCCAGTGAAAAGGTCTTCCCGACAACAACACGAGCATGGCTAAGCATTCCTGATTTAGAGGGACTTCAGAAGAGTTTCGAGCGTACGCATTACGGACAACTCCTGCAGGATCCAACGATGAAGCCATTCATCGAGAGCCTCCGCGCTCAGATGCGGACTGCCGGTAAGCAACGGCTTGAAAAACTCGGCCTGACTCTTGACGACCTAGAGAAGATTCCTGGCGGTGAAATTGCAATCGCTGCCATCGAACCGCAGCCCGGAGTGTTGGCAACTGTATTGTTAGTCGACACAACGGGGCACGAAGCCGAAACTCGCGAATTAATAGACACAATTTCAGAGCGGCTAGTCGCTCGAAAGGCCACTCTCCTAGGCGAGAATAAATTGACTCCACAGGTCACAACGTATCTATTGCCAGAACGTACAGAAGATGCAGCATCAGCCAATAGCCCCGCAGCAGCCGTTGCACCACGAAAACGTCAGGTAGCGATTGCTCAAGGCACTTCGGCCCTTGTTGTCGGAGATGATCCGGTCACAGTGGCTCAAGTGCTTGGAGCTCTTACAAAAGGACGAGTCGACTGTTTGGCAACGCTTCAATCTTTTGACGCCGTTGGCACCCAGTGCTGCAAAGACATGCCGGCTCGTGCCGCACCCCTGCGTTGGTTCATCGATCCATTTGGGTATGCAAAACTCTATCAAGCCGCCAACCCTTCACGCGAAAAACGCAAGGGCCCCGACTACGTTGCCATTCTGGGCCGTCAGGGATTCGATGCCATACAAGGCGCTGGTGGCATCATTCTTTTTGATGATGGTGCGCACGAGATTTGTTATCGGTCTATGGTGTACGCACCGCCCCTTGAAGGGCGGAAGCCGTTTGCCGCCGATCGCTTTGACCGTGCAGCGCGCATGCTGCATTTTCCTGACAGCGACACCATCGATCCGCCACAGTGGGCACCGCGCAAACTTGCAGGTTGGACGGCAATGCAGTGGGATATCCAAGCAGCGTTTGCATCTGCCGAATCGCTTGTCGACGATATTGTTGGTGAAAAAGGCGTTTTTGATGATGTCATTGCTTCGCTTAAAGAAGATCCGGACGGGCCGCAGATCGACGTTGAAAAAGATCTCGTGGCATGCCTCGGTAAACGCATGTCGATTATCAGTGACTACGTCACTCCGATCGATACTGATAGCGAAAGGCTTGTGATTGCGATTGAAACAATCGATGCCCAGCGGGTAAGTGAAACGGTTGCCAAGAGCATGGCGACTGATCCAGATATGAAGAAAGTTGACTTCAACGGTCATGTCATATGGGAACTCATCGATCGCTCAGCCGCTATTCCAGCGCTCGAAATTGAGACCCCGGGCGGATCAGTCATTCATGCTGATGCGGATACTGACACGAAGCAAAACCGGCCAAAGTTGCGCGAGCGTGATGAAAAGTTGCTGCCACACTCGGCGGTAACCGTTGCGAAAGGCCATCTACTGATCGCATCGCATCGCGACTTTTTAGAAAAAGTTCTCCTGACTTCCGGTGGTGAAGAATCATTGGCTTCCACGGTTGATTATGAGGCCATGCACAAGGAACTCAACCTGCTATTTCCAGGGCCAACATGCATGCGATCGTTTGGAAGAGTCGACGAGTCCATCCACCCTGCGTACGAGATGTTCCGGCAGGGCTCAATGCCAAAGTCAAAGAGCTTGGCAGGGCAGTTGCTCAATGGCATCCTCGGCGATGGCAAAGAGAAAAGTGAGCGTGCCCAAAAAATCGACGGTAGCAAACTCCCTGAATTTGCATCTATCGAGCGCTATTTCGGTACGATTTGTATGGGAATGCAATCGCTACCCAACGGCTGGTACATGGCCGGAGTGGCCCTCCCAAAAATCCAGCAAGAGCAAGAGCAAGAGCAGAAGCAGCCTGTCCCGCAGTGACAGGAGTGCAGGGATTTAAGACGCAGTGATTGAAGACTCACTGAATCTGTGTGCCGATACAATCGCTGCGAGTGGCATTCTCGCCCCAAGGCGGTTCGTAGCACTCAATGACCGGCCAAAATGCTAGCGGTTTCCAGATGCACCGGCCTGCGTCTTTGCGGATTCAATCGTCGCCCAAAATGGGTGTTGTCTATCGCCGCGTGTGCGCAGGTCTTCGAGAATCAGTCGCATGTCGGCGACAGGGGTGTCGGTTTTAGCATTATTTTTAAGTTGACGACCATTGAGCGTAATCACCACAGGCTTTGTAAAATCGACAAGCTCCGGGGAGAGCCAAATCTGCACGCGATCTGCGCCACAACGAACGGCAACAGTGTTGCCAGGCGTCGTCTTGGCCTCAATGGTAAATGGGCGAATGGTTGGCGGCGGTGGCCAAGCAGATGGCATAACAACTGTTTTGGCTGGAGCACCGGACATCTCCACCCACCAAAAAAAACGATCCCAAGGGCGCATGGTTACGGCATCGATCGAAGGGGGAAAAAACAGCCGCTTCTTTCGTTGCATCCAAGCAAAAATCCTTATAATCTCATCGGAAAAGTGCTCATGGCCGCGGCCGCGGTATTCCACATACGTGATGTCAAATCCCTTGGAAAAGCAACGATCCAGATCCATGCTGTTACGGGCAAAACAATCGTTATCGAGTTCGCCACCGATGATGTAGATGGGTAGAGTTTTGGCATTGGGCCAATAGTGGTGAACATACTTATCTGCACTCGGTACAACAGCCACGAGGCCAGCCCACAGATCTGGATGCGCCAGTGCGATGTCCCACGCGGCATCACCCCCGATGGAATGTCCAGAGAGAAATACGCGGTCAGTATCAATCGAGAAGCAGCGCATGGCTTCGCGAAGAGATCCGAGCACAACTGCGTGCTCCCGTGCCGAATACTCATAAGACATCTGGTGCTCGCGTCCCCAAGCCGGTGCGATAACAATCACCCCGTGTCGAGTTGCTTGGCCGTGTCGCTTGCCGTCTGGCCCAAGCATGCCCGCCCACCATTCAATTTGATTGAGTGGGGTTGACCAGCCGGCGTGCAGTGAAATAATTGCTGGATACTTCCGCAAGGGGTCGTATTCTGGAGGTAATTGCACGAGACACTCCGAGCTTCCCTCCCCTTCTAGGCCGGGCACGATAATCTTGTGCGGACCGTTTAAAACCGGCGCAGCTGCCTCTTGCGGCGGCCGCATCTGCCGAGCAATGGCAGTGAGAGTGGGGGCGTCGAAAGCCTCTTCTTCCTCAAGGTGAGCATAGATGCGATCGCGAGCCGGTTCATCGGCTGTGCGTAGGTAGTCTCGTAGCAGTGACTGCACCCGTATCGTGGAAAGAGCCACTTTAAGATTTTCGTTTGCCACAGTTTCGCCCTGTAACCAACCACTCATTGCGATTGCCAAGGCGCGGTCAGCGGGCATCGCAGGGTCGAGCCCTAGCCGCTGAAATGTTGCCAATCGATTGAGTGTCGAAAAGGAAAGTTCCCGGGTGATCTCGGCGAGGAAGCCTTCTATTTGCCTACGATTGTCGGCATCTTCGATCTGTGTGGCCCGAGCCCGTAGCGCATCCATCAACTGCCGTGCCAGCGCCTGACGTTGCTGGTAGCTGTCTCGGGCCTCGCGCACTGCTTCTAGGATTTCACCGCTGGTGTCTTCTGTGGGAAACGATTCGAGCAGTTGGATGGCCAACCGATCCTGACCGGCTTTTCCCCGTAAAAGAATCTCATCGAGGAGCTTTGTTGCCGCGAGATTTACCAAGTTTTTGCGCTCCACAGCCAGATTGGCGAGGTCGGGGAAGTCTTTTAATACTTCGTCGAGTTCCTGCCGTGCGTCATCGTACCGCTCAGCCTGTAGATAGAGTCGCACCACGCGTAGACGGTGATCGGAGTTTGTCCGGTCAATGTGTTGGCTGATTACTCGTTTCAATGCTTCGCGAGGGATCGATGAAGTAGCAATCCGCATGTCGATGAGAAATGGCTTCTCCGTCACGATGCCTTCCACGCTCGTCCAGAGTGGGGTGATCTGCGTGATGCCTTGCACGATATCCAAACGCCCCGCTGCTGTGGCGATTGTGAAGATTCGACGCCCAAATTCATCGAAGGGAGTCGTCTCCAGAACGGCCCCTACGCCGGCAACACGCCGCCCGTTTTCTGGTATCCGTTGTGGAACAAGAATGCTCTCGCGTCCCAGTCCAATGGGCCCCTGCTCCGCTTTCACGACCTGTCGCTTCGACACCATTGTTCGCGTCAGTTCATCATCGCACATCAAAATGGAAGTGCCTGCAGACTGGCTTTGTTCAACCGCCGCTGTGGGATCGATAGCCACGCCTGAGAGCAGCACAAAGCGCCCCTCCAAGATGCGTCCGTCGACTAACTCGACTTGATCTGCCAGCACTCTGACAGGCTGCCAGACAAAAGAAGTGCATAGAAGACAAAGAAGCAGATGCCCCAGCGTCCAAGATCGCTGTGCAGACAGATCGCTAGCGATCGCTTTGTGAGGAGGCCAGTTCATCCTCCCGCAAGGGCTGTTGACTTCCATGCTTTTTGCTTTCGTGTCACGAACGGATCACAGCGGGTCTTGTCTGCCCCTAGGCAACATTCTACCCCAGCCAGTCGGGACACCCCAACGTATTTTGGCTAAAGAACGGGGTTCTATAGACCAAGCGGTTTTTTTTACCGTAGTTTCTTGACTGACAGTAGTGGTGCGGAACACAATCCTTCCAATGATCAGATGCGCCTTCCAAGATCAGATGCGAACGCGAAAGGAATAAATATTGGCAATGCGCGGAGTTTTACGGCAGTTTCTTGTGTGTGGTGTGGTCTCCGTGCTGCTTTTGCCCGTTACGCTGGGAGTTGTGCTCGGCTTGGGAGCGTTGCTGGCATCGCTTGGGGATGATGCCGGTGCTGTTGCCTGCAATCGCGCAGCGCTCGTCATCGGTGTTATTTGGATTGTGTCCGTTGTTGCCACGGCTGTGACAAGTTCAATCATTGTTCTTGAAAGTTCAGATAGAGAACCGCAGGGCTGCCGCTTATCAACCGACCAGCAGGGTCACGACAGCGGCGCTGGGGACCGTCGAGACTGACGGACGAACATCGGCATGCCGATTAAATTTCGCTGCACTGTCTGTCGAGCAAGGCTTCATGTTCCCGGCCGTTGGAGCGGCACGAGCGTCGTCTGCCCGAAGTGTACGACGCGAGTTGTTATCCCCGCCACTGGCGAGCAGCCTGCCACGCGATTTGAACAAAGTGACGTGGAACGATCGCTTCTGGCCCTCCAGCCGAGCACCGGGGGAATATTTGCGGACAAGCTATTCGAAATCCCATTGCCACTGAATGCACCGAATGCCGCCATGATCACTCGAAGCGGCATTGCGCTGCCGCATTGGATGTCCTATGCTTTCATGGTGTTTTTCTTCGTGATCGTTGCAATCGGCTCATTTTTCCTAGGAGCTTGGTGGAATACACCAGGTGCTCAACCATGAAGAAACAGCAGCAAGAGATCATCGGTCACGGTTGGCTTGTGTTCGCACCCGAGCCCAGCCTTCGGCTTTTTGGGCTATGCCTTGTTTGTGCTGCGACCATGCTGGCACTGTGGCCATTTGGTGTGGCGGCGGTCGAACAGGCAACAGCCTCGAATGCGTCATCGCTCAAAGAGATTAAAAAATCGATTGACACGGCGCAAGAGTTGCTCGCAGAAGGCAAGCTCTCCAAGGCCGTGACCCTTCTTGAAGAGGCCACAAAGGCAATTGAAGAGGCTGCCCAACTCGAACGCGTTCCGTCCGGTCTGCGAGGACTTATACAGCGATGCAAAATCCTAAAAGAAGAGTTGGAGATCGAAGGCATCGACGGTAGCACCATCACTATTCCCTCGCTGCCAGTCCCTGCCCCAAAAGCCGTTGCCAAACCCGCTCCGGCTCCCGCTGGAGGGGCGCCTGTTGCGCGACTGCCACTCAAGCCTAACCCAGTGGGTGCTGCCGGTATCAGCGCCGGTATCAGCACCGGTATCAGCTTTACGGGACAGGTAGCGCCGCTTTTGGCACGACAGTGTGGAGGATGCCACATCGCTGGAAAAAAAGGCGATTTTCAAATGGCATCCTATGAGATGTTAATGCGATCTGGCATGGTGCAACCGGGTGTTGGCAATGCCAGTCGATTAGTCGAGGTGATCCTCAGCGGTGACATGCCGCGTGGAGGAGGTAAGGTTTCACCTGCGGACCTCGGTATGTTAATGCGTTGGATCGATGCCGGAGCGGTGTTTGATGGTGGCAATCGTGCCACGCCTCTGGAGGCACTGGCCAAGGGTGGCGCACTGCTGCAGCCAGCCGGGCCAGCGGCTGTTATCAAACCGATCAGTGCTGTTGCGCTAGCGCCCGGGGATGTTTCATTCGCCGCTGATATTGTGCCAATCTTTCTTAAGCACTGTGCCGGGTGTCACGATGCCGACGACGCGGACGCCGGTCTGCAGATGGTGAGTCTTGAATCGATCATGAAAGGCGGCCAAAACGGACCACCGATCGTGCCGGGCAAAGCGTTGGAAAGCCTGCTGGTGAAGAAGCTCAAAGGGATGAACATTGAGGGGCAGCGGATGCCGCTCGAGAAGCCCCCACTGCCACTCGACGTGATTGCGCAGATTGAGAAGTGGATCAATCAAGGGATCAAGCTCGATGCACTGACCCCCCAAGCCAGCCTAGAGTCGGTGGCCGCTGTTGGGGTTGCCAAAAAACTTTCGCATGCAGAGTTGGCAACCATCCGCTTTAATGCCGGGAAAAAACTTTGGAAAAGCGCGATTCCGGATGAGGATCCTTTGGTGCAACAGCGCGACACGGTGAGCGTTATCGGCAACGTTACAGCTTCTCGATTGGCAGAGCTTGCCGATGCCGCTGCTGCCAGCAGTTCACAGGTGCGTCCCGAACTCGTTGAAGGCGATCAGCCGCTCTTAAAGGGTGGTGTCGTGATTTTTGTTTTCTTAAAAGGATACGACTACTCGGGTTTTTGGCAGAATGTGTTGTTTAAAGAACGACCCAAGGGCATGGCCGGAAACGCTGGCGTTGTTGGGGATGTTGCCTACGCCGCGTTACTGCTGCCCTCTGCCGATAACGAGAATGCCAATGCAGAGGATGATTTTAAGCTCCAGTTGGTGGAGCAGATTACAGCTGCAGCTTTGCAAGGTCGCGGAGCGCCGCAGTGGTTTGCGACTGGAGCCGGCAGGACGGTGGCTATGAAAACTGTGGCCAGAGCGCCACTTGTCAAAGTCTGGCGTAGCGATGTCCCGGAGAGTTTGCAGCGCATCGGCTCCGCAGCGGAGTTCCTCAAAGGACATGGGGAGCCGGCAGCGTTAGCCACGGTGAGTGGTGGATTCGTTAGCTCGATCGCAGCCAGTGGCAATCGGCTTCGCTTACTTACCAAGCAACTCGACGCGGGCGTGGCATTCGAAAAAGCCTTTAACGATGTGTTTCGAGCCACACCACAAGCGCTCTTTGAAGCATGGGCTGCTAAACAAGGTCTCAGGCCCGTCCGACGCAGTTGATCAAGAGCCAGCGAAAGCTGGTGGAGCGAGAGAGAAACGGGGACAGGTACAGTTTCTAACCCCCTCTTTTGGCAGAAACTGTACCTGTCCCCGTTTCTGGGCTCCTGCGACGACGCTTCCGTAGCGACCAGGTCGCTACGGCGATGCCGATGCCGGCCAAGATCATCGAGTTGGGCTCTGGCACGGGAGCAACCGTAAATTCCGTGATAAAGCCACCGATGATATTCACGGTTGCATCCACGGCGTTTAAGGTCACGGCGCTGGACGCTAGTGACTCATAATGGACGCCGTTAAACGTTCGAGCCGTAGGCTCTGAGTTGGTTGATTTCAACCAGTAGGAGATCGTCGCATTTTGAACTGC
>CAMBUD010000007.1 GCA_945871035.1 Planctomicrobium piriforme | reverse complement strand
GCATCGCTAACACTCAAGCGCGAAGACTACATCGCACCTGCCGGTGTTGCTTCGCGTGATAAGCCGCTCGAACTTCCTGGGCCTTTAGCGACGCCTTCTTCCCAGTCATCGGCCCCAGCGACTGCTCGTACCCCCGCGCCGAGGCCCGGCGGCATGAGCAGTAAGCCTGCTCCGCGGCCCGCGTTTAAGCTGTCGCCGCTGCCGACGGTCTCGCGTCAACCTCTCTCTCACGCTCCGCAGGAGCCTGCTGCCCAAAAGCCAGATGTAAAACTTCCCTTGGATGCCATCCGCAGCGCCAAGGCAGGCGGCTCAAAGCCACTTGCTGATCACATGCGTAAGCATGAGCAGCGAGAAACGGATGCCACGCGTCCTCGGCCCTCCGGCAATGTTCCTCCTCGCGGCAACGCGCGTGGCGGCATTGGTATGGCACCGGTTCCACCGCCGATGGAACCCGGTGTTCGGCCCCGCCGTGCTCCGCCGAAATCTCAGCCCGGTGAAGTCAAAGATCTGCTTGGTGGACGCGAAACACGACAGCTTAACCGTAAGCGAGTGACGGGTGTTCGCGGAACAGACGATGATGACGGAGCGTCCCGACGCCGGCGATCATCGAGGCCACGAAAAGGTTCGTCAGTCTCAACAGCGGCACCGCGAAAAACCAACGCCACGATTCAGGTGCCCTGCACCGTTCGTGCTTTCTCTGAGGCGATTGGCCTTTCCGCCAGCGCAGTCCTTAAAAAACTGCTCGAGTTTGGTATGGATGTAATGCCGAGCATGGGTTCGATGATTGGTCGCGACACCGTTGAATTACTGGCGGTAGAACTGGGCGTGCAGCTCGACATCAAAACTGTTGAGGATTTAGAGAAAGAGTTGCTGGCAGGATTTGATGCCGTGGATGAGGATCCAGCGACTCAGGTGGCCCGAGCGCCTGTGGTGACATTTCTCGGTCACGTTGACCACGGTAAGACGTCGCTCCTTGACCGTATTTTAGGCATCGATGTCGTCTCCCGTGAGAGTGGCGGAATCACGCAGCACATCCGTGCCTACTCCGTCAATCGCAACGACAAGGCCATCACGTTTGTCGATACTCCCGGGCACGAAGCCTTCACGCAGATGCGAGCGCGAGGCGCCAACGTCACTGATTGCGCTGTGATCGTCGTGGCGGCCGACGACGGCATCATGCCGCAAACCGAGGAGGCTATTAGCCACGCTCGGGCTGCCGGCGTGCCGATTGTGGTGTGTATTAACAAAATCGATCTGCCTGGAATTGATGTGCAACGCATTTACCAACAGATGGCCGTCAACGAACTGCTTCCTACGGAGTGGGGTGGTGAGACTGAAGTCGTCAAAACCAGTGCGCTCACCGGTGAAGGTATCGACCATTTGCTCGACACCCTTCTCACCATCGCCGAGCTACACAATCTCCGAGCCAATGCCGACCGTCATGCGGCTGGCGTTTGCTTGGATGCTTCTATTCACGAGGGCCGTGGTGTTATGGCATGCCTGTTGGTGCAGAAGGGAACGCTTCGTGTTGGCGATGCTATTGTTTGTGGCGAGGCAAGCGGCCATGTGAAGTCGATGCTCGGCACGATTGGCAAGCGAAAGATGACCGAGGCGGGTCCTGCCGAGCCTGTTTTTGTTAGTGGCCTCGACATAGCTCCCGGAGCAGGAGATCGCTTTCAGGTCGTGGATTCGATTGCACTGGCACGCGAAGTGGCGATCAAGCGTAGTGATATCCGTCGTCACTCCAACCTTTTGAGCGCACCTGTGCACGTGACATTGGAGAATCTACTCGATCGCCTTGGTGCACAAAAAACTCCTACACTCAATCTCATTATCCGCGCTGATGTGCGCGGCTCGATTGAGGCAATACTCAAGGAACTCACCAAGCTAGAGCATCCAGAGGTTAAAATCCGCATTTTACAGGCTACTGTCGGCGGTGTTGCCGAAGCAGATGTGCAACTAGCGGATGCATCCGATGCAGTGATCATCGGATTCAACGTTGTTCCGGATGAACGAGCTCGAATGCTAGCGGACGATCGCGGCGTACAAATTCGGCGGTATGAAATTATCTATCAGATAACAGACGATCTCCGAAAAGCACTGGAGGGGATGCTAGCTCCGGAAAAACGGGAGGCAGAACTCGGCCGTGCCATGGTGCAACGTATTTACGCCATCAGTCGGATTGGTGTTGTGGCCGGATGCCGTGTCATTGCTGGGGTCATTGCCCGTAATGGGCGCATGCGTGTTACGCGTGACAGTCGTATTGTCGGTGCATACGGTATTGAGTCACTCAAACGTGAGAAAGACGATGCTCGCGAGGTGCGAGATGGGCTTGAGTGTGGCATCAAGTTGGCCGGATTTAATGACATCAAGGAGGGCGATATCCTCGAGTGCTACCGAATCGAGGAAGTCGCACGGACGCTTTCGTGAGCACACGACGACTTCTCAAGGCTGCCGAGGCTGTACGAGAGGTGGTCAGCATGGCCATCTTAACGCAGGTGCGCGATCCGCGCGTGCAAGATGTTACTGTTACGAGCGTGGAGATGTCCCCTGATATGCGCACCGCTACAGTGCATGTATCTGTGATGGGCAGTCCGTCTCGAGAACAACTTGCTCTGCGCGGTTTGGCTAGCTCAGCTGGTTTTCTTCAATCGCAGATTGCAGATCGGATTGAAACACGGTACACACCTCGACTGAAATTTGAACTCGACGGTGGTGTCAAGCGTTCTATTGAGATCACCCGGATGCTCAACGAGGTATTGCCGTCAACACTTGCCGAAATTCAAACGGTGGACAAAACAGTGTCGGCTGAACAAGAGAAAGATTCAGAGGACTAGCATGAAAGCACCCAATCCAAAGCAACCCGGACGACCGCAACTCATCATTAAAATGCAGAAGGTGCTCAAGTCGCACTATAAGCCTATTGCACCGAATACAAATCGATCCGTGCTCGAGCAAGTGCTGTTTGCATGCTGTCTAGAGAATGCACCGTACGATAGTGCCGAAAAAGCTTTTGCTCGGCTCAGCGAAAGTTATTTTGACCTCAATGAAGTTCGGGTGACAACTGTGGCCGAGTTGGCGGAGTCTCTCGTTGAACTTCCGGATCCCCCACGGGCGGCATTGGCACTGCGACGTGTTCTGCAGGGTGTTTTTGAATCGACGTATAGTTTTTCTTTGGAGCATGCCAAGAAGTACTCCATTGCCCATGGCATCAAGACGCTTGAGCACTTGCACGGCATTCCCCCATTCGTTACTGCATTTGTCAGTTCGACTGCCTTGGGTGGGCACTACGTCCCTCTCGATCTAGGGGCAATCTCAGCGCTTTATCTCACCGGCATTGTCACGCAGCAGGAATATGATGCCCAAAAAGTGTTGGGCATTGAACGATTAGTATCGAAGAAAGCTGGCCAAGAGTTCGGTTCAGTACTGCATCAGTTTGGTGCTGATTGTGTTCGCAACCTTCACGGATCAGCTGTTAAAAAGCTATTGCAAGCGATCAACCCTGCTGAGAAGACGCGCTTTCCAAAACGAGGCGAACCTCTCGCTGCTCCGAATCCCCCGCCCCAGACTCCGAGCAGAGAAAATCAGAAGGCAACTGAAGCAGCGCAGGCAGCTGCAGACGAACTTCGCCCGGCTGGACCTCAGGCGGCGGCACGACCGCCCGGTAAGACACCTTTGCCACCCCCGGGTTCTGGTCCAAAACGCACCGCCGATGGCAAGCCGATTGTGGGGGGCAAAACTGGACCAAAACCATTTGTTGTAAAGCCGAATATGGGGAAGCCGCCGGCAGTTAAGCAGCCTGCGGTTTTGCCAGTGTCCGAGAAGAGTGCTCCCGTAAAAGGACGCGGGGCTCCATTGCGCGGGGAGGCTGGCGGGACAGCACGGTTACCCAAGGCAGCAGTTCCCAAGCGGCCCGTTACAAAATCCGCCAATCTAAACACAAGTGGTACGCCCAAACGCGGAGCTCCCAAAGATCGAAACAAGTCAAAGAAGAGTGGAAACAAAATTGGTCCTGGAAAATTAAAGCCCGCTGAAAAGTCGTCTGCCAAGCGACACTCCATACAGCTCGCCAAACGAAAGCCTCGCTAATCACAAAATAGCCATTACGGACCGCAAGAATTTTTGAAACGGAAAGACAGCCACACGCACACTCGTAGCAACAAAAGACCAGAAAAGAAACTTGAGGGGAGGAGTAGTGGCAGGGCATTCTCATTGGGCGAATATATCCCGCAAGAAATCCCTCATTGACGCCAAGCGTGGCAAACTCTGGAGCAAGCTTGCTAAAGCGATTATCGTTGCCGCTAGGCACGGGGGTTCAGATCCAGATACCAACCTGCGGCTGAGATATGGGATCGATGCTGCCAAGGCAGTGAGCATGCCCAAGGAAAATATCCAACGGGCTATTAAAACTGGCACTGGCGACCTCAAAGAAGGGAATCTCGAGGAGTCGATTTATGAGGGATATGCAGCGGGTGGCGTGGCCGTGCTGTGTGAGATTCTGACCGACAATAAAAACCGTACGGCTCCAGAAATCCGCAAGATTTTTGAAGTCTGCGACGGAAAGCTTGGTGCTACAGGATGCGTGGCGTATCTATTTCAGCGCAAGGGCGTGGTGCGTGTGCCGCAAACATCTTGCAGCGAGGAATGGCTGATGGAGCTAACGATTGAAGCAGGGGCCGACGATGTGAAGCTTTGTGGAGACCGGTGGGAGGTGACATGTGAACCTCAGACCATGGCTGCAACGATTGCTGCCATGCAACACGCAGGCTTATCAATTGAATCGAATGAGATCGTAAGAATTCCAATGAGCACAGTGGACATCGAGGATGTCGAGCTGGCCCGAAAGATTCTGGATTTAGTGGAGCGACTGGACGAGCACGACGATGTGCAGAGCGTATCGGCAAACTTTAATATCCCCGACGAAGCTTTGCCCAGCTAACGAGACCCTGCTCGGCCTTCCTTATTTGCTAGCCGGTTGGTTGTCAGGAGGAGCTGTCGTAGAGTGCTCGACCTGTGGCCAATAGGTATCGAATTCAAACGCAGGACTGTTGTCGAGGTCATGGCACTCCAAGCAGTTATTTGTTGCCCGCTGCTTTCCTTCTGGAGTGTCGATGGACAGAACGAGTTCCTGCCTCAGGCGGTCGCGTTCGGTCAGGCTTGCACGCACATCGCCCCGCTCAACAGCAGCATGAGACGCAGCTGGTCCATGGCAGTTCTCGCAGCCTTGATGCGCAAGATGAGGTGTCGATTCCATACCAGAAAAGCCACCTTCGAATGGTTCGAATCGCTGTGGAGCCCAGCCAACAACGTGGCATGAAAGGCATTCAGGGTCACTGTCGCGACTGGGGAACTGCTCCTCAAGTGTTTGGAGTGCCGTGGCATGCGGAGTATCCTTCCAGATTTCGAATGCCCGTTTGTGGCAGTCGGCGCAGGCAGCACTCCCTGCAAAGCGACGACCGCTCGGATGTCGGATTGCTACCAGACCAAGTCCCGTTAGGCCGAGCGATTCAAGCTGGCTTTGGTAGTGGCCTAGGAGTCGGATCATATCTTTTGACTCACCCCAGCGGGCATCGAGTGGCACGCGCTGTGAGCGCATCGGCAGCGCCGGGTTATCAAAAAAGCCGATGGCAACAGCGAACATCCCCTTGTGGCCAAGCTCTACAAGCTGTGCCCGTCCCGGTAGCTGTGTGAGTTGTGCTGGTGGTTCATCGGCACCTCCAGCAGTCGCAACGATGTCAAATTGTGGGTAGCGGGCGGAGAGAGTTTTGGTTTCCTCAGGGGATGAAAAGGAGAGCAGAACTTGATGCGAACATTGGGAGTTCTTCAGTTCTGCAGCCACGCCCTCTAATGCCTTGGCAGCCGGGAGAATTTCAATAGCATCGTTGCGAATCTGCCCGGCCTCCTTTTCACCCAACACACTTGTAATGCCAATGCGCAAGCCACCAACCTCCACAATGCGTAGCCGTGGTGTGATGTTGGCATCGAGACCGAGTAGTCCAACGTTTGCACTCATAAAAGGAGAGGGTTGATCGCCCACGGCTGCTACTGCAGCAATGAGTTCCTCGGCCGGAAGGCGCAGATCATCGGAGCCAAAGCCAACCCCTGAATAACCCATCGCCCTTAGGCCATCGGCGATGGACTGAAATTTTACCTCTGACTGACGGCCAAAACGCCGTACCTGTCCACCGATATCAACCGCAAGCATTGGCCAGCCTGCAGCTTGAACGGCCCGCAAAAAATTTTGGCGACGGCTGAGGCCACCTTTCTGGTTTTCTTTTCCAGTGCAACCGCAGGGCTCGATGTACCCATTCAGTTCACCGGTAATGACGAGCAGCGCACGAGGCTTCTTCCAGTCTTCGAAAATAGGGCCATTGCGCTGCTGAAAAGTTTCCACAATGGCATCGGTAACATCCATCCCACGAGTTGGAACGGCAGTCGCTACTGCAACGGCTCTCGTCGACTCATCGGCGCACGCTTGCCGGGCGACAAACAGGACGCTGGTTGCGCCGTAGAAGAGCACGTTGGCTGCACAAACAGCAAAATAAAATAGTCGGCAAGTCATCATGTGCGGTTACGGTCCAATGGCGATACAGACAGGAATCGTCAGAGTGGGAGTGTCGGGATGAGCTGTCTCAAGCACAATCTTTCCGGCTGGTGCTTGCGGTGAACAGAGATGGTTGACCGTGGGACTACCGGGAGCAACAGAAACAGTGATTGGAATTCGTAGAACGGCACCGTTACCGACGGGTTTTGCTTCTCCGATAAGGACTTCAAGTGATTGCGGAACAACCTCGCGGACAACCGGCCGCACCGCTATGCGGTGTGGACCCTTGACCGTTAGAAATAGTTGCGTGTGCAATCCAGAGCGACTGGAAACCGTTCCCAGTGATAATGCCTGACGAGAGGAATCCCACGCCGTCCCCGCCAACGCAAGATCACCGGTAACTTCTCCAACCAGCGGCACTTCTGCAGTCACCTCCTCAGGGATCCGAAATACCATCTGGATCGTATGCCTGAGCGGCCCAATTGGCAGTCCCGGTTGCACATCCACGGACAGAAGAAAACCCCCCGTTGCCCCCGTTTCGGCTTTGATTTCAGCAGGATCAAGCAACGCAGTGGAAAGAGAGAAAAGCTGGGCAGCCTGCGGGCCGGTCGTATGACTCACCGTCAGCGTATCGACTTCGGGAGGTTGAGGACCAAAAGTGAAGATTTTTACAGTTGCACGTTGACCGCTACTCCGGGAGACGTTTGTTAAAACGATTGCCTCTGGTGCCGCTTTCCACGTTGGCACAACCGATCCCTCCACCACAAACGCGATTTCCTCTCGTCGAGGATCGTTCGTGAGAATCGTTGCTTTCTGGCGAAAGGGGCCCGATTCTCCCTTGCCACGCCACTGCACCTTCACCTTAGTGGTGGCTCCTGGAGCAACTATCTTTTCTGCAACCGACGATTTTCCATCGATCGTCTCGAAGTCGCTGACGGTACAGATACAGCTCGTGGCACCACGCTTGAGTGAGAGCGGCGCAGTGCCTGTGTTGCCAATGACAAATTCATGAAAACCCGTTACTCCAAGCCCAACTGACCCAAAGTCATAAACGGTTTGCAGCACCTCCACTTCCGCAACTGCAGCTCCCGGCCGATTGATTGTAGCAGGGATAAATTCACCGATGCGCCAAGGTCGAGACGCTGACTCAAGCAGCGCCGCACTGACGCCAACTAAGGCCCCAACAAAAAGGGAGAGGCCTGCTACCGTCCACGTATTCGGTGCCCGCAAGTTCATCGACTCCCAACGCAACAGATATTTGAGCGGGGGCGTTTAAAACTCATCTTCCGCAAGCGGTTTTTCAGCATCATGAGCCCCTGCCTGGCCACCCTCAAGAGGACATCTTCCGGCTGACTGGCAGCCCCTGCAACCATCTTTTTCGCAATCCGGGCACCCATTCTGCATGCGTCCTTTGCCGCTCCACTGCCGCCGCTTTTCCTCCCACGTTGCGGCCGCTTTGTCCATCCATTTCCAAACACCATCAGCGGGAGCATTCCAAGAAATTTTGCAGGCATTACCGTCGGTCTCGACCCCAAGGTCTGCAAGGAGTTTAGTAGTGTTCTCATCGCTACCGTATTTGAGTGAAGCCAGTGCAATAAAGCCTTTTACGACATCTTCAACCTGCCCAGCGGCCGCAGCATTTTTCATGTCCAGTTGGGCTCGATAAAAAAATGAACCGCTGCTCTCGCCTAGGGCAACACGAAAAGCCGAACCCTGCTTCAACACTGGGCAGCGAGTGTCTGGATCAACTTCTACGGATCGCGCGATCATAATCGATCCAGGCCGAGTGCGGCCAGCCAGCATGGAGCCAGTTGCGCGAACACTTTTTGTAGAAGAACCATCGAGCAGATCAAGTGCCGCCTGTACGCCAGCCTCTGTGCGGGCAAAGACCATGATGCTGTCCTTAAAAAACGCTCCCACAACTGAACCGGACCAGCCGCGCGGCCAGCCTTTCTGAGTCCAACTGTGCAACGTGTAGGAACGGTATTCAGTTTTTTTATGATTGGCCGCTTTCTCCACCATCTTGTTCAAGAATTCTCGTTTGGCATCGGCACAGACAATCATCACAGCATTGCGTTTGTCAGTGTCAAAGCCGTAAACGGTAACATCATGCAGATCCTTACGAGGATCCATGCCCGTCATTCCAGAAAAAATAGAGATCATATTTTCGGCATGTGGGTGCATTTTGGTCGCCCGCTCATAGGCCCGTTGCACAATGGTGGAATCGCGGGCGGCATCCATGTCAAGATGCATCATCCACTTGGAATCGGCTGCAACGCGACTGAGGTCCAGCGGTGCAGCGACAGTGGTGGCATCAGAGCCGACTAACACACTTATAAATGCAGCAACAATCGAAACTCTCGACAGCCAACACATGACACACCTCCAGAGAAAAGACTATCAAAAACGCATTCGGCCCTGTCTTCTCTACTCTACACGACTCAAGCTCGCGGGGTGACAGGCAAAATTATAAAACCGCTTCAAGCCATCAAAAGAGTGTGGTGCCAGTTGGCAAACGTCCCCTCTGCAGGCCGTAGAAATGCTTGCCAAAACGGACTACTAATAGGACCGCGCAACAACGCTCCTGCGGACCGTGGGAAGGCCGGTCACGACGCAGATCCCCGGTTCGTCATCTCCCTCCAGCGGAATGCAGCGCACGCTGAGTTTATGCGGTTCGAGAATGGCAGCTACGGCCGGATCATCAGCAAGGTGCACGTGGGCAAATCCACCCTGAACCCCCTGTCCTTCCGCTGGCCCAAAGAAATCGAGTACCGATTCGATTGTTGCCAGCCGCACAGAGTGGGTCTCGCGAAACGCCCGCGCTTTCTCCAGGAGTCCGTTTTGTAATTCCTCAAGCAGCTTGGGCGCTGTCTGTACGAACTCTGCCAGCGACATGCTTGCTCGTTGCTTAGGGGGCTGATCGCGTCGGGAAACGCTGACTGAGCCACTGACCAAATCGCGTGGCCCGATCTCCACGCGCAGGGGAACCCCCTGCTTGATGTGTTGCCACACCTTATCGCCGCCGCGGATGTCGCGAGTGTCAATCCGTACCCGAATGGGTGCGTCAGCAAACCGCGATGCCAAAAGATCTGCCTCCAATTTTCGGCAGCACTCCAGAACAGCCGTCCGCTCCTCCTCGCTGCGATGGATGGGCAGGATCATGACATGCGTAGGGGCAATGCGTGGCGGCAGCACGAGTCCATCATCATCGGCATGAGTCATAATCACCGCGCCAATCAGCCGCGTAGAAACGCCCCACGATGTCGTCCAACAATACTCCTCCGCTCCGCTCACACTCGAAAACTTCATTTCCTGTGCCTTAGCGAAGTTCTGTCCGAGGAAGTGCGAGGTGCCGGCTTGCAGCGCCTTGCCGTCCTGCATCATCGCTTCGATTGAGTAGGTGTCGACTGCACCCGGAAATCGCTCCTGTGCAGGCTTCGGTCCTTTGATCACCGGCATGGCGAGGTCACGTTCGGCGAATGTCGCGTAGACTTCGAGCATCCGCAGGGTTTCTTCGATCGCCTCCTCGCGGGTCGCGTGAGCGGTATGCCCTTCCTGCCAGAGGAACTCTGCCGTCCGAAGAAAAAGTCGCGGACGCATCTCCCAACGCACCACATTAGCCCACTGGTTGATCAAGACAGGCAGATCGCGCCACGATTGGATCCACTTGGCGTACATGGCACCGATGATTGTTTCGCTGGTAGGTCGCACAACGAGCGGCTCCTCAAGTTTGCCGGTAGGAATCAGTTTGCCTTCGGCGTTGAGTTCCAGGCGATGATGCGTGACAACAGCGCATTCCTTGGCAAATCCCTCAACATGCTGCGCTTCCTTTTCAAGATAGGAGAGCGGAATGAATAGAGGGAAATAGGCATTCTGGTGTCCGGTCTCCTTAAACATGCGATCGAGGATTGCCTGCATGTGTTCCCAGATTGCATAGCCGTGCGGCTTGATCACCATGCATCCACGCACCGGTGATTGCTCCGCCAGATCGGCAGCACGAATGACCTGTTGGTACCACTCGGGGTAGTCCTCAGCGCGTGTTGGTGAAATAGCATGATCGGGCATGATGGTCTCCGATGAGTTGGGTCGAGGTTTGTGGAAGCGGGGAGGATTGGAGTCGCTGCTTGTGAGTTGGTGACGACTCCATACACTATTATTGTTTCGTGCCCACGAACATACCCCTTCTGTGTTCGCGTCTGAACCACCCCGCAGCTTTGCTTGGAGTCCGCTTATGTCCAACACCCGCCAACCGGACCATGAATCGCAACACCGCGACGACGTATTCTCGCCACGGCGCGGAGCCGGCTCCAAGGGGTCTGTGTCCAGGCGATTTGTCACAGAGCTAGGAGCCCAAGCCGCGGTTGACCAGGTCTTTCTTGCCACCCACAAACAGCTGCGGCCCAATCGCAACGGACAGTTGTATTTGCAGGTGGAATTAGCCGATCGGAGCGGCTCCATTACTGGTCGGATGTGGAATGCATCTGATGACGAGTACGGGGCATTCGATGACGGGGACTACGTTTGTATCGAGGGAGCAACACAACTCTACTTAGGTTCGCTGCAATTGATCATAACCGCGATTGGTCGTGTTGATCCGCGCACAATCAACGAGGCGGATTTTCGCGTGCTGTCGACGACTGCAGTGGAAGAACTCGCCAAGGAACTGGCTACCATCTTAGGCACCATTCGTCGCGAGCAACTCAAATATCTGGTCGATGAGGTTCTGGCCGATACCGATCTAGTCGATGCTTTTCTGCGCAGTCCAGCCGGCGTGAAGCAGCACCATGCCTATGCCGGTGGTCTGCTTGAGCACGTTGTCAATTTGCTGCGCTTGGCGGATCGCATAGCACCGCTGTACCCCGCGCTCGACCGCGATCTACTGCTGGTAGGCGTGCTTTTTCACGATATCGGAAAGACGGTCGAGTTGGAGAGCCAAAAAGGATTTTCGTACACCGATGCAGGCCAGCTTCTCGGGCATGTGTTGCTGGGCTTGGAATTGTTAGAGGATAAAATTGATGCGGTCCAAAGCCGCACCGGACAACCATTCGATCACGAGTTGGCTATTCGCATCAAACACATGATTGCCAGCCATCATGGGCAGTATGAATTTGGAGCCCCTAAGCTGCCGATGACGCTTGAGGCGCTCGCATTGCACCACCTTGATAATCTCGATGCCCGCATGGCCGGTGCGATACAAATCATCCAGAATGAGGCCGCAATCGAAGGCGGCTGGACTCAGTATCAGGCAAATCTGGGTCGTAAGTTCTTCCGTGGACGCGGTTGACAGAAAAGACAAGGCGCATTTCATGGCTCGTAAAAAGAGCGCTCACAAAAAGAGTCCCCCCCGCGAGCCGCTGGTCGCCAAGACCCGAAGTCGTACTGTTGAATCTGCGCAACTAAAAAAGACTGGCACAAGCGGCACGCATGCAAGCAAGAGTGGTGTCATTGGGATCTTCCGCCGCGCCGCAGGCGGCTACGGTTTTGTGAGGCCTCTGGATGCGACTGCCGGTGACCGCTCGGGTGATATTCATATTGGCGCACCAGTAGCGCTGGACGCTGCAACAGGCGATACGGTGCGCGTGCGTATTTCGCGGGCCAGCGATGTGCGTCGACTGGGACCATCAGGGGAAATTGTTGAGATTCTTAAACGGCGTACGACACGGTTTGTCGGCACGTTCTTCAGGGCGGCTGGTGTTGGTTGGGTACGGATTGATGGCACCAATTTTGCAAGGCCTATTTTAGTCGGTGATCCGGGGGCCAAGGGGGTTCGCGAGCAGGACAAGGTGGTGGTCGATTTACTGCGTTTTCCAACCCATGTGCGCGATGGCGAAGGCGTGCTGCTGGAAGTGCTTGGCCGTTCCGGTGAACCGGGCGTCGATACGCAGACGGTGATTCATGAATTTAATTTGCCCGGACCTTTTTCGGAGGAAGTGCTCGCCGATGCACGACGGCAGGCCGATCGCTTTGAGGAAAACGTGCCGATTGGCCGGCGCGATCTCACCAGTCGTGTGATTGTAACGATCGATCCCATCGACGCCCGTGATTTTGACGATGCAATCTCGCTGGAACTCATCGAGCGTGATCACTGGCTACTCGGCGTGCACATTGCCGATGTGTCTCATTTTGTTCCGGAGGGCTCACCTCTTGACCAAGAGGCGTTAGCCCGCGGAACGAGCGTGTATCTGCCCGACCGAGTGATTCCCATGCTTCCGGAGATTGTGTCAAACAATCTGGCCAGCCTTCAGCCGGGTCGCGTCCGCTATGCACGTACCTGCTGGATCGAGTTTTCACCCACAGGCATCCCGGTGCATTCTTCGGTTGAGTCCTCAGCGATCAAAAGCAACAGGCGATTTACATACGAGGAAGTCGATCTGTTTCTGGCCGACCCTGACACCACTACCGTCGAGATGACTTCCGAGGTGCGTGCGCTGCTGGGTCGCATGCGTGATCTTTCGCGAATCTTGCGTGCCCGCCGTGCGGCGCGTGGAGCGCTTGAACTCACGATGCCCGATGTCAAAATCGATCTTGACCGCGACGGTCGCGTGGAGGGTGCGCACGTTGTGGAAAATACCGAAAGCCACAAGATTATCGAAGAGTACATGCTCTCTGCTAATGAGGCTGTGGCCTCAACACTTGCAGCAGCTGGGGCAGGATTTCTGCGACGAATTCACCCAGCCCCAGATCTAAGAAAATTACGACAGCTAACCGAATTTGTCTCCGAGCTCGGCTTTGAGGTCGATACGTTGGAAAGTCGGTTTGAATTGCAGCGGTTGCTGAAGCTGACGCGTGGGCGACCTGAGGAACATGCCGTGCATTATGCGGTGCTGCGCAGCCTCACGCGGGCCGTATACGGCCCGCAGGATGACGGCCACTTTGCGTTAGCCAGTTCTTGCTACTGCCACTTCACATCGCCGATCCGCCGGTACCCCGATCTCAGCGTGCACCGAGCGCTCGCCGCACTCGCGCTTGGCCGTAGGGTCGCGAGTGATGGATTGATCGAACTGGGGGCCGAGTGTTCGGTGCTTGAGCGGCGGGCCGAATCCGCAGAGCGGGAACTCATCAAACTAAAGCTATTGATTTTCATGAGTTCGCGAATCGGCAATGAAATGGACGCCGTGGTGACCGGTGTTGAAGCGTTTGGGCTTTTTGTACAAGGCCTCAAACTGCCGGCCGAGGGACTGGTGTCACTCAACGCCTTGCCAACCGATATTTACCGCTACGACCGCGCCAGCCACACGCTCTGTGGACGCAGGCCCGGTCATTCTTTCCGATTAGGCGATCGCGTGAGCGTTGCAGTCTCTCGCGTAGACCTCGATCGTCGGACGCTTGATTTTCGTCTGGTCGCTGCGATTCCGCGGGCAGTTCGACAGCGTTCTGTGCGGCCGCCACTGATTGAACGGCCCGCAAAAAAGATGAAACGGCGAAAAAAATAGGCCCCACATCGGTTCGCACAGTGCTACTGTTTCCAAGGGCGCTGTGATGAATATGCCGAAATATATCGTCGATCCGTGCCATGTGTAGAATTTTGCGGACTCCGCTATAGTGTCGATCCTCGGTGCCATGCGCAGGCGACACGATCACGAACGCTGCTTGGAAAAGGTTCGGAACCGCGTGCTCGTTCAGCCTGCCGATGATCGAGGTTTTTGTTGAGCATGCGAGAAAGTCGCCGCTCGTTGTCAGTAGATGTACCGACCTGAACTCCGCACACCCTTTCGCAACTCACCGTGACGCCCAATCTTTTTGAAACACCT
Organism: Planctomicrobium piriforme; assembly: GCA_945871035.1. Classification (GTDB taxonomy): domain Bacteria; phylum Planctomycetota; class Planctomycetia; order Pirellulales; family UBA1268; genus BAIKAL-G1-2R. The sequence continues at coordinate 53,092 of CAMBUD010000007.1, read as the reverse complement.
CTCTGCGGTTGGCATGAGTCGCACCGTGGGCGAATGGTCGATTTTGCTGGCTGGAAGATGCCGGTGCAATATGCATCGATTGTGGAGGAACATTTGGCGACGCGTCATGCCGCTGGGCTGTTCGATGTGTCACACATGGGACGGTTGTCGATTGGTGGTCCGCAGTCTCTCGACTGGTTAGAGTCGCTGCTCACGCGTCGTGTTGTCGGCATTGAGGTTGGGCAGTCGCGGTATTCATTGATTGTCAGTAGCGATGATGTTATGGCTGGTGTTCAACTGTTGGACGACGCCATTGTCTCACGCGAGAGCGATGCGTCGGGGGGCGGTGGTGTGCCTGCAGGTTCGCCACGCATGGGGCTAGTTGTGAACGCCAGTAATCGTCAGCGAGTAGTTGCTTGGCTCACAAAACATTTACCCGACTCACACGAGCCGCCCACAAAAAAAAGCGTGACACTCGTCGACCGTACGTTGGACACAGCAATGATTGCCGTACAGGGGCCGCTAGCCTTAAAAATTATTTGTAGTTTATGTTCGGCTGAAGATGCAGAGCGGATTGGTCAGTTGCATCATTACCGCGCTACTCCTGCCTGTGTGGCCGATCAGTCTGCAGCCGTGAGCCGCACCGGTTATACCGGTGAAGATGGCCTCGAAATCGTAGTGGCCGCCGATGTGGCCGTGCATGTGTGGGAAGCAATACACTCTGCCGGAACCCCGCTTGGTCTACTGGCCTGTGGACTCGGCGCCCGCGATACGCTGCGACTGGAGGCAGGCATGCCGCTTTACGGTCATGAACTGCGAGAAGATAGCGATCCATTTGCCGTCGGCCTGGGCTTGGCTGTCACCCTCGAGGGTAGAAGTTTTCCGGGAGCGGATCGGTTTGCTGCTCTGCGGGCGCAGTCTACTGGCCGGATTCGCGTGGGGCTTGAATTCGATTCAAAGCGGAGTGCTCGTGAAGGTGATGCCGTCTATCGGCAGCAGCAGCTCGTAGGCGTTGTTACCAGCGGAAGTTTTGCTCCGTCGCTCGGGCGGGCTGTGGCAATGGCGATGGTGGATCGCAATGTGGGAATTCCCGGTATGTCTCTCGACGTACTTGTTCGCGATGCACGGCACGTCGCTCGCGTTGTTGCTCTCCCCTTCTACCGTCGCCCGAAAATAGGATAAAGCAGATAAAGTATCGTTTGAAGTGACCACCGTTTGAGGAAAAATGGAGAGTTCAATGGCAGCTGAAATGAAGTTTGCAAAGACGCACGAGTGGGTTCGTTCCGAACCAACGGGAGTGGTGACTGTGGGTATTTCTTCTTATGCAGTGGAAGCACTCACGGATCTGGTTTTCATGCAACTGCCGGCCGTTGGCAGAAAGGTAAAAGCTGGTGAGGCTTTTGGCGAAATAGAAAGCGTCAAGGCAGTCAGCGACTTGTACGCTCCCGTATCAGGAGAGATTGTTGAAGTCAACGCCGCATTGCCTAGCTGTCTCGAAACACTCGGCAAGGATCCCTACGGTGCGGGCTGGATCGTTCAAATTCGCCCCGAAAATCCACAGGAGCTCACTGCCCTGCTCGACCAATCGGCCTACGATGCTCTGGTGCTCAGTCAGCCTCACTAAAGAATTCATTCGCAGTCTATTGACGTATAAATTTCCCCTCCCATCGTTGTTGAAACATTCCCATGAGTTACATCCCGCATACTGCTGATGACGTACGCGTCATGTTTGAGGCTATTCGTTCGTCGGGTGGGCCCGGCGACATGGAAGCACTCTTTTCGGGCATACCAGCCGCCTGTCGGCTGCAGCGACCGCTAGAAATTCCTGCGGCGCTTGATGAGATGGCGCTGGAAGCCCACATGCGAGAGCTGGCTGGCCGCAACGCATCTCCGGCGTCGGCAGTCTGTTTTTTAGGTGGTGGTGCGTACGACCACTTTGTACCGGCCGTCGTCGATCAACTTTCATCGCGCGGCGAATTCTACACGTCCTACACGCCCTATCAGGCAGAGGCGAGTCAGGGCAACTTGCAAGTGTATTTCGAATACCAATCATTGATTTCCACTTTGACTGGCATGGACATCTCAAATATGAGCCTCTATGACGGCGGATCGGCGGCAGCCGAAGCGGTGCTTATGGCGCTCTCGGTAACGCCACGAAAAAAAGTTCTACTCTCATCGACCGCCCATCCTGAATACCGACAGGTCATCGAAACCTATTTGGCTAACCTAGGCGTGGAAACGGTTACGGTTCAGGCTCGGGGTGGTGTGCTGAGCACTGCTGAGTTAGCCGAGGCCATCGACGACTCCACGGCCTGCGTGCTTTTGCAGCAGCCCAATTTCTTCGGTTGCATCGAGCAGATTGAAGCGCTCACAGCAGTGGCGCACTCGGTGGGTGCCCTGGTAGTTGCTGCTGTTGATCCGGTAAGCCTTGGTGTGCTGAAGCGGCCAGGCGATTGTGGTGTTGATATTGTGGTGGCTGAGGGTCAGGGGTTAGGCAACTACTTGGCTTACGGCGGTCCCTACTTGGGAATTCTGGCGTGTCGGGAGTCTTTTGTGAGACGCATGCCCGGTCGGCTCACCGGCCAGACGCAAGATCGACGTGGAAATCGCTGCTGGGTGTTGACGCTGCAAACTCGAGAGCAACACATCCGTCGCGAGAAAGCCACGAGTAATGTGTGTACAAATCAAGGGTTGTTAGCGCTGCGTTCGAGCATTCATCTTGCGGCACTGGGGCCTCAGGGACTGTTCGAAGTTGCTACGGCGTGTTTGGCAAAAGCCACTTATGCTCGCCAGCGCTTGCTGACAAGCAACAGGCTGTCAGCGGCCTTCGATCAGCCATTTTTTAAGGAATTTGTGATCCGTGATGCGCATGGCGGTCCCGATGCGCTGGTTGCCGAACTGCTGTCCGCAGGCTATCTGGCGGGTGTGCCGCTTGGCCGTTGGTACCCAGAACTCGATGACTGCCTGCTAGTAGCCGTCACCGAAAAGCGCACCCGCGCAGAAATCGATGGTTTGGCTGAAGCGATTCATTCTATTTCCTCTACCCTTACGACCTCCAATCATGCGCAACACTCAATCCATCAAACTGCTCTCTGAACTCTCTCGTCCTGGTAGGCGTGCCGTTCGTTTACAGCCACTCGATGTGCCGGCTGTGGATCACTGCGTAGCGATTCCTGCGCACTCCAGAGCGGCTGCGCCACCGCCACTGCCTGAATTATCAGAACTCGACATCGTGCGCCATTACACAAATCTTTCCACGCTTAACATGTCTGTCGACTCTCATTTTTATCCGCTTGGCTCATGCACAATGAAATACAATCCAAAGCGAAATGAGCGATTGGCCGGACTAGCCGGAATGCTGGATCTTCATCCCTATCAGCCGGAATCCAGCCTGCAGGGCATGCTCGAAATGCTTTGGAATCTGCAGGGCATATTCGCTGAGATTGCTGGGCTCGATGCCATCTCCTTGCAGCCCGCTGCCGGGGCTCAGGGCGAATTGACTGCGCTCTTGGTTGCGGCAGCCTACTTCCGGGATCGTGGCGAGGTGCGGACAAATGTTCTTGTGCCCACGAGTGCTCACGGCACAAATCCGGCTAGTGCTGCGATGGCTGGATTTAATGCAATTGGCATTGAAAGCGATGCCGAGGGGATGGTCGATATGGCCGATTTGCGGACAAAGCTAAACGCTCAAACAGCTGTGTTGATGATTACTAATCCCAATACATTGGGCCTTTTTGAACGCAACATCAGTGAGATCGCCAAGTTGGTGCACGACGCTGGCGGCCTGATGTATCTCGATGGCGCAAATATGAATGCCATTCTGGGGGCATCTCGCCCCGGCGACTTTGGTGCCGACATGATGCATTACAATCCGCACAAAACCTTTAGTGGACCGCATGGCGGCGGGGGACCAGGCGCGGGTCCAATCGCTGTGCGTAAAATGCTCGAACCGTTTTTGCCGACACCGCGCGTGGTGCGGCATGGGGATCGTTTTGCTCTGGATTGGAACCAACCAAAGTCGATCGGGCGTGTGCGTAGTTTTTTTGGAAACGTCGGCGTATTGCTGCGGGCCTACGCATACATTCGTACGCTCGGTCCGTCTGGTTTGGCCGATGTGTCCCGGTATGCCGTCCTCAATGCCAACTACTTGCTAGCGCTTCTGCGAGACGTGTTGCCTGTACCTTACGCGGAAGGTTGTCTTCACGAATTCGTTGGATCGGCGCACGGTATTAAGGCGCGATGCGGGGTCTCGGCGATGGATTTGGCAAAGCGGTTGCTCGATTATGGATTTCATGCCCCAACCGTTTATTTTCCAATGACTGTCAGGGAGGCGGTGATGATTGAGCCGACTGAAACTGAGAGCCGCGAAACCCTCGATGCTTTTGTCGATGCACTGCGCACGATCATTGGCGAACCGTCCGAGCTTGTGCAATCGGCGCCGCATACTGGCACGATCAACCGGCCCGACGAGGTCCAGGCAGCAAAAAATCAGCATCTAGCTTGGTCGGCAGTGCCGTGAGCAGGCTGATAGTCTGGTGGGACGGTGATGCAGATGGCGCCCTCAATATGTCGGCCGATGAGTGCCTAGCGATTCACTCGCAGCGGTGCAACGAGTTTCTCGTGCGAGTTTATGGCTGGACAGAAACGACTGTTTCCATTGGTGCTTTTCAAAAGCATGAGGACTTGGTCGGTTTTCAAGCTTTGCACGGTGTGCCAATCGTGCGGCGCCCCAGTGGCGGCGGTGCAATTGTCCACGGCAGTGATCTGACCTATGCCGCATCCGTTCCGAAAAAACATATCCTAGGCAGCAAGCCGCAGTTGTTCTACGACGTTTTGCACAAAGCTATGGTCGATGTGCTCTGCGAGTATGGGGTAGCTGCGGCGATGCACCGCCTTGAAGAGGACAATCATTTTAGCCGGCCTGAAGAATCCTTCTTCTGCTTTGATCGGCGTGCTGTTGGAGACGTAGTCACGAGTAGCCATCCAACCTCGTTTAAACTCATGGGCAGTAGTCAGCGAAGGCTCGAACAGACGGTTCTGCAGCACGGCAGTTTACTGCTGCGACGTAACCCTGACACACCCAGCCTAGCAAGGCATATCGGCGTCACCGATCTGCTCGGGGAATCTCCCGATTGGATCGATTGTACGGTGCTCTCGCATCGATGGCTGGAGCGAGTGGCTGAAAATATTCAGGCAACACTTGTGCAGAATTCTGGATCATTTGCACAAACTCACGGGCAGGAAATAGCAGTGGCTGCTGCACGATTTCGCGACAAAGCATGGATCAAAAGACGATGAAATAGGGCGTAAGCAGCACCCTTGATGAGGATGGCTTCGCCTCTTTCATGCGGTAATCCAAGGAACCGCTCTCGTTCACCACAAGTCGAGTTCGAGAGGCCATATTGATTGTGGATAGGCTGCTACGCTAGCCTACAGGAATAGCTTGCAGAGCGTTTCGCAGTGAATCGCCAGCCGGATAATTGAGCAATCGGACATTCAATCTCATGATCACGAAAATGATCATCGTATCTGGTAAAAGTGCTGGCAGAGCCATTGTGCTCAAGCATGAGAAATTACTGATTGGACGTGCCGAAGAGTGCGACGTGCGTCCGCTCAGCGAAGAAGTGAGCCGGCGACATTGTGCCGTGCGGGTTACAGCCGAAAGTGTCACTGTCGAAGATCTTGCCAGTCGCAACGGAACCTTTGTGAACGGCGTGCGGATTGTTGAAATAACAAAGGTTTCTACAGGTGATTTGATACGTGTTGGATCGCTTGAGTTGAAGGTGTTGTGCACGGACTCTGAGGCGAAGACTAATGAAAATGATGTCTCCCGCTGGCAGATGGCCGACGATGTTCCGGCCGGCATCCATGACACAACTCATTCGTTCACTCCTGTTTCAGGCCCCACTGAAGAGCGCACTGCGGCCGTGAGTCACGCAGCCAGTTCGGGTGAAGAAGCCAACAGCATTCATTCTGAAAACTCTTTGCAAACTAACGGCAACGACAGTGCTGATAGCAGTGCTGCTGAGGTCACCAATATCTCCGAAAAGAACCGCACACCCGCGCAGGCTTCTGGCATCTCAAAGTCTGCCAGTCTGCTGGCAATCGAGGGCCTAAAAGCAGCCAAATCAAATCCAGGAATGCTTGCCAAGCAACCAAAGCAAGGCGCAGACTCCTCGCGGGACGCTGCAGCAGAGGCGTTGAAAAAGTTTTTCGGCAATCGTTAAAGCACGCTTTGTTCGTGGCGTTTAGTGTCGGACTCGGTTGCCACCAATTTTTATCAAGACGGTTTTGCCGGTTGCAACAGTTGCAGCGTCTGCTGCTTGGCCGGAAAGCTTCTGTGGTCTGCAAGATCGAGAAAAAACGGTTATTTTTCCTGATCGACAAAGTCTGCGCAGTGGGAATGGTGCATACTTCCGGCAGACCTTTCCAGCACAGGGTAGCAGGTAATGCTAGGCGCCCAGTTGGAGGGGTAGGCCCGGCAGATAAAACCGTCGCAGTGCAATCTGCGGCCCAACGCATTTTAGGAGCCTAGAATGTCTATCACATACGCGAAAACCCCCCGGACGATTCAGCAGTTGAAGCACAGGCAATCGCAGCCAGCACCGTCTAAAAAGAACGTCCGTTGCGAGCGGAGGCGTTTGATAGACCCGACAACATGCGAGCGAGATTATCAGCCCGAAGAAATCGAGTTCATGCAAGCCATAGAACACTACAAACGAGTCAATGGCCGCATGTTTCCGACCTGCAGCGAGATGCTCGAGGTGCTAAAGTCGCTAGGGTATGTTCGCGCAACAGCAGTCTCATAGAACCATCGAGGAGCCATCGAGGAGCTATCGATACAAACCTTTTGCAGCGAGAAGTTTTTTATAAAGACTCTTGCGTGACCACTGCCGAAACAAGCCCCCCTGCCGCTTCAAGGACTCCGTGAATTGATCAGCCAAATGTTGGGTGGTTTTGCGGTCGTGCTAGCAGGTTGTGGATAAACCACGTGTTGGACCGCACGATGCGGTCCCGGGTGCGTAGCACCCGCAAAAAACCGGAGGTTTTCAAGTGGACAAAGTGCATGGAGGACTTTGTCCACGGGCAGCTAGGGCACATCGACTGCAGGCCGCATGCATTCCAATGCTTCCATCGTCTATCGGTGCGCAGTGCGGGCGGTCTTGGCTGATCACGGAATCTAGGCAGGCAGTCTGACCTTGTTTTCAATTTCAGCTGCGAGTACGGTTTCAGCGTCTTTTCATCCTATTCTTGGCCGGTGTCCATGTCTCGGTTTCGGCTCTCATTTTTAGAAAAGGTGAACAAGGACTGGAGCGTGAGTGTGAGGTTACGTTTTACGTTTGGAATGCAAAGAATCGCTCCGCCACTTGGCTACCTGCAGTTGCTGGCGTTGCTAGTTTGCGCGGGTTGTGGGTGGATGGCTCGCAATGACAACGCGGATGGCGTTGTGCTCTACCAGCAGGGCAACTACCAGGGGGCAGTCAGTCATTTTCAGCAAGCACTCGTGCAGCATCCTGGGAGTCCGGATTGCTTCTATAATCTGGGGGCCACTTACCATCAGCAGGCCAAACTATTTGGGCGTCCCTCCGATCTACAGACTGCTGAACAATACTATCATCTTTGTCTTGCTCGTAATCTTAATCACGAAGCATGCCAGCGGGGATTAGCTGTGCTGCTAGTCGAACAGAACAGGCCTGCAGAGGCCGTTGCGCAGTTGCAGAATTGGGCTCAGCAACAGCCTACAAATCCCAGCCCACAAATTGAACTCGGGCGGTTGTGCCAAGAGCACGGCGATCTTCGCGAAGCCGAGAACCATCTCATTGATGCGCTTGCGATCGACCCCAACAACACCCGAGCGCTGGTAGCACTCGGACAAATTCGTGAATCATCAGGAGAACCGTCACTGGCACTGGCCAACTACTCGCGGGCAATTGCTATTGATCCCGCCCAGCCCACCGTCGCCGCAAAAATAGCAACTCTCAATGCAGATGCAAAGGCACACGCATCGCGTGTAGCGACGTTACCGTCGCCCTCCGCTCCCGCAGCGAATGGATTGGCACTCCCTGCGACCGAAAATGCTGGCCGTTGACCGTCTTGCAGGCGGCTTCTATTCTAAGACATTCTGTATCGTAATTTTTCCGATGTAGGAATGTAGTTCTAATAACCGTGGAGAGCATTTGTGACGGACCGCAGGCTTGTGTCGGCGACTGAACGCGTCTTCAACTTTTCCCCTGGCCCGGCTGTTTTGCCGTTGCCAGTGCTCGAGCGGGCTCGGGAAGAGATGCTCTCGCTGCCCGGTGTTGGTATATCCGTTCTTGAAATTAGTCACCGTAGTCCTGCCTTCGACCGTATTCTCGAAGAGACACTTCAGGAGCTAAGGGGTCTGGTGGGCATCGGCAACGACCACGAGGTCGTGTTGCTGCAAGGTGGTGCAAGCCTGCAGTTTTCGATGGTGCCAATGAACCTGTTACGCGGCGTCAATAGACCGGCCGATTCCATTATCACAGGCACGTGGGGGGCAACTGGTTTGAAGGAAGCTCGGCGTGAGGGCAAAGTGCACGTTGCTTGGGACGGTGCTGCTACCCATTACGATCGGCTGCCAGCACCTGACGAAATCAAGCTCTCAACAAATCCGGCCTATGTCCACATGACCAGCAACGAGACAATACAGGGAGTCCAATGGAAAAACGAACCGGAGGTAGGTGACGCGCCGCTGGTATGCGATTGCTCAAGCGACTTCCTGTCGCGGCCGATTGATATTTCAAAGTATGGTCTCGTTTATGCTTGCGCTCAGAAGAATGCAGGTATTGCGGGTGTGACCGCGGTTATTATCCGCAAGGATTTACTCGAGCGATCCCGTGATGACCTGCCCTCAATGCTCGATTACAGGACGCATGTTAAAAATGATTCCCGCCCCAATACTCCCCCAGTGTTTGCGGTATACATCTTTGGTTTGGTTTGTCGCTGGGTACGAGAAAACATGGGCGGGCTTGCCAGCATGGCCCGTCACAACGTCGCCAAGGCGCAACTGCTCTATGATGTCATAGATGCCTCCGGCGGTTTTTTTTCCGGACATGCTCGCCCCGATTGTCGATCGGATATGAATGTCACATTTCACCTGCCAAACGAGGCTTTAGAGCAGGAGTTCATTAGCTGTGCAGCACAACGAGGGTTAGTGGAGCTTAAGGGGCATCGTTCAGTGGGGGGTATTCGAGCGAGTATCTACAATGCAATGCCCGTGCCGGGTGTCGAATGCCTGCGCGACTGTATGGTTGATTTTCAAAGTGCGCACGCTTCACAGGCCGGGCTTAAGACACAATCCTAGCGTAGCATTGTTTTCGCGGTCGTTACCCATCTGCCACCGCTCACCCTCTCACCCGTTGCGACATCTGAAAAAATCGGAACCCGACTATGCCATCGATTATTGTTCTTGACACACTGAGCCCCGACGGACTCGCTCTGCTCGATGCTGCTGCGGAGGTTGGCATAACCTATGAAATTACGACCGGGCTTTCGGGGGAATCTCTACGAGAAACATTGGCCCGACACGATGGTGCCATCTGTCGTAGCGGTGTGAAGATCACCGCTGAATCACTGGCAGGAAACCATCGCCTCAAGGCAATTGTTCGGGCCGGAGTCGGCACTGATAATATCGACAAGGAGTCGGCCACACGGCAAGGAATTGTCGTTATGAACACGCCCGCTGGAAACACAGTGAGTACAGCAGAGCACGCGTTTGCCCTGCTGCTTGGTTTATCGCGAAACATCGCGACCGCCGATGCAAGTCTGCGTGACCATCGCTGGGATCGCAATAAATTGATGGGCGTGCAGTTAGCCGGTAAGACCATTGGTATAGTTGGATTGGGTCGCATCGGTCTGGCGGTTGCCAAGAGGGCTCGGGCTTTCGATATGCGTGTTATTGGATTCGATCCATTTCTCTCCCCGGATCGTGCTGCCGAGTTGGGAGTTGAATTGTTTGATAGCGTGCGTGGAATGCTGCCGCAGGTCGACTATCTGACGGTCCACACGCCGCTGACAGCCGACACGCAACATTTGATCGGCATGAATGAACTCCCACTCCTCAAGCCAGGCGTGCGACTTGTGAACTGTGCTCGCGGGGGCATTTACGACGAAAAAGCGCTGTTCGTAGGGCTCACAAGCGGAGTGATTGCGGGAGTTGCTCTCGATGTCTTTGAAAAAGAGCCCTGTACAGAGAGCCCCTTGTTTGGCTTGCCTGGTGTACTCGTAACGCCGCATCTTGGGGCCAGCACAGAGGAAGCACAATCACAAGTCGCTGTTGAGGGCGTTGGTTTGCTCGTTGATTTTCTATCAACGGGAGCGATTCGGCACTCAGTCAATTCAAGTGCTATTGATTCTGTTGCACTCGAGGGCGTGCGTGGTTTTCTTGATCTGGCTTGGCGACTAGGGCTTCTGCTGTCGCAACTTGATGACGGACCGCCGCGGTCCTGCTCAATCGCTTATCGAGGAGAGATTGCTGCCCGTAATACTCGATTGGTAACGGCGGCCTTTGCCGCCGGATTGTTGGAGTCGGCGATTGAGGATGTCAATGTTGTGAATGCTGAAATGTTGCTGCGCGATCGAGGGATTGAATTAACGGAACAGAGCCGATCGGATCCCGGTGCCTTTAGCTCGGTTGTGGCGGTTGATTTAGTGGTCGGTGATCGGGTGCACAGAGCCGCCGGTACGCTCTTTGGACATTCAATGCCGAGACTTGTGCAACTGGAGGGCCATCGGCTAGAGGCCTATCTGGATGGAGTCCTGCTTGTTTTTACGCACCAAGATGTACCCGGCATTATCGGTCGAGTTGGAACAGCATTTGGCGCTCTGGGGGTCAACATTGCGCAGATGACTGTCGGTCGATCAACTCCCGGTGGGGATGCAATCGGTGTTTTGAATCTGGATCAAGAGCCTTCGAAATCAGCGGTTGAAGGCGTGCTGGCATGTCCGGGAATTCATTCAGCCAGTGTTGTCAAGCTCCCCGCTGCTGGAAAGTTGCCGTATTGGCTGGCGACAGCAGATGCGGCATCCCGTTCTGCTCGAACGGCATTGCACCCCGTCGGGAAATAAAGCTCACAATAGAGCCACAATTCGCCTTTTTGCCACTGGTACAACACACAAAAGTGTTCGGAAATAAGTTTTGACTGCCCAAGAGAATAGCTTTATGAAATGCGTAGTCTTCCACGTGGTGGTGGCACAGTGTTTCGGCAGGGCATAACGGCATCGTCCCATGCCCATTTCTCCAGCGTTCAGTGACCAATTTGAGCGGTGGGCAAGTGATCATGCAACGGTACTCTATCGGGTTGCGTTCCGAATGCTGGGCGACGGGCACTATGCCGAAGACGTGCTGCAAGACACGTTTCGCTCAGCGTGGACCAGCCGGCACCTCTACGACGATTCCCGCAGTGAACGAGCTTGGCTGCTGGCTATTCTACGCAGACGAGTGGCCGATCATTGGCGCAAACGCAGTGTGCGCGAGCAAACAATCGGTGATGAGGTTTCGCAGCAAGCCGCCCCGACCGGCCCAATTCCCTTCAACGATGAACTCTCAGGGCCTATGCAGCGAGCGTTGGACCGACTCCCTGCGGAGCTACGCGATACCCTTCTGCTTGTTGTGGTTGGCGAACTCACTCATCAAGAAGCAGCTCAGTTGCAAGGAATTCCACTCGGAACCGTTTTGTCTCGCGTCAGTCGGGCACGTACCCGCTTACGGGAGTTTCTTCTGGAATCAACGGCCGCACTGCGGGCGTCCGTTGCGCAAGTGGGTAATAAAAAAGCAGCTCAGTAGTTCCTGTCTGGGACCGACCTCTTTTCTGAAAAAATAACTAGCTGTAATCGTCATGAACGACAATCATCAAAGTCAGGATCGTTTGGTGGACCAACAGGTGCGAGGCGTGCCTGTGCCGGTCGATCTTGAGCAGCGGCTTTCGCTCGACGTATTGTTTAGCGATGCAGCGATTGATCGACTGCTCGCCAGCGTTGATGCCCCACCTGATATGATTCCTCGTCTGCATGCTGCGTTGGTGATTGAAAAGGCCAAGCAGCATGTGCCTGTGGACAGACGAAGACCGCTCTCTACGAGTGTTGGATGTATTGACCTCGATCGTGCGGCAGAATTTGTCATCCCCACATCGGCCGCAGTATTTCCGGTGAATGCCCATGCGAATCTAGGGTCCGTTGTCTCGCCGTCGATTCGATCAAGATGGGACAAGGTAAAATGGCAACGCACGAGGCGATTTGCTCGAGCGTTAGCAAATGACTTTGGAGTGACGGCGGTTTTATTATTTGCTGTTATCGGCACGTTCTTGGGTGGAATGGAATTGTCGCAACGCCTTGCGGCACCCGTGGCGAACAGTGGGCGGAAGAGTGCCGAGAATAATTCTGCGACTGATACCAAGTCTCTTGAATCAAAAGGAACAAGAGACGAATTATTGCCGGCATTGCCACAGGCACAGTTTTTAAAGACTGCTCAGCAGGTTGCAGTTCCGGCAGATCACAAACAACAATTGGCTCAAGCTCAGAACGGCTCTCCGGCAGAGCTGGCGCTTCAAGAGCGAAGCAATGCACCGACTACCGCAGCGGAATCCATTGGGCCTCTATCGGTGCGCGGAGCACCATCGCCCTTTGCAATCGGGCAAGCGTCAGTATTCTCGGGACTACGTTTCCTGCCAATGCCACGAGAGCCTAGCCGCGCGGTACCGCGCGTGCGCGGCTACGACCTTGCATTCGAGATGGCGCATGGCGAGGCACCATTTGTCGATCCCTCACTGACCGCAGCACTATCGATTCATCAGCCACCGCTTTCTTTGCGAACAGATTCGTTTGACTCGTTGCTTGTGTCTTCGTCATTCAAGCAGCGGATGCCTGCGTTGGCATCGCTCAGAGTCGAGGAAATCTTGGCCGCGATTCCAGCGACGAGTAAAAACTCTGCAAGGAGACAGCAACCATCTGAAACAGATCATTCCGCCCTGCAGGTGGCGATTGCAGGAACGCGTTCGCTTCGACTATCGCCCCCCACCGATCTCATCGAAGTGTGCATCACTGCTCGGGCACTGGATCGAAAAGCCAATGAACCACTCGATACAGTGCTTGTACTGGATCAGTCTGCCGGACCAGCGACTCCACTTGTGTGGCAGTGGTTGTGCAGTGGTTTAGAAATGGCAAGCGCGCACATGCAGCCCGCCGATCGCCTCACGATAGTCGTTTGTTCTGAGCAGTCGTGGCTGGTTGCCGAACGCGCAAACGCTGCTGATGTCAAGCGAGCATGCAGCGAACTTCGTAAGTGCTCCCCCCGTGGCGCTGGTGATTTTGATGCCGCAGTACGAATAGCCGAACGTTGTCAGCGATCTCTAAGCGAACGCTCGCGATTGGTGATCATTGCCCACGCTGATTCAGTAGAGCGCTCGCGCGACGAAGGTCAGGCAGCATTTATACGCTGGCAGGAATCGCTTGCCTCAGGAGGAGAAGCGAGCCGCTCAGGCGAGTTTGCTTCCTCCGCAAGTAATTCTTTCAGTAACGACAGCATGCCACAGTTTATCTTGATTGATTCAACGCGTGCTATTGACGACGGGTCTCAAGACGACGGGTCTCAAGGTGCTTCGCTCGGACGCATTGCGATTAATCCGACTGCAATCCGCAGGGCAATTGTGGAGGGGATTTACGGTTGCTCATCACTTGTGGCCCAGCGATGCAGTCTTTCCGTCACGTTTAAGGCAGCGCAGGTTGCGATGTACCGTATTGTCGGTCATCGGCAAAGTGTGGCGGCGTTGCTCGCTGGTGGTGCACCCGAATCGATCGACATGCATGCGGGAGAAACGGTTCGAGTGGTCTATGAAGTGGCAAAAAAACCAGGCACAGGCGTGCTCGCGTCTGCCGTCGTGTCGTATTGTACAGGGAACGCTACTCCTCAGCGTCCAGTTGTTCACGCAACAGTCCAGGCATCACTGGCATCCGATGGCGCCGATTTTAAATCCGTTCTGCCATCGCCGCATGCCTGCGAGATTCTGCTGGCAGTGAGCCTCGGTGAGTTGGCTGGAGATTCGGTACACATTGGGTCAAAAAAGCGGCTGATCGACGGTCTCGTAAAGCTGTCGCAGCATTGGAAAAAGAGGGGCGATGTGACACCCTTTGGATCGCAGCTCATGGATGCACTTGAACAGCAAAATATTCTTCCACCGTCCTTCTCTTCAGCCGCTTCCAAATAGATCGACTGCCGATCGATTTAGGCCAGCAATGACTCCTTAGCTTGGGTATAGAGGGCAAGCATTTGACGGACTGCTGTGGAGAAACCACAATAGAAACTTTTACGCCTCATCCTTTTGTATCTCGCAGCAATGACATTGCATCGAATAAATCTTGGCAATACGTTCAATCGCACTTGGCTGATTGCGATGTCGCTTCTAGCTGGCATTGCCACCGGTGCGCCGTCGTCACCCGCGGCCCAAGAGAATGCAACTTCAACAATGGACGTGAGTACTCGTCGGTTGCTAGACGCACTCGAGGAGCGGCAGATGCCCGATGTTGCCCTTTGGGTGCTGAATCGGATCGAAGCAACCGCTGATGCATCAAGTGACATCAAAAAGGATGTTCCCTACCGCCGTGCCATCGCATTGGTGGGGACAACTCGCACTGAATCCGATAGCAAGAAGCGAGCCGCTATTCTAGATCAGGCAGAAAAGGAAATAGATCGTTTTCTGGATGATAAGCCCGGTGGTGCGCAAGCGATTGCCGCGTATACGCAGAAGGGCAACCTCCTTGTTGAGCGCGGTCGTAGCAAGATCGAGCAAGCCAAGCGGCCAGACCAAGACGTCAAGGCACTTCAGGCTGAATCGCTGCAGTTTTTTGACAATGCCATTAAAAGCCTCGAAGGTGCTGAAGGAGCTGCTTCGGAATCGCTGAAGAAAGTCGATGCCGATCTGGCGGAGATGAAAGAAAAAGAACGAAAAGCAAAAGAAGCTTCGGAAGCGGCAGAACCTGCAAGACCGAAGGGGGCTAAGGCCAAGCCAGATGCGAAGAAAACCCCCGCCCTATCCTCAGCGGATGTAGCGGCTATGGACCTGCTTGAAGAAAAGCAGGATTCGCTGCGCGGCCAGTTGCTGCAGGCACGCCTCTTGATCGCAGGTGTTTTATTTGAAAAATCAAAAGCACTGGAAAAAGATTCAAAGGAGTGGAAGCAAGCGATCGAGGATTCAACGAAAAAATACGGGGATCTTTTCCAAAAGTATTCATCGCGTGGGGTTGGGCTTTTTGCGCGATATTACGAAGGACGCAACTATGTTGTCTTAGGCGACCGAGTCAAAGCCCTTGCAGCCCTTTCCAACCTTCGATTGCTTGAAGGCGAAGCAGGTATCGTTCCGAGTTTACGGACCAAGGCGATAAACTCTTCCCTAGAATGTTGGTTGGAAGAAAAAAAGTATGAAGAATTCGACGAGCGCCTCCAGAAAATAGCACTGACGTCCGTGCCGCCAGCGAAGCTCGATGCCGACTGGCTGGGAATGAAATATCGAGCTGCGGTTCTGTTGGAGCGGCGTGCTAGTGAGCTTGCGGACGGGGAAAAACCGAAGCGCATAGCGATTCAGAAAGATGCCAAAAAGTTGGCTCTTGAGGTTGCTAAAGCCAATAGGGATTTCAGTAAGGAGGCACGGGATCTTTTGGCGCACTTAGAAAATAAACTGCCAGAAGATCAGGACGGTTCAGTAGCTTCTTTTAAGGAAGCTATGGACGCGGCTCGGCTGTTGCTGACCACGATGCAGTCGAAGCAAGCCGAAGCAAAGCAGGCTGAGTTGGCTGGTAAGACCGACGAAGTAGAGGCGGCAGCAAAAGAAATAACAGCCGGACGCATCAAGATCGTTGAGGCCATTCGCAAAGCCATGCCATTAGCGGAGGATGCCGATTTGGATGGTCTTAATCAGGCAAGATACCTGCTGACATTCTTGATGTACGACTCCAAGCAACTGCATGCTGCCGCAGCGCTTGGTACTTTTTTGGCCGAGCGTTACCCAAATTCAAAGGGTAGTCGTCAGGCGGCAAAGATTGCGATGGCCAGTTGGCAGCAGCTTCAGAAGCAGGAAGTTGCGGCATGGCGAGTCGATGCCAAGACGCAGTGTATGCAATTAGCTGAACGAATAATGGGAACGTGGCCCGATGATTCCGAAAGTGCGGACGCTGCTTTGATTGCGATCGCATCGGAAACCGAGTCACAGGGAGTCGATAGCGTCTTGTCCATTATTAAAAAACTTCCTGCACAATCCCCCCGCCGCTCAGAAGTGCTTTTGCGAGCGGGTGGGGCCATGTGGCGTAAAGTCTTAGAAAAACGTCGACTCGAACAAGAATTGCGGCCAACCGATAAAGAGCTTGCCGAGTGGCGGCTAGAAGCAGCTAAAGCGATTGATGAGGGCCTGAGATTGTTGCCAGAGGATGCCGCTGCCTCGCCGGTCAGTATTTCGGCGGCGCTGGCGCGGTGCCAGATGGCAATGGAGTCGGGTGACGATGAATTTGTGGCTAAAACTCTCGAACACCCGAAGTATGGACCGTGGACTTTTGCAACGGGAAAAGACGTGGCCATTCTTGGGGGGCCATTACTGGAAAGTACTCTGAGCGTTGCTCTGCGATACTTCATTCAGTCAGAGCAACTTGTCAAAGCCCAGCAGGCCATGGATAAGCTGGAATCGGTTGCTGGCGAAGGCGAAGAGGCATCGGCGAAACTCACCGGCATGTACCTCTTGATGGGTCGGGATTTACAGGCACAACTTGAGAATCTTGGAGCCGGGGACGGGGCCGGCAGTCCGGAGTCTAAGGCTAAAGCTGCTGCTATTTTAGGAGGCTTTGAAAAGTTTTTAGATGGAGTAGCCAAGCGAGACCCCAAAGTTTCTTCACAAATATGGGTAGCCACGACGTACCTCACGCTGGGATCTGGAAAAGGCACCGGTGCGATTGCTTCCAAAGATAAGGCCGCAGGTTACCTCGCTAAGGCAGCGGCGGTGTATGAGGAGTTGCTAAAAAAAGGTGGCGATGAGATCACCAAGTTTGAGCCTTCGATCAGGCTCAAAATGTCCAACCTGTATCGCGAAAGAGAAAAATGGGACGAGTCCCAGAAGCATATTGACTGGATTCTCGAAGATCTAAAGCGACAGAATTCACTTGAGGTGCAAACCATGGCGGCAGAACTTCTGCAGGTTATGGGCGAAAAAACAGTCGACAAGGCAAAAGCCGACGATTATCTCAAGCAGGCGATAGCCGGCCGCAAAAATGGCAAAAGCGTTACGTGGGGCTGGGGCGGCATCGCCAATAAGCTCTCTCGGCAAGCATTCTCCGGCAATGATGAAAAAGTTCTTAAGTTACGCAATCAGTTTTTTACGGCCCGTTTGAATATTACAAAGTGTCGTTTAGTGCGGGCAGAATTAGCAGGTGCGAATAGTGAAAACAGCAAAAAGATCCTCGAAAGTGCGTTCAACGATATCGTGATCACCTACAAACTGTATCCCGAACTGGGCGGCGATGATTTTCGTAAGCAGTTCAATGCACTCATGGAAAAGATTCAGAAAGCGCAAGGCGTCGCCCCAACGGGACTCACTGGCCTCGATAAAGCTGCCAAGTATGCTGCTGACGCTGCCGCGGCAGGTGCAAGCACAGCCGCCAAGGGGACCTAATGGGCTGTCTGTATGCTTGGGCAGCACAAGCCGATTGATTCAGCAGATTTAAAAAAATGTGAAAGGGAAAAAATGTTGGAACGGATTCAATCGAGTGTGCATGTGTTCTTAAAACTGCTTTGTAGACCATTGTTTAGCTCGATCGTTGGGCTCGCATGTTTATCAGTGAATGCCCAGATACCCGATCGAGTTATCAGTACGGATGGGCCGGAGGGAACGGTTTCCGGCAAGGTCATTGCGGTCACTCCAGGCGGCGTTGATGTCGAAGATAAAGCGGGGACATCAAAAAACGTGCCGGTTGAAAAGATTCGTGAGATTCAGTTTGCTGGGGAGCCAGCGTCGCTCAAAACGGCTCGCTCCATGCTCGCTCGCAGGCGGCCCGCTGATGCGTTAAAAGAGCTTGCTAAAATCGAACCAAGCGAATTAGAAGGAGCTGAACCCCTCATTGTCGCGGAAGTTGAGTTCGTGAAAGCGGCGGCGGCTGGGCGGGCGGCAATCGACTCCGGTGCTAGTCCAGTTGATGCAGGAAAACAAGTTAATGAATTTCTTAAAAAGCACTCCGAGAGCTTTCATTTTTACCAAATGCAGGAACTGTTGGGTGATTTATTAGGCAGCGCCGGCAAGTGGGAATTAGCCCAGGACGCATACGCAAAGCTTGCCAAGGGGCCTGCATCATGGAAGGTACGAGCTGCCGCTGCGAGAGCCACCATGCTCTTCAATCAAAAGAAATATGATGAGGCCTATAAGGAGTTTCAAAGTGCCATAAAAATTGATGCAGGCGACGAGATCAGCCTTGCTCAAAAACGAGGTGCCGAGTTAGGGATGGCAAAATGCTTGACGCAGCAGGGCAAGCAGGCGGATGCTATAAACATGGTGCAAAAGATCATCAAGCAATCGAACCCAGAAGAAAAAGAATTACTTGGAAAAGCCTACAATGTGCTGGGTGAAGCCTATCGCTCGACGGGTGGAAAAGACCAAGACGCCTTAATTTCGTTTCTAACGGTCGATCTGGTGTACAACTCCTTGCCGGAGAGCCATGCCGAAGCACTATTTTATCTCTGTGAGCTGTGGGAGCGCGGAAAAAATCCTGAGCGTGCAAGGGAAGCAAAACAAAATCTTGAGTCAACATATCCCAACAGTTCGTGGGCTAAGAAAGTTGTAGCAGCTAAGTCGTAGCCATCGCCGCCGGTTACATTTGTAAAATATCGATGAGCGGCAGTACCATTTTAAAAATTGAAGATCTTTTTCTTGTTCTTGAGGAGAAAAGCATGCAGTTGGGCACGAATCAATCTGGCGGGAGTGGTATGCGATCGAAAGCCGCTTTGTCAACGTGGGCATCTGTCCCGTTGTGTTGGCTAGGGAAATATTCATTCTCAAAAGTGATGGTGATGTTCGCCACCCTGAGCTTCTCGGGGGCATCGATCAGCATGCCAACGAGTCCCCTGCCTTTCCCCGCACTTTTTTCCGCGGTCGCTCTCGCGCCAGCCGTGGTGTTTACTGCAGCGGTTTGGTCGGATTCTGCCCTAGCGGCTGACGAAGATCCGGCATCCGCCGATGAACCAGAAAGCGACAGCATGCTCGTCTTTTATTACAACGCGCTCGGGATCAAGTATGTAATCATTTTTCTTGCACTGTCATTCTTCCTGGTGGCATTGCTTGTGACGTGTTTCTTACAGATCCGCAAAAAGGTTTTGATGCCCCCTGCCCTCAGCGAGGCATTTGAGGCGCATCTTGAGAACAAGGAATACCAACCGGCGTATGAATTGGCGAAAAGTGATGACTCCTACCTAGGGCATGTGCTGGCAGCGGGCATGGGAAAACTGCAGGCGGGATACAGTCAGTCTGTTGAGGCGATGCAAGAGGTTCAGGGCGAAGAAGCGATGAAACTCGAGCATAAGATTAGCTACGTCTCGCTGGTCGGTGCCTTAGCGCCGATGTTTGGGCTGCTTGGAACCGTAGACGGAATGGTTGGAGCATTTATGATTATCGCGAAATCGTCGACGGCTCCAAAACCTTCCGAGCTCGCAATCGGTATTTCTCAAGCTCTTATCACAACGCTCATCGGGCTGTGGCTAGCGATTCCAGCCATTGCCTGCTTTGCTCTTTTTAAGAACTGGCTGCAATCTTTAAATGGTGACATTGAACAGGAAAGCCTGCGACTCATGTCCCGTTTTCAGAATATGGGCAAAAAATAAATTAGTAGTCATTCGTAGTTGTCATCCAGTGATTTGCTAAGTGCACGTGCCTGATCCTCGTGGAGTATTCCGTGGCCGGAAAAAGAAAAGGCGAACCGTCAACGACTGAAATCGATATGACTCCGATGATCGACATGACGTTTCAGTTGATCACGTTTTTCATGTTTGTCATGAATTTCTCAGAAGCTGAACAAGACGATCGTATCCAACTCCCGATGAGCCAATTAGCGAAACCGGTTGAAGGTCCGACAGATACACCAATCACCTTGCAACTCACGAACTCTGGATCGGTGATTTATGCTGGTGAATTGGTGGCGCTGAGCGACATAGGTAGTTATCTGGATCGAGAAAAAACGGTCATTCTGGATGCCGGCAAAGAACCGAATGCGGCAACGGTAATCATTCGAGCGGATGGTCGATCGAAAACGGGCGAGGTACAGGACATCGTTCGCATCTGTCAAGAAAAAGGGTTTGAACGTTTCGCCCTGCGTGCTCAGTATGACGAGGGACGGTGAAGCTATGGCTAAACGCGAATCAAAGCTTTCCGATAAAATAGAAATCAATATGACGCCGATGATCGACGTTGTTTTTCAGCTGATGTCATTCTTCATGTGCACCCTTAAGATCGTGACTCCAGAGGGAGACTTTGACATCCGCATGCCGCTGGCTGCTGCTGCGGCAGCTCCCGACGATCAGCAGGTGCCGCCGGTGCGAGTCAAATTATCAGCCGGTCCGGACGGTGCGCTCGCAGCCATTGTGATGAATGGAACAACTGTAAGCGATTTTGATGAACTACGAAAAAAAGTTGTTGCCATTGTTGGCACGGATGCGGGCCCAAACTCACTGGCAGAAAAAACAGAGCTGGAGTTGGATTGTGACTATGCGCTTAAATACTCAAATGTAGTTAAAGCGATTTCGGCGGTTTCCGGAACCGTGCAGAATGGTCAGATTATAGAGATGATCAAAAAGATTAAGTTCACACCTCCAAAAAAACCTGGTAGTTGAGGCTTTCTTTTCGGAATGCAAGTTCCTTGCAGGGAAAGATTATTCTGAAGCACAGCCTTAGCGTCGAGGATGAAACTTCTCGTGGACGCTCTTGAGGCGGCTGGCATCGACGTGCGTGTAGCGCTGTGTCGTGGCAATACTGGCGTGGCCGAGCATTTCTTGCACGTGACGAAGATCAACACCACCAGCTACAAGATGTGTGGCAAAACTATGCCGCAGGGTGTGGGGAGAGATATCGCTGGGCAACCCTGCTTTCATTGCGTGCAGTCGCACAATTTCCCAGATGCGCATGCGCGAGAGCCGATTGCCCCGTGAGGAAAGAAGTACGTAGGCTGATGCCTGGCTTGTGTGAGCGGCAAATGTTGCACGAGTGGCATCGACCCAAGTGCGCAGGGCTTCAATGGCTCGTCGCCCCAGCGGTACGATGCGTTCTTTGTCACCCTTTCCTCGGCAGGTACAAAAACTTTCTGCCAAGTGCATGTCGGTCATTCTTAATGATGAAATCTCTGAGGCACGGCAGCCGGTGGCATAAAGCAGCTCCAGTAAGGCCTTATCGCGACACCCAAGTGGGGTGTTTTGATCGGGGCCTGCCAGCAGGCGGTCGACCTGTTCTGGGGAAAGCGTGCCGGGAATCGAGTTATCGCGACGGGATGCTGATATCAGCTCGGCCGGGCTTTCTACGATGACTCCTTCCAGCTGCAGAAAGCCGTAGAAGGTGCGCACTGTTGCAGCCTGCCGTGCTACGCTAGCCCGTGCCAAGCCGCGCTGCATGAGTGCCGAAAAATAGTCACCCAGCTCGCGTACTGTGAGGCGAGTGGAATCTCGACCTGAGAGCCACTTGCTAAAATCCCGCAGATCACGACGGTAAGCGGCTTGTGTATGAATAGAGAGGGCTCGTTCGTGCTGAATGTAGTCTAGGAAACGCTGCACATGGAGAGCCGTGGAGTGTGGTTCATTTGTCCCAGTCTGTTCTGTATCCAACAGAATGCGGCGGGCACGGCTTTTTTTGGAGGGACCGCTTGACATCGGAAAATCCTACTATCGCGCTGGCACAGACGAGCTGGCACAGACGCAAATAATAATAAACCAGAACGTTATTATGGATCGTAACCAAGATTCGGAGCCAGCCACCGTTCGACTTCGGATACCGCCATCTTCTTTCGCATGGCATAGGCCTCAACCTGTTCCCGAGTAATTCTGTCGACGGCGAAGTAGTGGCTCTCTGGATGGGAAAAGTAGAGCCCACTGACGCTTGCAGCTGGCAGCATTGCGCAGCTTTCCGTTAGCGTCATGCCAGCAGTGTTTCCAGCGTCCAGTAATGAAAACAACGTCACTTTCTCGGTGTGGTCTGGACAGGCAGGATAGCCAGGGGCTGGCCGAATGCCACGGTATCGTTCTGCCACCAGATCCTCTGGAGAAAGTTGCTCCTCGCGACCATATCCCCACTGGCAGCGCACCTTCCGATGAAGCCACTCTGCAAATGCCTCAGCGAGTCGATCTGCAAGTGCTTTGGAGAGAATGGATGAATAGTCGTCATGCTGGCTATCGTATCGGCGACAGAGTTCCTCCGATCCATGGCCAGTGGTCACGGCAAAAGCACCAAGGTAATCCTTTCGGCCGCTCTCCTGCGGTGCCACAAAATCAGCCAAGGCATGAAAGACCTCCTGACCTTTTCGCTCCCACTGTTGTCGCAGAGTATGAACCCTTCCTAATTCATGCGTGCGAGTATCGTCGCTAAAGAGCACGATGTCGTCACCATCGGAATGGGCCGGAAGAAATCCGTAAGCACCGCGCGCAGTCAGCGACTTGTCACGCACGATCTCGTCAAGCATTTTAGTGGCATCAGCAAAGAGCGACGACGCTTCGGTGCCTACGACGGAATCAGTGAGAATTGCCGGATACTTTCCGCGTAATTCCCAGGCCATAAAAAACGGCGACCAGTCGATGAGCGGTATGAGTTCTGTGAGAGGCACGTTTTCCAACGTCCGGATGCCAAGAAACTCGGGGGTGTCAATCGGGGTGGTAACCCAGTCGGTTTTCCAGTGATTCTTCTTTGCGACTTCATAGGAGACAAGCGTTGTCTGCTGCCTCAATTTAAAGCGATCAACCTGCTGCTGCTGATCCGCACGGTTTAGCAAAGAGAAACTTTCACGCAGCGTGGGATTGATAAGCTTTTCAACGACGCCAGCAGCCCGCGAAGCATCGAGAACATGCACGATATCTCCGGAATACTTCGGAGCAATCTTAACGGCAGTGTGTCGGGCAGAGGTTGTCGCGCCACCGATCATGATTGGCACGGTGATCTGTTCACGCTCAAACTCCTCGGCAACGTGCACCATCTCATCGAGACTTGGTGTGATCAGGCCACTCAGGCCGACAACATCAACGCTGTGCTCGCGAGCAGCGGCCACAATCTTTGCTGACGAGATCATCACCCCTAAATCAATCACTTCATACCCATTGCAGCCCAAAACCACTCCAACGATGTTCTTGCCGATGTCGTGCACATCACCCTTGACTGTTGCCATAAGTATGCGGCCTCGGCTGCTCTGTTTTTGTCCCGAGGCAGCTTTTTCGGCCTCCATGTACGGCAGCAAGTGGGCAACTGCACGCTTCATCACTCGAGCGCTCTTGACCACCTGTGGTAAAAACATTTTGCCCTTGCCAAACAGGTCGCCCACAATCTGCATCCCCTTCATCAGAGGCCCTTCGATGATTTCAATGCTTGTAGAGTAGTGGGCGCGAGCTTCCTCAACATCGGCCTCAACGTCGTCAGCAAGTCCCTTAACGAGCGCATGCGAGAGTCGTGATTGGACATCAAGGCTCCGCCAAGTATTTTGTTTGGCAGTGTCGGCTGGATCACGTTTTTTCACACTCTCGGCATATTCGATTAAACGGTCCGTGGCGTCGGCCCGGCGATCAAAGAGGACATCTTCGATGCGCTCTAAAAAGGGAGGCTCGATTTCTTCGTAAATTGCGAGCTGGCCAGCGTTGACAATGCCCATATCCATGCCGGCCTTGATCGCATGGTAGAGAAACGCCGCATGCATGGCCTCGCGCACGGTGTCGTTGCCGCGGAACGAAAAAGAGATGTTACTCACTCCACCCGATACCTTAACCAGCGGCATTGCTTCTTTTATCCGTCGAGTGGCCTCGATGAAGTTGATGGCGTAGCGATTGTGCTCCTCTATTCCTGTTGCAACCGTGAGAATGTTGGGATCAAAGATGATGTCCTCAGGAGGAAAACCAACCTGTTCTGTCAACAGCTTGTAGGCTCGTTGGCAAATTGAGACCTTGCGATCGGTTTCAGTTGCCTGCCCCTCTTCGTCGAATGCCATCACAACAACAGCTGCACCGTAGCGTCTGACGAGGCGTGCTTGCCGCAGAAACTCTTTTTCACCCTCTTTGAGGCTGATGGAATTAACAATTCCTTTTCCTTGCAGGCATTTAAGCCCTGCCTCTAGCACGCTCCAGCGAGAACTATCGACCATGATTGGTACCCGTGAGACATCTGGCTCACTGGAAATGAGCGTCAGAAATTTTGTCATCACGGCTGGGCCATCGAGCATCCCTTCATCGACATTGATGTCGATGATATTGGCGCCATTTTCAACCTGTTGCCGGGCAACACGCACAGCTTCTTCAAAGCGATCTTCTTTAATCAGACGGGCAAACGCTCGGGAACCGGTGACATTGGTTCGCTCACCAATAATGGTAAAGCTGCTCTCCGGACGGATTTCGAGTAGCTCTAGCCCCGAGTAGCGCGAGCGGGTTTGAAGGGCTGTAGGCACCCGTGGAGCATGGTGAGAAACGGCTTGGGCAATCGCACGAATATGAGCTGGGGTCGATCCGCAGCAGCCACCCACAATGTTGAGCAGGCCATCGGCAGCGAATTGCCCGAGTACATGCCCCATCATTTCCGGTGTTTCATCAAAACCGCCAAGCGCATTAGGTAATCCGGCATTGGGATAACAGCTAGTCGGTAGCGTTGCGATTCGCGAAAGATCTGCCAGGTGGGTGCGGAGTTTTTCCGGTCCCAGTGCACAATTAATCCCTACGCTTAAAAGGTCGGCGTGTGCGATGCTTGTCCAGCAGGCTTCGACTGTCTGTGCAGAAAGTGTGCGACCGCCTTCAAAGACCGTAAAAGATGCCATCACTGGGATGCGGATGCCTTTTTCTTGAAATACTTCTTCAATGGCATAGAGGCAACTCTTAAGCACGAGCGTGTCGAACGCCGTTTCGGCAAGAAGAATATCGACATCCCCCTCCAGTAATGCTTCTACCTGTTCTCGATAGGTAGCCACCATCTGATCGAATGTCACGTCGCGATGGCCCGGGTCAGACACATTACCGGCAATCGAAAGCTGCTTATTTGTCGGGCCAATCGATCCGGCCACAAATCGTGGCCGATCGGGTGTTTTGAGTGTTGCCGCATCCGCTGCTTCGCCTGCCAAGCGAGCTGCAGTTACATTCAACTCGCGTACATGTTCAGAAAGGCCAAAGTCGGCCAGCGCTAACGATGTTGCCCCAAATGTATTGGTTTCAACAATATCAGCACCGGCATCGAGATAGGCCGTGTGAATGCCCTGGATTGCTTGCCCCTGCGTGAGTGTCAGGATATCAATACAGTTTTTGAGATCTTTGGAATGACCGCGGAATCGCTCACCACGAAAACCTTTTTCGTCGAGCTCCAACGCATGAACCATTGTTCCCATTGCCCCATCCAGAACAGCAATGCGATTAGCCAGAAGAACAGAGAGTGACTCAAGGCGAGTGGATCGAGGCTGTGTGCGCATCAGCAATCTTATAAAAAAGGGTCTTCAGAAAACGCGGCCTGCCATTCTTGACAAACCATAAGCCCAGATATGATAGGCAACTAGGCGGTTGGGGCATACTGCGAAAAGAGCTTTCTCGAATAGAACGCCTGTCGCCAAAGCTCTCTATTTTAACCGGTTTTTCGCACTCAAGACGATCGTCAATACCAGACGATTAATAAGGTCGAGGCGGGAGGTTATGACAGGCCGCAGGTGCTGCAACCAAATAAGACCGGTTCATGAAGACTCTAGCGCGCATTCCCTATCTGCCACCGCTTGAATCATTGGCTGTAAAAACAGTCAATCCGTTGGGGACGAGTGAACCAAAGGAACAATTGACTCTAACGCATGCATCTTGCGTGCTTACAGACGTGATTGTTCTGAATCAGGAACCCTTGAGTTCTTTGGAAAATGAAAAACAGGCCGTCATAATTATGCCACCGTCTACGCGTTTCACCTGGTTGACAGTGAATCGACAAGCGGTTCGACAGGCTACTTGTAGTAGTCGATTCCCACTCCCCTCAGTAGTTGTGCTTTCATTCATTGCCGCAGCTTGTTGGGCTGCTGTCTGGTGGAATGACAGGCAGGTTAGTCGAATCATGATGAACGATCAGCGACCCGAGCGACTGGCTCAAGAATGGCGTTTGCATGAGGAACAGTCACGAGTGTCAACGCCATGATTCTCGATAGGCTCGATCAGGCGTTCGTGCAGCGATGCTGCGAAGATTCTGCCCTATCGGTTTCCGTGGCAATTTCGGCATCAGAGTCGCCGTGCATTGCAGTCATTCAAGCTGTCACAGAATCCCGTGAGGAGTCCCCTGCGGCGATTGCTTTGGCAGTCGATGCCCCAGCCGATCCCGAAGGGAATCTGCTCGAACGACTGCTCTTAGAATCACCTTGCGAGTGGCAGGCGATAGCTACCTGTGTTGAAGCAGCCTACGCCGACGGTTGCCGTGTATTTGCGGTAGTCGGTACGCAACCATGCGAAGGTAGAACCATGCTCGTTCAGGGCATTGCCCGCACACTCCAATCGCGAGGGCACCGAGTGGTGCGAGTGAAACGAGTCTCGGATGCCATGCATATTGAATCCAGCGACCGTGAGTACGATTCGAGTGAAAGTGTCGTCATTGTGGATGCAGGAGTCTGGTTTACGAGAGGACCAGTGCGGCGCCAGGTTTTGCAGCAGAAAAGCCTAGGGTGTGACGCCGTTCTTCTGGTGCGCCGTGCTGATCGCACTTGCTGTAAAGTCTACGGTGAAGCGATCGAGGCGATCGGGCTAAAACTCCTCGGTGAAGTGCTCACATTTGCGCCAGCGACCCTGGTTGAGTAAAAAGAGTTCAATACGATGGCTGCTGCCGAACATGCACTACGACTGACTCTTGTCCAGCAGGCTGCAGTGGCGCGTGCTGCCTATGCCCTCGAAAAAGCGCGCGGGCTTGTGCTCCTGTGCGGGCCAGCAGGAGTTGGAAAGACAACAGTTTTGGCTCACATAGCGCAGGCTAAGCACCTGCAGACGCGTTCGATCAGTCAGAGTTGTTTTGCAGAGTTATTTGAGCAGTCTATTGCGCAACCTGTCGGGTGGCTGCCAGCCGATATTCTTCTGGTGGACGATGCTCATCTCGCAGCCGACGGTAACGTGAGTGTCTTGATTGAAAACTGCCGTCGCAGGCATCCGACTACAAGCATTGTTTTGGCAGGCGAAGGACGCTTGCTGTCACTGGCATCTCGTGACAACCGTTTGGAGCAACTCATGCCGCTGCGGGCAACACTGCCCCCGTTTTCACTCGATGATTCCAAACTACTGGTAGCTGCATCGATCGCCGCAGCCGGGTCTTCTGATGACCGCGATGCGGTGGCTTGCAGAATTCATGAGATCGCCGCTGGTATTCCAGCGGTGGTGATCCGTTTGGCCGAATTGGCTGCCATGCTTACCGCAGCTGATGCTCATCACGTGCTTGTACCGGATGACATTGAAACGCTTCATCGGCGGCTGAGCCTTGCCGCTGCCTGAGAGCGATACGTTAAACGCTCTTGCATGCAGGACGATCTCATCAGGCATCAATGGCATCGCGGGGCGTTGCAGAGCTCATGGATGGCATGGTTGGCATGGATGGCATGGACAGCATTGCGATTTCAGCCGTGATTACGCGTGAAGGCTCAAAGGGAATCGGATCAATAAACGGTTGCTGACCCGTTATCAAATCGGCCAGCAACACAGCGCTGCCTGTCGATTGGTGTAGCCCAGCACGAAAATGCCCTGCCGATACAAAGGCATTCCTGTAGGCTGGAGATCGTCCCATATACGGTAAGCCATCGGCAGAGCCAGGACGCAGCCCAGCCCATGCCTGCTCAAGCGTTGCACCTGGCAGCTCACCAAGCAGACTGTTGGCAAACGACATGAGGCGACCGATGGCCGGCTGCGTTGTCGTAGTGTCAAAGCCGGCGTCTTCAATTGTTGATCCGACAAGAAGACGGCCATCCGTGCGGGGCACGAGATACTCAAGCCCCATGTTCACGATGCGAGTGAGTATTTGCTTGGAAAGACCTAGCAGTAAGATCTGACCACGGATGGGGCGCGTCTGGATTGTGAGGCCAAGACTTTCTGCAAGGTGGCCCGACCAAGCGCCTGCTGCAAGGCAGTAGAAAGCGGCACGAACCGTTTCGCTATTCGACGAAGCGCCAGCAGTCGACAGACTGTTGGCCGAGGCACTCTTTATAAGAACACCGTCGATGCGATCTTCTTGGATAGCAAAGCGATCAACCTCCACGTCGTAGTCGATCTTGACGCCGCGTAAATAACACGACTGCAGCAACGCTTCAAGGTGTCGCGGGGGTCGCAGTTGCATCTCATCCGGCAGCAAATAGCCACCGACAATCGTTCCTTGCGATACCGCAAAGGCAAGCGATTGTTCGCACGCGACGACTCCCTTTGCGTCGAGCAATTCGCAGCGGGCGCCCTTGCGCAGCCACTCCAGCGACTCCTCATGAAGCCGATCCATCGCTCGCAGATCCCAGCCCAAATGGAGGCCACCGCAAGCGTGCAGACCATTATCGATCCCAGTTTCTTCTCGAAGCTCACGAGCCCAGTGCTGGTGCAGTGTGTCGCTATAGTGAGTAAGAATATCGCCAGCGGAGCAGCCTTGGCCCTGCCTAGTCGGCGGAAAGATGCCGGCGGCGGCCCACGAGGCTGTGCTGCGCTGCCTATCCCGTGTGAGCACGCGAACCGACAACCCACGTCCGGCCAGTTCGCGGGCAATGGACAGCCCGATAATCCCTCCACCAATGATGCAGCAGTCAGTCATGGTGCAATTAAAAAAGTCAAAACACTCAGAATGCTTAAGCGTTCGTTGCAATATCTGGGGAATCAGCAATGTTGACCCAAACGTGCACGTGCGGTGCGCCGCGGTAATGCCAGACTAGCGATGGGCCCTCGAGTCGCCAACAATCCCAGACGCCATCGTTACCAAGATCTCCTTCCCGGTAAAACGTTAGACGACAAGCCTCTAGGCCACCTTGTAGCGTCAGGCACTGTCTCGCCTTCTCGCGGTCTGATGTGCGAAACGGCTCCAGCAAGAGGCCGAGCACACGACCCATCTCAGCACGCTGATCAGCCGAAAGTTCCGTTAGTGGAATACCAGGAATATCGACACTCTTGCCCCGAAAAGCGATTGCGTTTTCACGAGGAAGCTTGTTGACAAGCGCCATGCCTCGCTGCCGTCCGTCGAGCATTTTATAGACACCATTGGCCGCCGTCGCCTGCGACCAGAAAACGTTGCCGCTGTGATCGGGCCCTTCATTAAAGCCACCGGCATCGTGGCCATAAAAGATTGGTCCTCCAAAAGCAACATGCGCAGAGGAGTCGCCATCGCATCGCAGTGTCATGTGACGGCCTGTCAGTAAAAACTGGAACGCCCCAGAACCAGGCTCACCGATCAAAGCAATGGACTGCGCATGGCCGAATCCACCAGTATCATCCTCAAGCTGTTTATCGAATCGCTGATGCCACTCGGGCTCAATGAGATGTTCAAAAATATCACGAATAAGTTGCTGCTGATCTTTTGTAAAAAAGTTACTGGCCACATCCGGCTCGGTGGCATTCCAGTTATTCGCTACGCGAGTCCGCAGCAGACCAAACTTGGGATGAATATGGTCCCAGGGCACACAGACGGCCTCGCGTTGCTTTGGTGAAAGCGATGCGTGCAACAGTTGGGCCAATGTTTCAGAACTCTTTTTTTCCACAGTCAGCGGCAGGGGTGTCTCGGCCAGAGACGTGCTTGGTGGCAGTCCGGAAAGCGTGAGAACGCCGGCAGTTGTTGCTGCTTGGGCAAGAAAGTCCCTTCGCGAAAGACCAATGAACGGTTTATGCATATTTTCACCTTTTTGATGAGAACGCTTCTACCAGATGATACGCCATTCGCGCTGTGGCTACCACTGACAGCGAGGACAAAAAAATGTTGATCGTTGAGCCTGTACAATCCGTTCTATTGGGCCGTTGCAGGCATGGCACGGCATTCCCTTTTGACCGTACACCCGATGATAAAGCTGGAACTGCCCCGAGCGGTTGTCGGCTGTTCGATACGTGCCGTCACCAATCGTTGAACCTTCGCATTGGATGGCCTTGGCAAGGAGATGTCTCGTGACGCTGGCGATGCGTTTCCAACGATCGACTGTCAGCAGGCGGCATGGTGTACGGGGATCGACTCCAGCATGAAAGAGAATTTCAGCAGCATAGATATTGCCGATCCCTGCGACAGCTTTTTGATCAAGCAAAGCAACTTTAACGGCACGGCTCGATCGTCCCAGCCGCGCGACAAAGTCTCGGCCAGTAATGCTAAGTGCATCGGGGCCGAGTCGATCCGGACCGCAGGCGGCAAGGAGCCCCCGCTTGTCAACGAATCGCACTGTACCCAAACCTCGGCGATCCCAGAACACAAGCTGTGAGTCTCGCTTCGACGGCCGCCCTGTAGCCGTTGGTGCCGCAACGTGTGGCCCTGCTTGCTGGCGCGGTTGCGACAAGCGAATATCCAGACGCACGTGTTGGGGAGTAGGAGGCTCGGCAAGCAGTAAGAGTCCGGTCATGCGTGGTTCGATTACCAGCCAGTGCGGCTGAAACTGCTTGCCACAGTTAGGCGTGCCGTCGAATTCAATGGCAATGCGTTTTCCGAAGCGGTGCACCGCCACAATGAAGCGACCTACCAGTTTGCCTGCAAGCGTTCTGGGACGTGGGGTTATGGTAATCGTTTGACGGGTCTTTTTCGGAAAAGTGGCCAACGCAATGCGCCGCCCTACGATAGACGCAATTCCGCGTCGCATCGTCTCAACTTCGGGGAGTTCTGGCATCGGTGGTATCGTATGAAAAAGAAAAGAACCTCTTTCGGCACGCTCCTGCGATGGTAGCAGTGCGGTGACAGGCTACAATCCATTAGCGATTTGACGCGTGCAGTGATTTGCTTCCGTTATTATCCCCTTTTCCTGCGGAAACTTTCTGATGCCCAGCCCACAAGTTACGCCAACAGCGATCTCCAACGTACCGGATGCCCTGGGACGATTCGGTCGTTATGGTGGTCGTTATGTTCCGGAGACCCTTTCGGCAGCCCTGGATCAGCTTGAGCGGGCATACGAAGACGCGCAAGCGGATCCGAGTTTTTCGGCCAAGCTGGACTCCCTGCTCGCGGCATTTGTCGGCAGACCGACGCCGCTCCTGTTTGCGGAACGTCTCACCGCCTATGCGGGAGGTGCCCAGATTTATTTAAAGCGTGAAGATCTCAGCCATACCGGCGCCCACAAGATCAACAACACGCTCGGGCAAGGTCTGCTTGCACAGCGCATGGGTAAACAGAGAATCATTGCCGAAACAGGTGCTGGGCAGCACGGTGTGGCTACAGCAACTGCATGCGCGCGGTTCGGCTTGGAATGCATTATTTATATGGGTGAGGAAGATGTGCGTCGCCAAGCGTCTAATGTACGCAGCATGCGACTCATGGGGGCCGAAGTGCGGCCGGTTACCAGCGGATCGCGCACGCTGCGGGATGCTATAAATGACGCAATGCGCGATTGGATGGGCTCGGTTGAAACCACGCACTACATCATCGGATCAGTCGTGGGGCCTCATCCCTTTCCGCGGATTGTGCGCGACTTCCAATCTGTGATTGGTCAAGAGACACGACAGCAGTGCCTACGACAGTTTGGTCGACTGCCCGACACAGTGGTCGCCTGTGTCGGTGGTGGCAGCAATGCCGCCGGTATATTTTATCCACTTGTAGATAGTCCAGAGGTGCAGTTGGTTGGAGTTGAGGCGGGAGGTCGTTCGGATAAGGCCGGTGATAATGCGGCAAGTCTCAGTTTCGGTCGTCCCGGTATCCTGCATGGCAGCCTCAGTTATGTGCTGCAAAATGAAGATGGACAAACCTCGGACGTGCACTCTGTTTCGGCTGGCCTCGATTATCCAGGTGTTGGCCCCGAGCACAGTTACTGGCGTGATGCCGGTCGAGTGCAATACAAAAGCGTGACGGACGGCGAAGCGCTCGACGCGTTTGATCTTGTCGCCCGTAGAGAAGGTATTCTGCCGGCACTTGAAACGTCGCACGCCCTCGCCTGGGCTGTTAAAGAGGCCGCTTTACGATCGCAAGATGAAATTCTTGTTGTCTGCTTATCGGGGCGCGGCGATAAGGACGCTGCCGAGATTGCACGCTTGCGGGGTTTGACGAACAGCGAAATAGCTGACTAATTCTTATGCATTGCAGATGTCATTATTTTACTGAGAAATACGAAAGGATTCACATGGGTGCAAACGGTGTCACTTGAAGCAATGTTCAGAGCCAACAAACAACTGAGCCGCAAGGCTCTGGCACCTTTTGTTACGGCAGGGGATCCCAACATCGAGACAACGCTTGAGGTGTTGGAAGCAATCGATCGGGCGGGAGCATCGCTTTGCGAACTGGGTGTGCCATACAGTGATCCGATCGCCGATGGCCCCGTGATTCAGTCATCCTACACCCGTGCCCTTGCTGCTGGTATGACGCTTGATGGTTTGTTTAGCTTGGCCAAGCAGGCAACCCAACGAGTGCAAATGCCACTGCTGGCAATGACGAGCTACTCACTTATTTTTCGCCGTGGTATTGAACGATTTGTAACAGATGCCGCTGCGGCCGGATTGGTGGGGCTGGTAGTGCCCGATCTGCCGATCGAAGAATCCGATCCACTGGATGCGGCCTGTCGCGAAATTGGAGTGGCGCTGGTACGACTGGTGACCCCGACCACGTCTCCCGAACGAGCCGAGGCCATTGCCCGAAAGGCTTCGGGATTTCTGTACTGCGTGGCGGTAGCGGGTGTCACGGGTGAACGTACCGCTTTGCCCACCGGCTTAGTCGAACGGGTCAAATGGCTTCGCACAAAGACAGATGTGCCAATTCTTGTGGGCTTTGGCATCAATAGTCCGGAGCAGGCACGGGCGGTGGCAGAGGTCGCTGATGGCGTGATTGTTGGCTCGGCTGTGGTACGTCATTTGGCAGCATTTACAACGCAACCTCGCTGCGATGTGGTGCGAGAAATCGAAGAGTATGTGGGCCAATTAGTGGCGGCTGTCACCGATTGAAGGGAACAAGGCAAGCGGGCAAATCACGATGCCCTTTCTAACGCTGTGGCCTGAGGAATTGGCGTTCGATGAGTCGCTGTTCATAGGGGCTGCCACGCAGCATGTGTGCCGCCAATGGTGTTGCCATTAGGGTCGTGCCAATTGCCATCAGCACGAGCATGCAGTAAACGGCTGGTGGAATCACGCCCAGATCCATGCCCACATTGATAACAATCAATTCCATCAATGCCCGTGTATTCATGAGTACCCCAACACAACTCGCTTCCCCCGGTGGCATTCCACAGAGCCGAGCGGCCAAGCCACAACCACCCCATTTACCAACGATAGCCGTTACCATCACCGCGCCGCACCACAGCCAGGCCTCGACTGATCCGAGCACACCGATATTTGTTCGGAGACCAGTGTATGTGAAGAAGATCGGCAAAAAGAAAACGGTTACGAAGGCAGTTAGATGTGATGCAATCGCATCGCGCACCCGCGGTGAACCGGAGAGTGCTGCTCCGAGCAAAAAGGAACCAAAGATTGCAAAAATACCGATCAGACTGGTAATCAGCGCAGTACACAAAAGCGCAGCCAAGACAAGCGATAGTGCCCCGAGTGATAGTTGACTCTGCTGCGAATCAGCCTCGGTACCGCCAGCCGTGACAGCCTGTTCGAGCCACGGCAGCATGAAGGGACGCACAACAAAAAACATAGCGAGTGCAAAGAACGTCGTGGATCCAACCATAAGAATCACATTCTGCATTTCAAACTGTCCAACTGCAGCTGCCGACACCGCTGCCAGCAGGATCCATCCCACGGCATCATCACAAGCGGCTGCTGCGACGACAGTTGCTCCGATCGCCGTGTGTTGCATTCCCATTTCGATCAGGATTCGCCCGAGAATGGGAATGGCGGTAATCGATAATGCGGTGCCCAGAAAGAGAGCAAAGCAGAGGGGATGCAGCGATGCCGGTGCCCCCAGAGACTCAAGCCGAGGCACCATAGCTATGGCCAGGCCAACACCGAACGCAAAAGGCGTTACCACTCCGGCAATAGAAATTGCAGCCGCCCGCCAGCCTTGCTTACGGATATGAGAAAAATCGAATTCCAGACCGATGAGAAATAAGAGCAGGATAAGCCCGATCTGACTTAAGGTTGTGAGGGCGGCCTCGTTGGTACCTAGGCCACCCTCGGTGAGCGGCGTTGTTCCACCACCAAAAATCAGTGCTGAAAGTTCGGGCGCTACCGCTCCTAGGGCCGATGGACCAAGCAGGAGGCCAGCCACAATCTCTCCTACAACACTCGGCTGTCCCAGCCGGCGAGCAATGCCGGCCCCGAGCCGAGCGGCCAAGATGATCACAACAAGCTGAAATAAAAGGGGACGCAGTGCCGATTCTGAAGCACTGGCCAGACAAAATGAAACAGGAAGCCACGCGAGGGCAAACGGAGCAGGCAGCAGATCAAGTACAGGCATAAAATTCATTATCGTACAGGGGAACCCTCGCGTTGAATGAGTGGCATGGTGCCAACGATGAACAGAATCCTATAATAAAGCTTAGAAACGTCGGCCTGAGGAGGCCAGTTAACTATGTATTCAGCCCGTGATTCAAATGACATCGATCGGTTCTTTCGCGGCCTAACCGAGCATGCATTTCTTGCCAGCCTAGGAGTGGTAGACCCTCCTTTAATCGATTATGTTGCGATGCTGCTGGTTCGATTTATGCGGCCCGAGCAGATCTGTTCTGAACAGGCTGCTGGATTGTTTAAAATAGATGAGTTAGCTCGCATGCTGGCTATGGTGCAGCAGGCACCCCTTGCCGTCGACGTCGTTCGCGATAGCTATCGCCATATCGGCGATTATACACTCTTTTGGAGCGGGCTTTATCCGGAGGCATTGAAGCGGCTTCAGTGTTCGGCCCAGCAAGAGTTTCTGATTGACTACCGTACCACTGGCAAACAAGCCTACTGGATTGCCAGCACGCTCATCAGCGATGCTGCCGCTAGTGAGCGCCGTCTGCTAGAGCACCTCAGCGATGAATACGACCTGTGTGTCGAAGGTTTGGCCGAAGTACGCCGTTCCTGGGCACAGGCTGGCTGAGGACCAATCATGTCAGTAACTGCACTGTCCAGTGTGGGTAAAAACCTGCGCTTTCGACGGCGATCCCGGCTCGCACAAGCACCGCAACGAGCTCAGAAAAAGGCAGCTGTCTGGGATTGTGTCGGCAGTCGAGTGTGTCACCGTCGACTGCATGTGCCGATTCGCACAGTCGGCGGAGCAGCTTGACAGCTGTTTCGGAATGGCTGGGGCAGATGATCCGGTAGCCCCAGTGTCGCTCCGAGTCCCCTGCCCCAAAGGTCTCAGGCACAGCCGGTCCGCTCTCGACAAGCCGTCCTTTTGAAAGGAGTGCCACTTGCGTAAAGCAACGAGGGACCACGGCGTTATCCACCGCTGCCACTACAATTCTATTCATAATCACGGCATCGCTAATGATCTGCTCGACGAGTATCCGTTCCTTGTAATCGAGGCCGCTAAAAGGATCGTCAAAAATAAGGACAGGCGGATCGTGTAGGAGAGCACGGGCGATGAGCAGACGTTTGGCTTGTCCACTGCAGAGACTATCGACGGTCTGCTTGCCGGAGCTATCCATGCCTGCCAGAGCGAGAGCCTTATCGATTGCACTGCGCAAGGGCTTTCCACACAGCCCGGCGGAAATGGCAAAGAGTTGGAGGAACTCTGTAGCCTGCATTGCCGGCCACGCCGAGAGGCAAGCGGGCACATACCCGACCCGACCACGAACAGCAGCTGCATTTGTGCGCACAGAAAGGTTGTCGACAGTGATATCGCCACGGTGCAGTGGCAAAACAGATGCCAGCGCCAGCAGAAGAGAACTCTTGCCAGCACCAGACTCCCCAATGAACGCCACAGCCTCGCCAGCATCGATAGTGAGGGTTACGTTATCGATGACATCCTGACGGGATCGTTTTATCGTAACGCAGTCAAAACAAATCATCTCACTCCACGCTGGCCGACCTCAGCCGTTGAGCCGTCATGGCAATCGAGACCAGCAACCCCTTCGCTTTATTGAGGGTCTCCTCAAACTCACTTTCCGGAACACTGTCAGCAACAATGCCGGCTCCAGATTGTACGTATGCTTTGCCGCCGGTAACCACAATCGTTCTTAAAGCGATGCACGTATCCATCGAGCCGCAAAAGTCGATATATCCAACGGCTCCGGCATAGGGGCCACGGCGTCGAGGTTCCAGTTCATCAATGATCTGCATGGCGCGAATTTTTGGTGCACCGGAGACTGTTCCGGCCGGCAGGCAGGCTCGCAGTGCGTCAAATGCAGTCATGCCCGAAGCGAGTCGGCCAGTGACGTTGCTCGTAAGGTGCATGACGTGGCTGTACCGTTCAATCGACATCACATCGCTGAGAGAGACGGACCCAATCTCCGCAACCCGCCCGACATCATTGCGGCCCAAGTCGATAAGCATCACGTGCTCAGCGCGTTCCTTAGGATCGGCAAGCAGGCTCTCGGCTAAACGCTGATCATCCTCGGGAGTGAGCCCGCGCGGTCGCGTGCCAGCCAACGGTCGGACGGTGATAATGCCGTCAATCACCCGCACCATGATTTCCGGAGAACTGCCAACAAGTGTTGCGTCTGGCGTGCGCAGATAAAACATAAAAGGACTAGGATTCACAACGCGCAGCGTTCGATAGAGTTCTAGAGGCGGACACGCAAAAGGGACCTCAATCCGCCGGCTTAAAACCGCCTGAAAAATATCACCTGCGCGAATGTATTCGGTTACTCGCTGAACAGCAGCGAGGAACTCCTCTCGTGGGAATGTGGAGTGCGTCATGCCGTTGACGAGATCATAGGCATCGGCCTGGGAACCGATATCTGCTGCGACTGGCCATGGAGATGGACGAAAAAGCAGTTCAATGGTTGCATCGATACGTTGACAAGCTATTTCATAGGCGTGGGCCACGCCCGCTGCAGAGGTGTCGTTGATGTGTGCCAGTACAACGACGTCGAGTGACTTTGTGACGTTATCAAAAACAACTAATCGGTCGTAGAAAGAAAAGCTGATGTCTGGGAGACCAAGATCATCTGCCGGTGCATTGGGCAAGTGCTCGGAAAAACGGACCGAGTCATACGAAGCGTAGCCCACCACACCGCTGGTAAAAGGCGGTAACTCTGGAAGTCGAGCCGGCTGAAATGGCTCCATTCGCCGCTTGAGTTCCTCGATGGGATCCGCACACTCGATCGTCTCCAGTGTGCCATTCGCCATGATACGAACAGACGTGCCAAAAGCTTCAATTCGTAAAAATGGATCGGAGCCCAGAAAGCTGTAGCGACCAACTTTCTCACCGCCGATCACGCTTTCAAAAAGGCAGCCGCATTCGCCGGCGTCAATTTTAGAAAAAGCAGAAAGCGGCGTGAGACCATCCGCAAACAGCCTCCGATAAACGGGGACGATGCGGAATGTGCTTGCTATTTCAGCAAATCGATCCCAATCTGGACGGTGATGCATAGAAAACTGACAAGGGTAGTAGGGACGGCAGGAGCATAAAGAGACTAGCGACAGGATAGGGCTCCAACAATAAGAGAACTGTCCGCCCGTCTGTTCCCACCCTCAAAAACTGCATTGCGGCCGAGTTTCAGCCAAGCGAGGGCGACCGCTCCGTGTCCGATCGCTATGCTTTGGGTGTACGGTCATTCCACTGGGAAAGAGTTTTTGACTTATGAAATGCCAACAGTGTGATAATCCAGCGGTTTTTCATATCACTGAGCTGGAAAGCGGTGCGGTTCGCGAAGTTCATCTCTGTGAGGATCATGCCCGAGTTTATTTAAATCAGTCGGAGAACGGTTCTGGCCAGGGGCCGCAAGAGGACGCAGAAGAACAGCTAGAGAAAAGTGGTCTCAAAGGCCCACTTGGCGTTAGTCAGACAGCCGCAGAACTTGCGATTCTCGATCAGAAAGCTTGTGACATGTGCGGCATCACATTCTTTGATTTTCGCAACCAAGGTCGTCTCGGCTGTCCCCATGATTACGTGCAATTTGAAAAAGAACTCGAACCCCTTATCGGCAATATTCATGGCGCAACCCTGCACACTGGCCGCCGGCCGACACGAACAAAAGCAGACACACTCTCGGCTGAGGTGGCAAAGACTCTACTGCCTGAAGGAACCGAAGAGCTTGCCGGTATCATCGGGTTGCGCCGAGGAATGAAAGAAGCCATACTGCGTGAGGATTACGAGAAAGCAAAAGAAAATAGGGATCTGATCCGCGACATTGAGGAACGCTGGTTCATCCTACCCAGCAAAGATTGATAGGATTCATCCCACACCTCAAATCAGCGCGAATTCTATCGCGACTGCTACTACCGGCGACCAATGAAACTGGAAACTTTGACACAATCGATCGGTGAGTGGCTGCGCGGAACGGGCCCCGAGTCTGATATCGTGATGAGTAGTCGTGTGAGACTGGCTCGCAACGTTGCTCACTATCCGTTCGTGAGCCGCGCAACCGATCAGGATCGAGGTGAGATTGAACGCTTCTTGCGAGAGCGTATTGCACAAGTGCCGATTGGTCGTGGCCTTGAATACATTGACGTGGGGCATTTAGAGGAAATTGATCGGCAGTTTCTGGTTGAGAGGCAGTTGATAAGCCGTGAACACGCCGATGCTCAGGGGGCCCGCAGTGTGGCCATTGATCTGCTTGAGCAGGTGAGCTTAATGATTAACGAAGAGGATCATCTCCGCATTCAATGCATGCACAGCGGACTCGACCTAGTCGGCGCTTGGGAGCAGATTAGGATCGTTGATGACCAGATTGAAAAGGTAGTT
Organism: Planctomicrobium piriforme; assembly: GCA_945871035.1. GTDB lineage: Bacteria > Planctomycetota > Planctomycetia > Pirellulales > UBA1268 > BAIKAL-G1-2R. Next base: position 14,006 of record CAMBUD010000007.1, on the reverse strand, counting down.
CCTTACGCCTTTCATCCGAGATGGGGTTATCTCACCGCCTGTCCGACGAACGTGGGCACTGGCATTCGAGTGAGCGTGATGCTCCATCTGCCGGCACTGGTCATCACCCGGCAGATCGACAAGGTTTTCCGCAGTTTGCATAAGATTTCCCTAGCTGTGCGTGGCCTTTATGGTGAAGGATCGCAAGCCATGGGCGATTTCTATCAAATTTCTAATCAAACAACACTTGGTAAAACAGAGGAAGAGTTGGTGGAGCAAGTTGGTGATGTCGTGCCGGTTTTAATCGAATACGAACGGCGGGCGCGAGAGTTTCTTGTCCGCGAGACTCAACAAAACGTCCATGACCAAGTGAGCCGCGCCTATGGCATCCTGCGGACAGCGCAGACGATCAGTGCAGAAGAAACAATGCAACTACTTTCGAGAGTGCGCATGGGCGTATTGCTCGGACTCATTGGCGACGTGAAAATTGCAGACATCAATGTACTGCTTGTCCGCACACAGTCTGCTCACCTTCAAAAACTACGAGGCCTCGAGCTTGACCTAAAAGATCGCAATATCGAACGAGCCCGCTACCTACGGCAGCATTTTGAAAGTGGTGAACCGGGTTCGCATCCAAGCGCCAATTGATTGATGCATCATGCCGTTTCAATATGAGGCTGCTTGTTTTCGGTGAGCTTTTTGCGCAGCGCATCCAGCACGACGACTGGGACAAATTGCAACAGAGCCGCATCTCCAGCCAGAGGCGTTATTTGCTTGAGCAGCGATGACGAGATGTGTGAATACTGCGAGTCGGCAATCAAGAAGACCGTTTCAACCGATGGATCAAGTTTGCGATTCGCCAGCGTCATTGTGAATTCAGCCTCGATATCTGTCAGCGAACGCACGCCGCGAAGCAAGACATTGGCGTTCTGCTCACGAACAAAAGCGACCGATAGACCGCTAAAAAGTTCGACCCGGACATTCTCAATATGAACAACCGATGCTTCCACAAGGTTAACCCGTTCTTGAAGCGAGAAAGTAGGCTGTTTATCAGAATTGATCCCAACACCGACAATAATGGATTCAAAAATCCGGCTGGCTCGCTCGATGACATTGAGATGGCCCAGCGTGATGGGATCAAATGAACCTGTATAGACGGCAGTCAAGGATTTTGTTTTCGAAGGCACGGTCGTCTTACGCTCTGGAGTGCTAAGGTTTTTGCGAAACAGACGTTATGATGCAAACGAGCTGGTAGCATAGGTCGATTTACTTCATCGTCAGGAGCATTCTGTGTCAAAAGTTTTGCCACTTATTGGAATGACTGCAGCAGGTCTAGTTGGGATCCTGTTTTTAGCTGATCTGGTTGCGGGTTTTCCATTTCAACGCGTTAGCGTCGGTGCCGATGTTGGTTTTCTTGTCGGCAGTCTGATTCTTTCTTATCTGAGTTGGACAGTTTTAGAGAGAGCACGCGCTTAACCAGCTTATTTCTAAGCGTTCTTCTCTGCTGGCTCACGCCACTTGTGGTTATGCTGCCTTTAGCACCGATCCACCAACTGGTGTTTGTTCAGTCCCGCTCAGAAGGGCAGGCATGTCAGATAAGCTTGCCACACACAGACGGTCTGAACAGCGTCTCCGTTCAATCCAGGCGAGCAATCGTTCTAGTTGGTGCCGTGTACCCTGTGGTGAATCGCCTGGATCGTCTTTGTAGCCGACATGAACAACATGAAGTGATGCAGGGGCCAATCGCGGAAGCATTCCCCAGGGTAACATTCTCCCCACCAAGCCTGCATGGCATTGCGGAGCGCTCAGCACCTCCCACAGTCCCCAGACGATACTGCGACAGGCCCAGCGATGTGGTGCAGGGCGTCTGTTGCCATGCGTTGCATCGTCGAACCGATCCACGCAGAGTGTGCGGATGCCCTCCTCAACGAGGAGGGCACGATGGGTAACTGGCGTCGTTCCCCGGAAGACAGCTGCGTTGAGCGAAGGGATTGCCCTGCGAGCCTGCCGAAGAACTTCTCGTAGCGACTGTCTTGATGAAAAATCAGCCGGTATCAATTCAACTGCAATTCCACCAAATCGATCAGCACCACCAACCGCATTGCAGACGCCCAATAGTTCCTTGATTTTTGCAACCCAAGTGACCGGCACTGTTGCCCGATGACAACGCTTAAGCGAATCATCGAGTTGGGATTCGCTCATGCGCTCAGTTATCGAACAGCAAAGAACAAGACTCGCAGGCGCTGTTGAAGTATTCATGGCCCCCAACAAAAATAGGGTGAAAGAGTAATCAGCCCCAACCTTCTGACTCTCAAGGAAAATAGTCACCTATGCTCATCGACGACTGTTTCAGTTGACCTATAGTTTCCAGAGCAGAGGAGGCACTTTCGGCAAAGTCGGAGACCGCGGGCCAAACTACAAAACGCCCTGTTTGACGTCACTTCGGTCGGCGCGTGGTTTTTGTGAATCTGAGGGAAGAATAGTTTGGGGCCCGTAGGCGGACTATTCCGGGTGGGCAAGTTCCCACTGTGCCATTGCCTCAACCAGACTTTCCGCCGTTGCATGAGCGGCTTCCACGGTCGGCGGCAGTCCCGCTTGGGTAAGCACAGCTGAGATACTCGAACTCATACTGGCGATTCGCCAGGTGTGCATTCTTTCGGCCAAGAGACCTGCGGCGGAACGAGCGATGAATGAACTTGTAAGCGTGATCCAGTCAACACGCATGGCGTCGATCGCTTTGAGTGTGAGCGAGTCAATCATTTCAACAGTCTGACTGGTGTAGGCGATGACAGTGCTAACAGAATGCCCTTCTGCTTCCAGTTTGCGGCGCAAGACCTCCCGGCTACGGTCGGTTTGCAAGAGTAAAAAACGGCCGTTTCGAACAGTGAGATCCAGTGCTTCGGCAAGTCCTTCGGAACGATAATCCTCAGGCATGAGATCACAGGCCAACCCAGCCTGCTCGAGTGCTTGCCGGGTGGATGGGCCGATGGCAGCGATTCGAGCTGTACCTAACGCGCGGGCATCAAGACCGGCGCTGCGCAGTCTGGTAACAAAAGTGTGCACACTGTTTGTGCTGGCAAAGACAATCCAGTCAAAACGAGCAGCAGATCGGATGGCGGCATCGATTTCTGTCCACGACGGTGGTGGTGCAATACGGATTGTTGGGAGATGAAAGCACTCTCCACCCCTGGCATGCACACGCGAAGCGAGGTCCTCTCCTTGGCCTGCAGGGCGTGTTATAAGCACACAACGACCGGCCAAAGGCCGTACGGTGGGGAGGGAGTCAATCTGGACGGGTTCGTGCGGTAACTGCGCCACCTCTCCTACGATGATGACAGCTGGCGGTGGCCAGCGATACAGTTCAAAGTCTGCGGCACACTGACCGAGTGAAGAAACGGCAATTTGTTGGTCTGGCCAGGAACAGCGGCTTACGATGGTGATGGGCGTACTGGCCGGCTTGCCAGCAGCGAGTAGTGCCTTCGACCATTTGTCGGCCTGTTCAACCCCCATATAGATCGCCAGTGTTCCGGGCAAATGCGCAAGCGAACAGAAGTCGACGCTCTCCGGCTTCTCGCCCGACTCGTGTCCGGTAAGAATGGTAACACTTGATGCTGCTGAGCGACTTGTCAGCGGCACCCCTGCTGCTGCAGCTGCTGCCAGTGCAGCGGTCACACCTGGAATGATTTCAATATCGATGCCAGCATCGCGCAGCGGCTGTAATTCTTCCGCGAGTCGTGCAAAGACGGATGGGTCCCCGCCCTTTAGTCGCACAACGCTTCGACCACTCATCGCGAGACGAACGAGCAAATGTCCAGCGTTTTCTCCGGGGGAGTGTTGATTGAAAGCGTCACGAGGCACAGGGACGCGCTCAACCGTCTTGGTGACTGCGTTCAGTAATTCCTGTGGCACCAGAGCGTCATGCACAATGACGTCAGCGTCACGCAGGCATGACCAAGCCCGGAGCGTGAGCAGATCCGGGTGACCGGGTCCGGCGCCTACGAAAAAAACCTTACCGATAGTTTTTGTGCCGTTTGTGTGCATTTGCTTACGCGATCCGATCGGAGACCCATTCAAAGGTGACGTGTGGCTTAAAGGGAGTGGGACTCGTATTTAAGATGACGGTGTTTGAGGCCGGTGGGAATGGGGATTACAATATAGCCAGGTGATTTCGGGCTTGAGTCTTAAGTCCAGGGCATACCGTTTGGGTATTCCCGTCGTCACTGCTGCTCACGGAATCAATCGTCACGTACTATGTCGAAAGAGTCTACAGCCTCTACTTCTGGCCCGGTTGATCCAGTCCGTCGGACACCAACGGTGGCCGATGTCTCGCCGGCGGAGCGGTCTCGCTTAACGCAGTGCTTTCAGCGTGGCACCCAGAGTCTTGCTACGAACGCGGAGTATGCAATCGAGATGTTTTCCGGTTGTGTGCTGGGTGATCCTAGCAATGCCGTCTATTTGCAAAGTTTGCTGGTTGCCCTCAAAAAAAAGTATGGCTCCAAGAAGTTAGGCATGCTTTCTGTTTTATGGTCGGCTGGCTACAGCGGGCTCAAGAAACTCGCCAACTCAGCCCAGTGGCACAAGATATTGAAGCAGGGCTTGGAGATATTAAAAACGAACCCCAACAACCACGCCTGCCTGCTGCTCATGGCTGAAGCTTGTGGGAATCTATTATTCTACGATACTCAGCGCACGTATTTAAAAAGTGCACTGGATGCTGCGCCGGCTGATCCCGAGGTCAATCGTCAGTGCGCAAAGTTTTTGGCCGATCATGGCGAGTTTGATCAGGCGATTGCCTGTTGGGTTCGGATTGCCGGCGTGAAGGGATTAGCGGAGGAGTCACAGCATGAAATCTCCCGGTTGCAAGTCGAAAAAACGATTGTGGCTGGCCATGGATTAACGGGCAGATCAGGAGCGAGCGTCAGTGTTCAACCGGCCGGTGGAGCCGCTACAGGGCCTGCGGTAGAGGCAGTTGATCGCACCGCTACTCTCAAGCAAGCAATCCAAAAAAATCCAGCGGATATCGAATCGTACCTTGAGCTAGCTGATTTACTCGAACGCGATGCAACGGTCGAAGAAGCAGAAAAAATATTGGAACGGGCCTTAGCTGCTTCTGGAAATGACCTGAAGGTACGGGAGCACCTAGAAGATCGGCAACTGCGCTGGTCACGGCATAAGGTGCATATTGCCGAGAAGCGAATCGAGTCGGAAGACACGTCAGCCAATCGTTCTGTTCTGGAGCGATTGCGTGGCGGGCAACTCAAGCAAGAGCTGGAAGTTTACTCGGCACGGTGTGCACGGTATCCGGAAAATATTACTTGGAAATACGAATTCGCCTTACGACTCAAGGCTGCAGGGAATTACTCCGAGGCGATCCGGCATTTTCAAGATGTTCTGCAGGACGCTAGACGCAAGGGCGCCGTTGCCCTTGAATTAGGGGAATGTTTTCAGAAAATCAAACAATACCAACTGGCGATGCGAAATTACGTGACCGCAGTCGAATCACTGACGGAACGCGAGGTCGAACTGCGAAAACGAGCACTTTATCGGGCGGGAGTGCTTGCCACAGGCCTTGAAGACAACGATGCGGCCCAGAAATACCTCTCTCTGCTGGCCGGACTCGACTTTGGATACCGGGATGTGGCCCAACGACTAGACAAATTGGGTTCCCTGAAGGATAAAGGTGTCAGCGATTAAAAGCCGCCGGAGTCAAACGCTGCCCAATCTCGCAAGAATCCTTTTTATAGTAGGCTTTGCGTGTTCGAATTTTGTTTGCTCCGATATTGTTCAGATGCCGTTTTTACAGGGTAAGGATTTGGAATGCCACATTCGGTAAGCGCCAAGAAAAGTCTCCGTCAAAACCTTAGAAATCGCGATCGAAATCGTGCCGCGAAATCTGTTATCAGATTGCATATTCGCAAACTGCTTGAGGCGATCTCTGCCAATGACGCGGCAGCGGCTAAGGAACAGTTTCGTTTTGTTGTCAAAAAAACTGATCGGGCAGCATCCGCCCGCACGATTCATCCCAATCGAGCAGCCCGGATTAAATCGCGTTTATCGGCTCGCCTCCTAGCAGCTTTTCAAACCGCTAAAGCCTGACTCGACTAAAGGGTCCGGATTGCTTACCAGTCAATCGCCATTGCATTGAAGACTGGCCCTTCAATGCAGGTGCGACGGTAGTCCCATTCCCCGAATGCATCGCGTATTTTTGCAACACACGTAAAGCAAATACCGATGCCGCAGGCCATCGGTGCCTCCAGCGATACATCGCAGCTGATTTTCCGCGCAGCTGACCAACGGGCGACTGCTGCCATCATTCCTTCCGGACCACAGCAAGCGATGTGTATCGACTGAGGATGCAGGAGGTCTTCCGTTTGGGCAAGCTCATCGAGGAGATCAACAACGGTTCCTCTATGGCCCACCGATCCGTCGAGAGTGGCTAGGCGAACATCCATTCCGGCATCACGAAAATCGGTCACGTCGCCAAAAAGCCCGCCGTGTCGAGCACCCCAACAAAAAGTAACGCGTTTTGCACGCGGTACCGATCGTAAGGATGAACCGTACAATTTATTTCCAAGGCACTCACGACCAAGCGCAAGCAGGGCCGTTTGCCCAATGCCACCCGCCACAAGCAAGAGATGATCAACAGTCGGAACAGAAAATCCATTCCCCAACGGCCCCCAGACAAGGAGCTGGGCCCCAGGCGCCAATTCCTTAAGGGCAGTCGTAAACTTTCCCTGCACTGTATAAATAAAATCGGCATATCTTCGCCTGGCCTCTGTTGGCGTGTCACCATTTGATGGTTCAGTATCGGCTGCTGTAAAAGTGTCGTAAACAGCCAGAGGACGAGCCAACAGCGGGTCAACGCGTTCGGGAATGCGAAGCATCACAAACTGACCGGGCAGAGCGGACGCTGCAATCTCGGGACAGTCGATTCGAAGCCGGTAAGTGTTTTCTGCTACCAACCGGTGCGACACGATGTCCGCCACTATGCAGCGTGCAGCATCGGCATAGCAAACTACAGGGGGAGAGGGCGTGTGCATGGGACGAATGGTGGAAGAGCCGGTACGCGTTACTGGAGTGATTCGATGGTGGACCCAGGATTCCTAATTAGGGCGGGGCTTTCGCCACGTAGAAGCCTTACCGGGACGGCGTCGACGGCCTCCGGGAAGTGAGGCCATCGCACGCGACTGAGTTGGCTGAATCTTGTCCGGTAGCCGCCCTGGTCGTGACGATCGGCTGTCACGCGCCAGCCGTGTTTGGTGGCCAACGGGATCCTTGCCAATCACGGCTTCGGCAGCCCTCCGCAGGGCATCAATTTCACTCCAGGCGAGCTGACGCCATTGGCCAGGCAGCAGATTGCCCAACGAAAGAGTGCCGACTTGAACCCGCTTAAGCTGATGCACCTTGTGGCCGAGTTGTGCAAGCATGCGTCTGATTTCACGATTCTTTCCCTCATCGAGAACCATTTCTAATACGGCGCTTTGCTTATGTTGGGAACGCACATCAACCCGCTGAGCACGAGCTTTTCCTTCAGCCAGGGATATTCCCCGGCGCAGTTTATCGAGGGCTTCCTGTGAGGGCACACCAGCCACCTGCACATGGTATTTCTTTTCAACGCCATAACGGGGATGCGCTAACAGATTTGCCAGATCACCGTCGTTGGTCATCAGAATCAGTCCCTCGCTCATACGATCGAGTCTGCCAATCGCAAACAACCGCTGCTCACCCGGCACAAGATCGACAACGCGTGGTCTACCGGAAGGATCGTAGTTTGTGGTTACCACACCAACAGGCTTGTTCAGGAGATAGACAACGCGTTGAGGATTAGGCAAACGTTCCCCGTCAACACGGATCTGTTGTTTTAAAGGATCAACTCGTGTGCCAAGTTGCGTGATGATCTGGCGATCAACTTCCACCCGTCCTGTAGTAATCAATTCTTCACAGCTACGCCGACTGCCTAATCCCGCAGAAGCTAGCACTTTCTGTAGCCGTTCAAGCCCGTCCGCACTGCCTTTGTCTGGAGCATGCCTGCTCCGTGTTGTGCGCATGCTAGCCCCGGTTGGTTTCGCAGCGATGGGGCTTACTGCAGGACTGCGGCGAGAGGTGATGCGTGATGATTTGCCGGTTGGAATCGGCATAGAGCGTTTTGGAGGCACGTGAGAACTTTTTGCGGATGGTTGAGAGGTGGCACAAAGCAGCACTCGTGTCCTGTCTGCTGACGGTCACGGTGTGTGACTATCATACACACATCGCTTGCGGATAATCGTTAAGGGTGCAATGGCCTTTTTTACTGCACCGGCGACCACCACCGTGCTCGCCGTACCTCTGGTACTGGCTCGGCAAAATCTCTCGGTCGGCTACCGTCCATTAACGGCAGCCGAAACTGATAGGGCCCAATATCGTCCTGGAGATAGGGATCAAACCGTACGGCTTTTCGCTGCTGCGCGCGGGCGGGGCCTGGTTCAAGCCAGTCGGGCTTGCCGAGCGACGCACAACCTCCGCAGCACACTAGTGGGGACAAAGCCAGCAGAAAAAAAATAGAGCGATTCGATGATCTTTTCATGAGGAATGAATCACTGGTAGCAATGCCACCGTATAGAGGTTGAGGCGATCGCAAGTGTAGAGACACGCCCCATCATTTCCCAAGAGCGAATTCGTGCAAAATGCATCAAAAAAGTCTTCTCAGACGAGCTTTCTACAGGGCACAATCGCCACGATTTGTTTGAGGGTCATGCATGCACCCTGTCTGACGACTACGGCAATGAGACGTGTAAGAGCTTGGGCGCTAGGCCGTTAGTGGTGACTGCATGGAGAACCTGCCTGCCGATTGAGGCTGGTAGTAAAACGCAGGCCCCTGCCGTGAGCGCGGGCAGTTCCCAGTGTTCTTCAAGCGTTACTGTACCTGCAAGCACGGCGAGAAAATGGAATGCATTGTCTCCACCTATATTCCAGTAAGCACTAGGGCAAACCTCATCAAAGAGAAAGTAGTCGTTGGTCACCAATCGCTTGAGAGCAGGATCGACTGTGGCAGATGCTGCCACCGGATCAACGGGATCGGTGTTGGTAACAGCACTCAAGCCAGCCTCGATGTGCAGCGGCCGTAACCGGCCATCTGATCCTAGTCGGTTCCAGTCGTGAAGCCGATAAGTGACATCGCTCGACTGTTGGATCTCGGCCACAAGTAGACCGGACCCGATAGCATGAACTGTGCCGGCTGGAATAAAGATGCAGTCACCAGTCCGTGCTTCAAACGAGTGCAGCATTTCCTCGCAGCGTCCGGCCCGCACGGCCGCCGAAAAAATCTCTTTTTTATTACCGATTGGTAAAGCCCGTTGAAGAAGCTCTGCATTGGAAAGCAAGCCGGCGTAAAGCCGGCTGGCTGGGGCCGCATCAATCACATACCAAGCCTCTGTTTTGCCTCGGTCCGGATTGGGGAGCGTTGCAGCGCGAGCGTCATCGGGATGCACCTGCACCGACAGGTCGTGACGAGCATCAAGAAATTTGAAGAGTAGTGGAAACGACTTGCGCGGCGCATGCTTGCCCAAAAGAGCATCACCAAAATCGGTTACAAGTTGCCCCAATGTCGTTCCGGCGAGTGGACCGACTGAAACGATGCTCTGGTCATCGGTTCGGTCGACGAGTTCCCACGATTCGGCAAAGTCTTCTCCAGGGGGGAGTGATCTGCCTAGAACGGAAGCGAATCGTCGGCCACCCCAGATGTAGCGGCGGTAGATTGGTTTGAATAAAAGCGGATGCATTTCTATCACTGGCACCGTTGCCACCAATGAGATCGAGATAAAGAGGTATGAGAGTAGCCCTGCTAGGGTCGCGCATATCCCTCAACAATACGACCAATTAAAAACAAGCACACTGCCCCGACCAGCATAACAAGCATCTGCACAAGAGAGATCGACCGGTTGAGCTGTAGAAGGATTGCGATGCAGGGAACAAAGAGCCCCAACATCTGCACCGAGCGCCCGAAAAACCTCATCGAGGTAATCCAGGATTGCGCGAGCCGACCGCCTCCGAACGGCTGCAAAAGTGCGGCATGTTTTTGGCTTCCCGAGACGAATGTAGTTTCATCAGATTCGTTTTGGAAAGACCGCATATGCGAAACAGACCGCCTTCTCCCTGCACCTTTTCACCAAGTTTTAATAGTTCACCGATTAGCTCATCTTCAAGCAAGCCGATTGAGTCTAGCTCGAGAACAACGCGACTGGTACGGCTGTTTTGAAGCAGGGTCCAAACGCTGTCGGCTAATGCGTCTTGGGAAAATAGTTGGTCAGCCAACGAACGATACACAGGAGAGGGTTTTTCTAGGTGTACGAATAGCCAAGCGGGACCACGCTCGATAACCGCCCACCATCTAAGGGCGTTTCGGTTTAACGCTTTTGGGGTTAAAGACGTTTGAATGGAAACCACTTCGTTTGTTAACGACCGTGTCATTGCAAAATCCTCCATGTTTTACTGCGGAGCCGTGCAAAGATCCCTCGATTGGATTGCCTAAGCGTGGGTGACCCCCCACGCTTTAGGGTTATTGTAGAAGCTCAGGCCAAGCAAGCAAGACCGATTGAGAGCGTCATCGAGGAGTTTCGATGAGGGATCCGACCGAACACCTGCTGCCAATGCGTCTAGAGAGTCCGGTCCGCGTACGGATTTTCGCGGCTCATAGGGCATTGGGAGTCCCGGCCTGAAGGGGTCAGGCTTGCAGCGGAGAAAATTGCCGCAATACTGCGAGGGAATCGATTATTTTTTAAGGAGGTATTTTGGCATGGGTAGGCACGGTGCAGTAACGTTTAAAGGCAATCCGCTCACGCTCGTTGGAGAACCGGTAAAAGTAGGTTCACCGGCTCCGGACTTCGAATTAGTTTGCTATGAAGCCGGCGGTATGCAAACTATCCGTAAAGCAGATCTACTCGGAAAACCATCGATCATCAGTGTTGTGCCATCGCTCGACACGCCCGTCTGTCAGATTCAAACGAAGACTTTCAATCACCGGTTGTCTAGCCTTGGCGATAAGGTTACGGCCCTGACGGTGAGTCTTGATCTACCGTTTGCCATGAATCGCTTTTGCGGCGCCGAGAGTATTCAGTCGATGCGCAGCGGCAGCGACTACATGGATCGCAACTTTGGCAAGCACTGGGGAGTGCTTATCGATGAACTAAAGATTTTAGCCCGCGCTGTCTTTGTGCTCGACTCTGCTGGAGTGGTGCAGTACGCCCAAGTTGTTACGGAAGTTGCTAGTGAGCCGGAGTACGATGCTGCCATAGAAGCCCTTGAAAAGCTGATCTGAATGCGGTTTTCTGCAGTCAGACTTGACCTTGAGCAACATGCGGAAGCGGCCTGCGACAATTAGTTTGTCAGCAACTTTTCGATTGTCTTTCGTGCTACCACCAGCGCGTCGGCGAGTTTGTCGACCAACTTGCCTCCGGCTTGAGCAAGGTCGGGTCGACCGCCGCCTTTTCCGCCCACGATTGTGGCGGGTTCTTTAATCCAGTTGCCTGCTGAGATGCCGCGAGCCTCGAGTTCACGGCTAATCCCTGCGACGAGCGTTACCTTGTCGGCTTCGCTTGATCCCAGCAGTATGGCGATAGGACTGGCCTTCCGGCGTAGTTGGTCGATGCACTGCCGCATTGCAGAGGCATCGCTCCCACCAGCATCCGCCACAACGATTTTTATCCCCGCAATCTCAGTGGCCTCCGCAAGCAAGTCATCGACCGAAAAACCGGCGGCAGCAGCCGGCCCTCTACTCTTCTTAAGTTCCTTAAGCTCCTTCATAACAGCGGCTAATCGAACGGGAAGTTCCGTCACGGGCACCTTGAGGGCCCCGGCAGATTCAGCAAGCGCAACTTCTAGTCGACGGAGTCGCTCCACTGTTCGTAGTCCTGTTACAGCCGTAATCCTTCGGATTCCAGACGAAACACTCTCCTCTGAAATGATTCGCACCATGCCGATTTCCCCCGTGCTAGACACGTGCGTTCCCCCACAAAGCTCTCGGCTTACATCACCCATCTCGACCATGCGCACGACATCGGGGTATTTTTCACCAAATAGCATCATGGCACCAGTGTTTCGTGCCTCGGCAAGAGGCAGTAATTGAGCAGACACTGGCAGGGCAGCGAGCGTCTGTTCGTTGACCATGGTCTCGATCTGTTCGAGTACGTCATAGCCCACCGCGCTTGTATGTGAGAAGTCAAACCGCAGGAGATCAGCATCAACCTTCGAGCCCTGCTGCACGGCATGGGGGCCCAGAAAGTGCTGGAGGGCGGCGTGCACCAAGTGCGTGGCAGAATGGGCGCGACGAATAGCGGCCCTGCGAGAATAATCCACTTTTGCGAACACGTTCTGCCCGAGGTCAATCGTGCCTTCACGCAAGTGACCGACATGGAGCATGAAGGCCCCTTCCCGTTTGGTATCACTAACCTCAAATCGCACGCCTGGCGCAACGAGCCAGCCGGTATCGCCCACCTGTCCGCCCCCTTCTCCGTAAAACGATGTACGATCCAGAACGACCGTAACTCCATCGGCATGGCCGATCTCTCGCAATGATTCGCAGAGCCTATCTTGAGCGATGATGCCGACGATCTTGCCATCTGTTTCAAGCGCCTGGTAGCCGATGAAGTCGGAACCGTCCATTGCCTTCTTGAGCGCGTCGAGCGGTCCCGAGGTAAAAACCTCCGCACGGGCGCCAGCCCCTGATCGCTGTCCGTGGGCTTCCATCGACTCGCGAAACCCATTCCAATCGAAGGCGCAGTTTCTTTCGGCAGCCAGCGTTTCGAGTAACTCCGGTGGAAATCCATAGGTTGTATAGAGTTCCGCAGCATCGCCTCCCCCAACCAGTCCTGCCCCAGAGCGTTCGATGGTCGTAAACAGTTTTTCAATGCGGTCGAGACCACCGTCGATTGTCGACAGAAACGACTCCTCTTCGCGATTGATGATGGTGGCTACGCGTTCAACCGTGCTAGCTAATTCGGGATAGGGCTTGCGCATCATCTCGGCGACCACAGTTGGTAGATGGTGTAAAAACGGCTCCTTCATCCCCATCTGTTTTCCATCGAGAACGGCTCGGCGCAACAGTCGCTTGACAACATATTTTTCCTCATTGTTGCCAGGCAAAACATTCTCATGAATCGCAATTGTGCAGGCGCGCACATGATCTGCAATTCGTCGCATTCTTCGGCCATCATCGGTAGCGGCCACATATTTCCTGCCGCAGGCGTCCGCCACTGCCTCGACGATAGGTTTGAAAATATCGATGTGGAAGTTGCTATCAACGCCTTGGAGCATCGCGCAGGTGCGTTCCAATCCCATGCCGGTATCAATGTTGCGACTCGGGAGTGGTCGCAGATTGCCGGGAGGCGGTCCCACGCGATTAAACTGCGTAAAGACAAGGTTCCAGATTTCTACGTCACTGCCGTCTGGCATGCGATAAAAAATTTCGCTGCATGGACCGCAAACCCCATCGGGCCCCTGAGTGGGGGCACCAGCCGGCCAGAAGTTGTCATCTTCACCCATCCGCATGATTTTTCCAGCGGGCAAACCCACTTCATCCGACCAGATGGTGTATGCCTCGTGGTCATCCTCGTAGACAGTGACGGAAAGTTTTTCGGGTGCAATGCCTAGCCAGTTGTGGCTGGTCAAAAATTCCCATGCCCAGAGGATGGCCTCACGCTTGAAATAATCGCCAAAGCTGAAGTTGCCGAGCATTTCAAAGAACGTGTGGTGTCGCGCGGTTCGGCCCACGTTGTCGATATCACCAGTGCGGAGGCACTTCTGGCAGGTAGTGGCCCGGGTGAACTCGAGTTTACATTTCCCGAGAAAGTGGTCTTTGAATTGGTTCATACCCGCAGGTGTAAACAGCACCGACGGATCCCAGCGTGGCACAAGCACATCACTGGGGCGACGCACACAGCCCTTTGACTCAAAAAAAGCCAGATACGCCTCGCGTAAATCATCAGCCTTCATGTTGCTCAGGGCTCCGGGTGAATTGCCATCCTGAAAGCGTGTCACTATACACGGCAAACGTG
>CAMBUD010000006.1 GCA_945871035.1 Planctomicrobium piriforme | reverse complement strand
GCTCGGCGATGTTTCTTCTTGAGCTTCGGGGCTAAAGCGGTTGCTGTCGCTCCGCTAGTCTGCTTGGGTCCATCGTCCTGCGACCGCGCAGGTCGCTGTGATTGCAGACCACCTGTATGGCCACCGCGAGTGCGCTTGTGGCGAATTCCACTCGGGTGCTGGCCGCTGCGTTGATTGCCGCTGCGTCCGTTGGGGCGTGGGCCACCAATACGCCGGTTGCCTTCCCGAGATCGATGCTCTTGTGATGTGCGTGCTCCGTCACTCGATTCACTTTTTAGCAACTCGACCTTTGGTAGTTCGGGCAAATCACTGCGGACTGGGATTGATTTTCGCAGCAACTTTTCAATTGCCTTGAGACGCGGACGTTCTTCAGGATCGCAAAACGCTATCGCTTCCCCGTTTAACCCAGCCCGTCCGGTGCGACCGATACGGTGAACATAGGTTTCTGGCTCATGGGGCAACTCAAAATTGATCACATGCGAGACACAATCAACGTCGATTCCACGGGCCGCAATATCTGTGGCAATCAATACAGGCGGATTCGGAGACTTGAACGCGGCCAATGTCCGCTCACGATGATTTTGGCTCTTGTTGCCGTGAATCGCTGCGGAGCGAACACCAGATTTTTCAAGATCCCGCTGCAGCTTGTCGGCCCCGTGTTTGGTGCGTGTGAAAACAATCACGCGGCTCATGCCCTCGTTCTTCAAAAGGTGCACGAGCAGGTGACGCTTCTGCTTTTGTGGCAGAAAAAAGACTGAGTTTACGACCGTTTCTGCTGATGTGACCTGCGGCGTGGCCGTCACCTCCAGAGGATTACGAAGCATCGAATCAGCTAGCTGACGCACTTCATTCGGCAGCGTTGCCGAGAAGAAAAGCGTCTGCCGTTCTTTCGGCAGCATGGCCACGATCCGGCGCACATCGTGAATAAATCCCATGTCAAGCATGCGATCAGCTTCATCAAGCACGAGAAATTCGACACTCCGAATGTCGACGAGTCGCTGATTGATCAGATCTAATAATCGCCCCGGCGTAGCCACGAGCACATCGACACCGAGCATCATCGCAGCAGCCTGCGGCCTCTGATTCACGCCACCGTAAATCACAGTCGCCTTCAGATTGGCATTTTTACCGTAGGCGCGGAAGCTTTCATAAATCTGCCCAGCTAATTCCCGAGTCGGTGCAAGCACCAACACCCGGCAACGTCGCGGCTCGGAACGAAAAGGTTTTGCCAGCATTCGCTCAATGAGCGGCAGTGCAAATGCTGCCGTCTTGCCGGTGCCAGTTTGTGCACAACCAAATAGGTCGCGACCGGCCAACACATGCGGCACGGCTTTGGCTTGAATGGGGGTCGGCACGGTGTATCCCTCGGCGAGCAGCGCCTGGAGCACCGGTTTGGTAAGTCCTAAATCTTCAAACGTCATCATCGTCATCCTTCCAACTATCCTCAAAGAAAGTTCGAACAAATCCCTATACATACGCTCCGTCGATCGCGACGAACGCGGTAAGCGGAGGGCAGACGCACATGCATTTGCGTCAACGCATCGTTGCCTGTCGAGGTCGCTGCTTTCAAGCTGAAAAAGCTTGATGCATTGCAAAACACCGAAGAACAATCGACCCCAAGTACGCACCCAACCCAAAGCGAGCCGCATGCCGCACGAAGCGGAAACGGTCGACGCAGTTCAAAGAGAACCACGCGGTTGAGCGGAGGGGGCAAGCTAAATAAATTGCTCTTACCACCTCGTTACCCCACAAGTATACCACGCCAGCATGGCGGGCTTTGGTAAAAAAATATTTTGCTAGCCATTTACGCTCGCAACGCCTGTTGGCGAGCTTGCAGAGCGACCGGCTGTAGCACCCACAAATCGACACTTTCCCCGATAAAATCGCTGTTCACGAACTTACAGAGGGGGTGTCATTCCAATGCTGCACAAGAAATCCTTCCTTGTCGACTTCAAACTCCTCTTCCAGCAGGCAGGCCGCTGGTGCCATGAGTTCGTGTGAAGCGAACGTTGTCAGTGGCAAGCTAAGCGTTGCACCAATGACAATCGGCAGACCGTCCTGCGGCACTCCGCTTAATGGTAGCGGTTCTCGTTGCATTTGCTTGCGAATAATTGCGCGAGGCCATACGACGACACCGTTATTGACTCGCCCCAAGGTGTCTATTTTATTCGTTCGCTCGTGATCGGCGAACGAACGCAGTGGGGGCGTATTCATCGCCACCAATCCACCCGTGCCGCGCGGTGCAAAAGCAACCACTGGTTCGATCCCACAGGCATCGCGAAATTCAGCGATAGCAATCTGCACCTGTGGAAGAGTCGCAGCATCTTCGATTGGCATGACAACCACCTGCAGGACACTGATGAACTTATTTTTTAACAGCGGTCTTGCGACCAGTTCTCGAGCAAGCGCCGACACCTGATCAAGACGGCCCAGCCAGATTGTGATCCCCTCATTCACGATGGTATCGATCAGCGATTGAACCGTAAGCCGAGGATCAATCACGACTGCTCGAATGCCAAGCAGCGCTCCACCGAGAAGACCCAACTGCACATACAAGGGATCGCCGCTGGCCAAGGATGTGAGCAAACGGTCCTTGCGATGCACGAGGCAGGCTCCATCGAAGGCCTCTGCCCCCGCAGCCAACGCCGCCCAGTCGAGACCTTTTTTATTTACCTGATCAATGACCACTAAAGCGATTCTAGGGGAGTTGGTGTCACCACGTGGCAAAACAGGAGGCTGAGGAGAGGAGGCGGCGAACGCTCGAGGAGCGTTGGGCGGCCGCGGCCCCTGCGACGAGACTTGTGCCATCCCAAAACCGGCGATACACCAATCCCAGATGCGCTCTAATCGCTGGGAATATGTGGCCGGTCCACAGGCACCGTCTAACTGTATCGCGATATTGACCGGTTGGCCGGTAGACATGTCCAGCGGCACGCCAGCCAACACCGCCGCATACGCTGTCTCCAATCCAGACAGGGTCGCCATTGTGCGGAATGAATCGATAGCTCCAGAAGTGCGCGTTGGTCTGCGAGTTGCGAGCAGGTCGGCACCGGTAAGTGATCGCTGCGAACCCGCAGCCATGCCATCACCGGTGATGGCCAGCGTCTGATGGCGAAAGCGGCGGAACCACGACAGAAGGTCCTTTTTTACAAATCGATTTGCCAACATTCGACCGCGCACAACTCCAGTCGTGATTTCCTGCAACGCCAATCTCGCTTCATTGGGATGCGCACCTATCGGCAGAGCAGGGCCGAAGGTGAGTGTGATCGGCCTGCGGCACCCACGGGGGATCTTTGTAAAAAAGCGGCCTTCCGAAAAGGAGAGCAAGCTGCCCCACATGCCATCGATAGAGAGCGGCACAATCGGCGCCGTTACCCGTTCCAGAATCCATTCGAGCCCTCGTTTAAATCCAAGTATTTGACCGGTGCGTGAGATGCCTCCCTCACAGAAGATTCCAATCACTTCACCATTTGCCAGCCCTGTTTGGATTGTTTTCAATGCTTGTGCAATCGATTTTGTGCGCGGCTCAAAAAGAATAAACCGCCACTGCTTAGCCAGCATCTGCAGGAATCGACCCTGAATGTTCGGGCCGTAGACGACCAAGCGGATTGGGCGAGGACTAGCGAGCACAACGATGAATCCATCCAGCCACGAGAGATGATTGGCGACGACTACCGCTGGCCCTACGACCGGCATGAGGTCGGCCCTTGCAATGCGAAACCGATAGAGCACGTTTACAATCGACGCGATAATAATGCGGACCGTTGCCCGCGGCGCAGCGTAGACGGCAATCCCAACAGCCGCCGTTGAAAGGATGCTGAAAATGCCAAAAATACTGCGCGCCGATAGCAGCGGTGCAGTGGCAGATCCGACCGGCGTTCGCAATAAGCCATACAGCAGGGAGGCTGCAAAGATTCCACTAAAGACTAGGAGGTTGACCGTGGCCAGGAGTGACCCCCGCTTGGCAGCCGGGCTTTGGGCTTGAAAATAGGCTTCCAGCGGCACATCAAATGCGCCTGCCCCCAGACCTAATATGAATAGGGACGTGACAACAAACCACCAAGCAGGGTTGTTGCAACTTCCATCTATAAAAATAACCGCTGGGCTGATGGCCAAGCAGATCGCCCCGACTGCCATCAAGCTTGCCCCGATCGGTACGAGCCCCAAATCAACCCCCCGCGTAGACATCTTGCCGGCGAGCAGACTGCCCAAGCCAATGCCGCTCAAGAGCGCTACAAGCAGCGGCACAATTTGCCCCTGTGATGTTGCGCCAGCCTCAGTGGCAAACTGATCTACGTTGAGTTGTGCCACCGCACCGAGCGCCCAAAAAAAAATGATACCCGCTGCCGCTGCAGATAACTCTGGACTGCGAAAAAGTTCTGTCAGATCGCTCCGCGTGCGAGTCAGCGCATTCCAAGGTGGCGGTGCCAGTGGGTCGGCAGCCGGACGCGGCACCAGCCAGATCGCAGCGATCCAACCCGCGATTGCCAATCCAATAAGAACGATGGCTGTGGGTAACGCATCGACCCAACTAGGAATCAATTGCATGTTGGCCTCAGCCCCCACAACAATCCCGCTCGGAGCAGCGGTGTTGGCAATGGGCGTGCTGTCGGCTAACCAGTTACCGCCGGCCATACCGATAAGTGTTGCCGCGAGCGTGACCGTGGCAAAAAGGCCATTCGCGCTCGAAAGCTTGGCGGCCGGCACGGTCTCGGGAATCGAACCGACTAGGCTTGGGGCCAGAATCGCTGCTTGGCAGCCAATCACAATCAAGCTGCTCAGCAAAAGCCAGAGCCCAACTGGGAGACTGGCAAATGTGCCACCAGAGCAAACACCCCACACAACCGTGCCCACAGCGCCAGTTGCAATCACAATCTCGGCAAACTTGCACCAGATGATTACCGTGCGTTTGGGATAACGATCGGCTAGATATCCTGCGAGCCAGGCAAGCAGGATAAATGGCAGCACAAAGCCTGCCGTACCCAACGTCAGCACCAACGCCACACCGCCACTGGCCACAGCACGTTTTCCTAAGCCGATCGCCAGCCAACGCAATACGTTGTCATTTACGACCGTCAAAGTGCGAAGCAGAAGCAGGACGCTTAGGCTCTGTCCGTGCACTCCGTCTTCTATTTGGGGTCGATGCGGCTGCGATGCAGATTCGTTTTGATCCAAGTGTCGCCTCGTGGGTGCTGTGGACAATGACAGTCCGAGAGTAAAATACGCCTTAAAAAGCCAGCTGAGTTCCTGCCTGCTTATCTATCTTTACCACTTTTATGGCAGACTTTGCGGGCTATTTGCAGGATGGGGCAGCGCGAACGTATTCTCCATGGAGCAGTCTAGAGTGGACAAGAGGGTTTTAAACCTGTGTTTGTTTGAGGTGGCGATCGAAGAGCTGCCCGGAAAGAAAATCATGCTTCCTACGTTTAAGAGCCGGTCGATTGCACAGATTGTGCTTTTCGTTCCCAAAGTGTTCGTTGCCTTGATGGGCGTTTGGATGGCGTCTTCGCCAGTTGGAGCGCAGGTTGTAATCTACGAAACACCTCGTCCCGCTGTGCCAGTAGGTGCCATCGTCGCTCAGCCTGTGCAGCCTTTTGTAGCCAACTACACCCCGGCCGGAAACTATGCTGCCGTGACGGCCTTCTCTCCACCGGTCATGATGGGCTATGGCTCGCCGGCCGTCGAGGTAAAGAGCTACTACGCTCCTGCACCGGTTTATGCTCAACCGCTGGGCGTTTCCGTGCCTGTGACTTCGTATTACGCGCCACCCGTCTACGGCTCAAGCGCTTACGGTCCGAGCCCCGTAACGGCCTACTACCCATCGGCGGTTGCTCCTGTGACTGCCTATTACGCCCCCGCTTATTATGCCCCGGTTGCAGTGCCGCTGTATCGCAGGGGGTTGTTTGGTGGCTATCGGCCGGTGCGAACCGTTTACCAGTTGCCCGGCTACGGGTATTGAAGCCCAAAGCTCTCAGCCGTAGGCTGGCTGCACCGTCTGCCAACCACCAAAGTTTTACGGATAGACCGTACTTTCTTGACCCCTGCGTGACACGCCCTATAGTGGGGCAGTTGTTATTGAATTTAAACTATCGATGTCGATTTTTTGAGTTCAATTTGCGACGCGTTTTATCGCTGTCTCGTACAAGTTTTTGAATGACTCGCACCGTTAATATTATTGGAGCTGGTCCCGGTGGTTTAGCATGTGCCATGCTGCTGGCACGTGCAGGTGTTCGCGTTCGCATTTTAGAACGTCTCGCGGTACCGGGAGGCCGTACCAGCACCATTTACACAGCGGAAGGCTTTTCCTTTGATCTTGGGCCGACCTTTTTTCTCTACCCGCGTGTGCTCGATGAGATTTTTACTCTCTGCGGCTACGACCTGCGGAAAGAAATTGAGATGGTGCGGCTTGATCCACAGTATCGTTTGGTGTTTGGGGCCGGCGGCGAATTGCTAGCCACTCCAGATCCCACTCGAATGGAGGCCGAGGTTTCACGACTTTCACCCGCCGACAGTGGATCGTTCACGCGGTTTATGAATCAAACCCGCGAAAAGTTTGCTCGTTTCGCGCCATTCCTGGAGAAGCCTTTTGAAAGCTGGCGGGATCTTGCCAACCCCGATTTGCTGAAACTGATGCCGCTGCTGAAGCCATGGAAATGCCTCGACTCTGAACTCGGCACATTTTTCTCCGATGAACGGATTCGGCTGGCCTTCACGTTTCAATCAAAATATCTCGGCATGTCCCCCTTTCGCTGCCCAAGCCTGTTTTCGATTCTTTCGTTCCTTGAATACGAACATGGTGTTTACCACCCGATCGGTGGCTGTGGAGCCGTGTCGGCGACAATGGCGCGGATTGCACAGGAGATGGGAGTCGATATCCGCTACGAAGAACCGGTTGAATCGGTACAGTTTGAGGGTCGGCGGGTAACGGGGCTCAGAACGTCAAAAGGCGAATATGCCGCCGATGCAACCGTCATCAACGCCGACTTTGCGCAGACCATGAGCCGACTCATTCCGGATCGACTCCGTCGTCGTTGGAACGACAGAACCATCGCCTCCAAGCAATTTTCCTGCTCAACTTTCATGCTTTATCTCGGCATCGATGGCCGCTACGACTCGATCCCCCACCACTCGATTTATCTCTCCAAGAATTATCGGGAAAATCTAGCCGATATCGAGACGCGGCATATTCTTGGCAGTGATCCATCAATGTACGTGCAAAATGCTTGCGTCACCGACCCGACGCTTGCGCCAAAAAACATGAGCACCCTCTACCTGCTCATTCCGGTCACGCATCGTCATCCAAACGTCGATTGGCGGCGCGAAGCACCTCGCTTCCGTGAACTGGCTCTTGACCAAGTTGAACGCATCGGAATCGACGGCATACGGGATCGGATCCGCTACGAGCGCATGCTCACTCCAGATGATTGGCAGGCCGACTACGAGATCTATCGCGGGGCGACTTTTAATCTGTCGCACAATCTTGGGCAGATGCTGCACAGGCGACCACACAATCGGTTTGAGGATCTGGATCGCACCTATCTTGTCGGTGGCGGCACACATCCCGGCAGCGGCCTGCCGGTGATCTACTCCTCGGCACGCATCACCTCGCAACTGCTCCTTGAGGATCTTGGAATCGATTCACCGCAGAAGAATCCCACAAGCCGTGCTTACGAGTCGCAATTGCCTGCCCAAGTGATTCGTAAGGATGAAGCAGCGGGGGTCATCTGACTCTTGTCATACCTTCTTGCATTCCCACAACACGGCCCGAAGTCCCAAACAGTCTCCGCACACAAATGCTTTTTTAAACAAACAGCACACACCCTCTCTTGCATGCGAATCACTCGCAGAATTTGTATCTGATGTGCTTAAGGATGCCCGGCAACGATGGTGACTAAAAAACCCCAGCTCAAAAACGGTAGTGTGAATAAAAACCGTGTGGTGGTGATTGGCGGCGGCCTAGGTGGACTCGCTGCGGCCTGCACGCTTGCGGCCCGCGGCTATGCTGTTACGCTCTGCGAAAAAAATTCTTGGGTTGGGGGCAAGGCAGCCGTGCTTTCGGAGTGTGGCTTTCGGTTTGACATGGGACCGACGATCCTGACGATTCCGGGCGTTTTGAAGCGGATTTTTGCTGAAGCTGGCCGCGAGCTGGAGAGTGCTCTGGATTTAGTGCCTCTCGATCCACAGTGGCGGAGTTTTTTCACTGATGGCTCAACGCTTGATCTTGTCGCGGATGTTGCTCGCATGCGGGCCACGCTCGATGCCTACGCTCCGGACAGCGGGGCCGGTGATGGCTATGTGCGGTTTATGGAACTGTCGCAACGCCTCCATCGCCTGTCAAACGATTTCTTTTTTTGGCGCTCAGTCGGTGGCGTGAAAGACATGTTTGATCCACGTCGCGGCCTCACGCTTTCGATCGTGAAAGATGTGATGGGCATGCGATTAGGTCGCAGCGTGGCCGGTACAGTGCGGTCCTTTGTCAGTGACGAGCGGGCAGCACAAATGCTCGATCATTTCACCCAGTATGTCGGCAGCGCACCAGACGCATCGCCGGCTGTGCTTTGCGGCATTGCCCACATGCAAGCCCGCGAAGGCGTCTGGTATCCTCGCGGTGGCACTGGGGCTGTACCGCGAGCACTGGCCAACCTAGCCATTGATCTCGGCGTGGAAATCTTAACCCGCACTTCTGTGCGACGAATCATTGTGGAGAATGGTCGCGTGCAGGGCATTGAGACGGAGCAGGGCGAAACAATCGCCGCTGCTGCTGTGATCAGTAATTCTGACAGTGTGCGCACTCATCGTGAACTCATTGCCGAACCATCTCGCAGCCGCTTCTTGAATCGGCGCAAGTATGAGCCAGCCTGCTCGGGAGTTGTCCTGTATCTTGGGCTCGACAAGCGCTACGAGCAACTCCTCCACCACAACTTTATTTTCTCTGCCGATCCGCACGAAGAGTTTGAAGCAATCTATCGACGCGGTGAACCAGCTGCCGATCCAACGGCTTATGTGTGTGCACCGGCAATCACTGAACCCGATGTCGCGCCTGCTGGTGGCGAAGCCCTGTACGTTCTGGTGCATACGCCCTATCTGCGACCGCATCACGACTGGTCAAAAATGTTTCCTGCCTATCGACGACGCATCATCGATAAGCTCGAGCAAACAGCAGGAATGAAAGACCTTGAGCGACACATCGTTTTTGAAAAAGCGCTCACACCACAGGATATTCACGACCGGTATCACGTACTCAACGGTGCAATTTATGGCCTTGCCAGTCACGGAAAGTTTCTGGGGGCGTTTAAACCGGCCAACCGGTCACCCGATATCGAGGGGCTCTACATGGCGGGCGGATCGGCCCACCCCGGGCCCGGCATGCCGATGGTGCTGATGTCTGGTTGGATCGCCGCCGACTGCATCGATCAAGACAAAATAGTGGAGCAGTCCTCTGCTGCTAAGCCTTCGGTACCCTGCGCTGTCTGACACGCCTTTTGGGCTCTTTTGCCAGCATGTCCACAATTACAACACGGCAAATAGCCCCAATTCTCAAACACGAACTGCCACCGTTCTCACGGTCGCTCAACGGTTGGTTCATGTTTTACGTGCGCTGGTACATGCGCCGACACTTCCACGCTGTACGATTATTAAAAAACAGCCTGGGTAGCAACTCCCAAAGCACGGATGACTATCCAAACATTGCCAACGAACCGGTCTTTTTCTGCACCAACCATCCCAGTTGGTGGGATCCACTGGTTTTTCTGAGC
The DNA here is from genome assembly GCA_945871035.1 of Planctomicrobium piriforme. Lineage (GTDB taxonomy): Bacteria > Planctomycetota > Planctomycetia > Pirellulales > UBA1268 > BAIKAL-G1-2R. The sequence continues at coordinate 59,349 of CAMBUD010000006.1, read as the reverse complement.
CTCGGTAAATACCTCTATCCAGATCGGCTCAACTATGGACCGATCGACGCCAAGGCACTCAGTAAATATAAATTTTTGCAACAAATCGGTTTTATTGGCATCGAGCCAAATACCTGGGCCGGTGCAGCACGCTTTCTCCGAATGGCACACGCTGCAAATAGCCGTAACGACGTCGTTTTCTGGATCACTTCTCAAGGTGAATTCTGTGATCCACGCGCACGGCCCATACACATTCGGCCCGGCGTTGGACACGCCGTAGAACGAGCGTCTGCCGGACTCGTCGTGCCGTGTGTGATCGAATACCCTTTCTGGAATGAGCGTTCGCCGGAAGTGTTGGTCGCGTTCGGAGAGGCTCTACGCATTGCCGATGCTCCACACCGCGATGCGAAGGAATGGAATCGGGTGCTGGCTGATGCTCTTGAAGCAACCCAGGATCGTCTTGCTGCGGCAGCCAAGCGCCGGGACCCACAAGCGTTTACTACAGTCCTCTCAGGTCGTGCCGGTGTTGGCGGTGTCTATGATTTCATTCGCCGTATCGGTGCCTGGAGACGTGGTGAGCGGTTTGATGCCTCACACGGTGGCGAGCAATCCGCTGCTGGAACGCAGCCATGAACCTGTTGATTGGCATGCTCTCTGGACTTGCGCTGGTGCTGGCGGCCATTCCCACTCTGCTTACAATCGTGAATCTGCGCCTTTTTGTGCGTGCCCCACAGCCACCATCCAGTGCACCGCTGCCCCAGGTTTCCGTGCTCGTACCGGCGCGCAATGAAGCAATCGGAATCGAACGCATGGCTCGCGCTATTCTTGCCAGCGAGAGCGTTGAACTCGAACTCATTGTGCTCGACGACAACAGCCAGGACGCTACAACTGCGATCGTTTCTCAACTGGCAAACCAAGACGCGCGCGTGCGTCTGCTGCCTGGTAAAATGCTTGTTCCGGGTTGGTGCGGCAAGCAACACGCCTGTGCGCAACTTGCCGCCGCTGCACGACACAACACATGGGTTTTTATCGATGCGGATGTGCTCCTGAAGCCAGACGCCATCGCCCGCAGTCTGGCGTTTTTGGAGCAGTCAAAGGCAGGTCTTGTCAGCGGATTTCCACTCCAATTGACAAGCTCGTTTGGGGACTGGCTGCTGCTGCCCTTGATCCACTTTGTTTTGCTTGGGTTCCTGCCACTGGCACAAAGCCGCCGCCATAATTCCCCCAGCATGGCCGCGGGCTGCGGTCAGTTGTTCATTACACATCGCGATGCCTACCTGCAGGCTGGTGGTCACGCCGGCATTCGTGCGTCCCTGCACGACGGAATAAAGTTGCCGCGTGCTTACCGCTGCGCTAAAATCCGAACTGATATTTTTGATGCCAGCGATATCGCCACCTGCCGGATGTACACGTGCGACTTAGATGTGCTTAAAGGCCTTGCAAAGAATGCCACAGAAGGGATCGGTTCACCAACCACCATCCTCCCATTTACGTTGCTATTATTCGGTGGACAACTCCTGCCGCTCACGCTGGTTGTCTGGGGATTGTTCGCTGGCTGGCAGGGCTGGCCGCAGTGGGCTATTGCGGTTGCCTGTCTTGCAGTTGTCTGCTCATTGCTGCCCCGCTTTCTAGAGGCTATCCGGTATGGCCAAAGCCTAGGCAGTGCCGTCATGCACCCACTGGGAATTGCCGTGCTCTTAAGCATTCAGTGGTTCAGCCTGCTGCGTCGTCTCCTGGGCTTTCAGGCGCGATGGAAGGGTAGATCTCTCACACCGCAGTGACAGCTTCAAGTCCTCGACGAGAAATGCGCTCGACAAAACGGGTACACTTTTCTTCTCGTGCCGAGCTGCAACACTCTATGTTTGGCTGCCGTAGCCAAAGGTGATCAGTCATTTTCTGACAGACATTTTGTATGAAGACGCATGGCTTAGTCACTGCCAGCACATCCGACGCTTTTCTGCCAGGGCTAGCGCATGAACTCATGGCCGCAGGTTTTTGGTCTGCCCCGATTATCATCGGCGTTTCGGGGGGTGCAGACAGTGTTGCGCTGTTGTTGGGCATCTGCGACATCGCTTCTACACAGACGAAGAAACCTTCGCTTATCGTTGTTCATGCGCAACACGATCTGCGCACACAAGCAGGCGCCGACAGAGCGTTTGTTGAGAGCCTTGCCCAGCGGCTAGGTCTGACATTCTTATGGCGGGATCTACCTCTCGGTGACCATCACGATCGGCACAGCAACGGGGTTGAATCTCGTGCTCGCGAACTGCGTTACGCCTTCTTTGCAGACGTCGCCCACGAGACTGGCGCGCGGCATGTTGTGGTAGCACATACGGCCGATGACCAGGCCGAAACAATCCTGCATCGTGCCTTACGAGGCACCGGTTTAGCTGGCCTCGGAGGGATGGCGACGGCACGCGAACTCTGCGCTGGGGTGGCGCTGATGCGACCATTGCTACAGATGCGGCGTGAGACTGTACGGCACTATCTGGTCGAGATTGCTCAGCCTTGGTGCGAGGACCATTCCAACACTGACATCCGGTACGCCAGAAATTTTCTCCGCCATGAAATCCTAGCCCCACTAGCCGCCGGTTTCTATCCGGCGGCTGCCGAATCGCTGACGCGACTTGGGCGGCAAGCGTCGCTTGTGGCCGCTGCTCTCGCCAGTGCCGCCGACCATCTGCTCGACATCTATGCGCAGCGTCATGCCGGTGGCAATGTGCTTCTGCAAACCGCTGCGCTCTCGAGTCTTGACCGTCATCTTGTGGCTGAGATCTTTGTATCGCTCTGGCGGCGTGAGAACTGGCCACGTCGCGACATGACGGCTCGGCACTACGCAGCCTTAGCAGACATGGCATGCATTGCAGCAGACATGGCAGACATGGCCTCCCTGCGTCATTCAGCCATGCCTCGCAGAGCAGCCATCGATCTGCCCGGTGGGATGCGATCGCGGATCATCAGCGCTGGGGTGGTTGAGGTGACTCGCGAGAATTGAGCCGCTCAATCAATTTTTATCGCAGACACAGCGCTTGTATTCAGCCTGCTTCAGTGCGCTTGTACTCAGCCTACTTCAGTGCGCTTGTATTCCGCCTGCTTCAGTGCTGCATGCCACGGGCTTGATAACCGCCACGCATGCGAAACCAGACCAGCAGCAGCAGATAGCAGATAAACATCGTAGCTGGTACAAAAGCCGTAGCTTTCAGTGCTTCGCGTCCACCGAACAACCCGGCAGCCTCCACAAGCGGCTTGTCGGTCTCGGCTGTTGAACGAGCTGTCTCATTCCACCACGCCACAAGTGTTTGCTGGCCTTCAATCGCTCCCGACTTGGACTGCTCTTTCTGCTCTTTTTCAATCAATTCAAGGGCACGCTCTGCCTCTTTGCCACCATCTTCGAGCACACCAACTTTTTTCCCATCAAGGCCTACTGTCTTTAGCCAAAGAAACTCGTTTTCTTTTGGTGCCTTGTAGCGATCGAAAACGGCCGGATTGGCCTGCTGCAAATGAGCCGATGCATTCTGATCTTGAAGAAAGCCAATGCCCGGTCCCCCCAACAGTCCGGCTGCCAACATGCCGACACCACCGGCCGCACCCATCGTGATCGCGCCCCCCTTAGGGAACTGTTCGCTTACAACCGCCAGCATGGTCGGCCAGAGAAATGTCTTGCCTATGCCATACACAGTCGCCGCCACAATGCACATGATCGCCCCCTCGGCATACCCCAGCAGCGTAAGGCCAGCGGCACCAAAGAGCGCCGATACGGCCAAGAGGCCCAGCGGTGAAATCTTTTCCACGATGGGACCGGCAAAAAATCGCAAGATGAACATGAGTCCGGATGTGTAGACAAAAAGAAGCAGCCCGTTGGCAGGGCTATTCATGATTGTGCCCGTGATCTTGGAAATCCAAGAATCTGTGCCGAGCTCCACGTAGCCGACCATTGCATGAATCACAAGGAGCGATGCGAGCAACAGATGTCCGAAGCGAAAGCCTGTTGTAAGACCAAAGACGACTAGCAACCCGGCAGCAATGCCACCAGCCACAATCGGCTCGAGCCCAAGGTCGCTCTTGAAAAACAGTGCAAGGAGTCCACAAATGACGGCGGCACCAATGAGGCCCAGTTCGCCGAGCATGTCACGGTAGGCAACGCCGGATGTACTTGCCTCAGATTTTGGAAATCGCTGACCGATCATCATGAGCCCGTAAAGAACGACTGGCAAAAGAAACAACGAGATCTGAATCTCCCAAGCAACGGGCCGCTGTAATGCATCACCCGCCATGAAGTAGCTCGCCAATCCACCAATGATCAAACCACCCGGCCAGCCCGCATGAAGAATGTTGAGGTAGTGCGTTTTATTTTTTGGGAACAGCGTTGCGACGAGAGGATTGACGACTGCTTCCGCAATGCCGTTGCCTATTGCAAAGAGAAACATGCCCCAAAAAAGACATTGAAAGGCCAATGGCTTACCGCCAGCGGCGTAGGCGGCACCCGTTCCAAGCGTGAGAGCTGCCGACACCAAGTGCATGAGGAATGCGAGGAACATCAGTGGACCAAAACCAATTCGATCGGCAATCAAGCTTGAAAGCAGAATGATGATGCCGAAGCCGGTGAGACCGCCTCCGGTGATCGTGCCGAGTTCAGTCTGCGTGAATCCATACTGCTCGGCCCACTGACCGAGAATGCCAGCCCGGATTGAAAAGCCCACTCCGGCGGCAAGGATCGCCATGAAACCAGCCCATAACAGCCGCTGCGCATGAGGGGTGCGCTGCGATTCGTTCCGGTCGCCTGCTGGATGCGTTGGCATCATATTTTTTCATTCCGTTTCAATGAGAAGGTGCATGAGAAGAGGCAAGAGAAGGTGCATCAGTCGAGTAAACCCACTGACCCCTCCGCATAGATCTGTAGAAGAGGCACGACTATAGCAATTGCTGGCAATCTGCGAAAGGTACATGTTTCTGGCTGTTCGGAGGGGCTTGGCGAGCGTCTTGACCCTTTGCCATGCGGCAGCGTACTGTCCCACCCCTGTGGAGGCAACGACGGCCTGTGCACCAATTTTGGCACCGTCGTGCGCGCAGGATTCCTCGCTGGTTGATCCCGTGAAATCACTTGCTGACACACTTTGGTTATTTGTGCGTTGGATGGTCCCCTTTGCGGTGGCTGGTGTATTAGCGGCTGTCGCGATTGGCTCCAACCGTATCGGGGAGCAGGTGCGAATCCGTGTCGAGGCACGGCTTGCTCAGGAGTTTCCTGCTTTTGTTGTTCAGGTGCAGGGAGCCAGCCTAGTCGAGGGTGAGGGGATTATTGTGCGGGGTGTCTCGCTCATCGATCCTGGCATGCCACAGCAGTGGCGGCAGATCCTCTGGATCGATGAGATCCGCCTAGCCTGCAACACAAACTTGGCTCAACTGGCAACCGCAGCACCCCACATCACTTCCGTGCGGTTATGCAGGCCTATTGTGCATGCTGTACTGCAAACAGACGGTGAGTGGAACGTTAGCAAACTTTTTAAAAAGCGTGTTGCCGCTGCGATCATACCGCTGTCGGTCGAAGACGCAACCGTGTTGGTGGACGACACAACTCAGCGAACGCGCACCACTATGCGCCAAATTGGCATCGACGTGCAGCCCACTGCCGGCGATCCAGCGGGAACAGCTTGGGCCTTGGTCCGCGGCAGCATCACTGGTGATCTATTCGAGCGGGCAAGCTTTCAAGGCAGGATCTCGCCGACAGCTGGAACCTTTGAGCTCAGCGGTGGGGTTGAGTCACTCGATCTTTCACCGCGACTGATCGCGATGCTACCCGCGGCCGCCACTGTGGGTAACCACGACGGACAGCTCAATTGGCTCGGAGGAATGAGGGGGCACATCGATCTGGAGTGGCAAACAAACGGCACACTCCTTGCCCTCGAGCAGGCGATGTTTAGCGTCTCCGGACGACTGGAGTCTGGACGCTTTGAACACAAGTCACTGCCGTTTGCTATGGGCGATGTCTCAACAGCCTTCAAGGCTGACCGCAGCGGCCTGCAATTTGAGAGCCTCGAAGCACACGCGGGCTCAACACTTTTACGCGGCTCCGGTCGACTAGAGGGATGGTCGCGAGAGTCGGATTTCGAACTGCTTGTTGAGGCCGAAAGGTTAATCGTGGGACGCCACTGGGAAGGCTTTCTGCCGCAAGCTTTTGCCGACCAGTGGCGCAAGCTCTTGCCAGCCGGTGAAGTTGACCTGCGGGCACATGTGGTCCGCAGAAATGGTTTGCTCGATCCCAAAGTTTCGCTGCGCTGCCGTAATGTTTCGCTGACTCACTATCGGTTTCCATATCGGCTTGATCGAACCGTCGGCACGGTTGTCCTCAATGGTCGTGCACTCTCCATCCACCTCACTGGCCAGGCCGGCAGTCATCCCGTGCACGTGGAGGGAACGTTGCAAACAGAGCCCAAGGGCACGATCGGATTTGTCGAAGTGCGCGGCGACAACATGCGCATCGACGATAGCCTGTTGGCCGCCATGCCAGCACACAGTGCCGACATTGTGCGCACTCTACATGCAGCGGGTACCTTTGACTTTGTCTTTCGCCACGAACGAGCACTCGATTTGCCTGCCGGCCATGCCAATTCACTAGGCATTCAACTCACGCAGTGCAGCCTGTCCTATGCGGGCTTTCCCTATCCACTCTCAAATGTCTCCGGTACCATTCGCATGGATCGTGGGCTTTGGTCGATCAAGGACGTCAGCGGATCAAACGACACCGGCATTGTCCGCTGTACCGGATCGCTTGTACCCAAAGGGGTCGACGACGGGGAACTCGTGCTGCATTTGGTGGGCTCGGGGGTCGTCCTCGAACGCGAACTGTGCAACGCATTGCCGCGTGGCATGCGACGCATCTGGGATGGCCTCGACCCACGGGGTAATGCCGAGTTTCTGGCGACTATTCGCCATCAGGTCAAGAACCGGTTGACTGATGTTGAACTTGAAGCAACACCGCAATCAGACACCGTCTCTATCGAGCCCGCCTGGTTTCCCTACCGACTCGAACGACTCGGCGGCCGATTGGTCTGGAAAAACGGGCTGCTACGATTTGAGGGCATTCACGGCGTGCACGCCCGCACGACCGTTTCCACAGAAGGCACTTGCCGATTCTCCGCCGACGGCGGTTGGCATGTATCTTTTGAACGACTCTCAGCCGATCGCTTTCGCGCCGATCACGATGTGATTCGAGCCCTCCCCGAAGGCCTGCAGCGGGCCATTAATCCACTGCGACCCAGAGGCCTGCTGTCCTTGGCCGGCTCTCTCGACATCTATTCAACAGCCGCCGTTCGTAGCATTGTCGAAAAGGGATCCGCTGAGGTGACTCCCGGACCACCTGCAGCTGCATGGGATATTCAACTCGACATGGAGCAGGGGGCAATGGACGTCGGTCTTGCATTGGAACATGTGCATGGGGGAATACGACTAAAGGGACAGAGCGACGGTCGGTCTTGGCTGGCATCTGGTGAGCTATCGCTCGACAGCGCCATGTGGCATGGCATTCAGGTGACCGCTGTGCATGGGCCGCTCGCAATGGATGCCACAGGTGTACGATTTGGTATGACAGCTGTAGCCAAGGACGATCAGGGCCGACCACGTAGGCTAGCGGCACGCCTAGCGAACGGCACACTCCTTGTTGACGGCAGTGTCACGTCGGGAGAAAGCGGGGCCTTTGCAGTGGCCGCATCGCTCGACAACGCGGATCTCGAACGCATGGCTTGCGACGCGGTTGAACCCGTTGCCAGCTCACCACATGCTCATGCGTATCGAGGAAAAGTTTTTGGTGCACTCGAAGTGAGCGGCTCTCGCTCGGGCACACATTCGCTCGTCGGGCGCGGGCAGGTGCGTCTGCGTGAGGCAGACATCTACGAACTACCCGTCGTCGTATCTTTGCTCAAGATGCTGCGCATCAAGTCGCCTGATCGCAATGCATTCGGCTCGAGCCTTGTTGACTTCCGCATTGAGGGGCCGCACGCTTATCTCGACAATATTGAGCTCTCCGGCGATGCCATCAGTCTTGTTGGCAATGGCGAAGTCGATTTTGATTCTAATCTGCACATGACCTTTCGGTCCATCATGGGCGACTCGGAAACACAGTTGCCTGTTATGAAACGCGTGCTGGGTGGGGCGAGCGGTCAGTTTATGCTTATTCATGTGGATGGTACGATTTCCAATCCAGAGATGAATAGCGAGGTCTTCCCCACGCTCTCGGCCGCCATTCAAAAACTGCAGTCGCAGAGACGCAACCCAGAGAGTCCACAAACTGCAGTTCTACGAAAAGAATCGCAGCACGAAAGCCGACGCTGAAGAGCGCAGACCAAACAACAAACACTGCATGACACACAACCAACCAACACTCTTTGTGAAGATGCATGGAGCCGGAAACGATTACGTTTACATCGACTGCTTTACGGAACGAGTCCCAACTGATCCGCAAACACTCGCAACGCAGATTTCCGATCGACACCGGGGAATTGGCGGAGATGGCCTCGTGCTTGTGCTGCCTTCGAAGGTTGCCGCAGCCCGCATGCGCATGTTTAACGCCGACGGTAGTGAGGCTGAAATGTGTGGCAATGGCGTGCGCTGTGTTGCGCACTTGGTAGTAGCGCGTGGCCATGCGCCCGAGGGGCCAATCACGATTGAGACCGGTCGTGGCGTACTCTCGCTTGTTGTCACTCGCAGCAGCAATCGCAGTTCGATGGTGCGGGTCGATATGGGGCAACCACTTCTGCGAGCCGCTGATATTCCTGTCTGCATCCCAAACGCAGGGGCAGCAGCCGAACAGGTTGTGGATGCCATCTGTCCGGCAGTTGGACAGGCTGAGCCGTGGTGGCAAGCCGTAGGCCTCGACCCGCGAATGACATGCGTATCGATGGGAAATCCGCACGTTATCTTTTTTTGTAAAGACACTGCTCGCGTTCCACTAGAAATCATCGGTCCGAAAATTGAAACGCATGCCATCTTTCCCAAGCGAGTCAACGTGCACTTTGTTGAAGTGCTCTCGCAGGAGCACGTGCGGATGCGCACGTGGGAGCGGGGCAGTGGCATCACGCAGGCCTGCGGCACCGGTGCATCGGCCGTTTGCGTAGCTGGTGCGCTCAGTGGCCGCACGGGCCGCCGGGTTGCTGCTGAAGTGCCCGGAGGAGTATTGCATCTGGAGTGGGACGAAGCGGGAACCGTTTTTATGACCGGTCCTGCTGAAGAGGTATTCGAAGGAACGTGGCAGAACGCCTGATGGGCTGCCTGCCTACACATGTAGCCCAGGGAAGGGATTGAGTTTGTGAAATTGAAGTCTTCGCTTGCCATTGGAGCTTGGTCACTCCTTTCAACGGCGTGCATTCGGCAGTGGATGCACACCCTCGAATGCCGCGTCGACTTTGGTGACCCCACGGTTGATCCTGTGCACCCCGACTATCGCGGTACAAAAATCTATCTATTTTGGCACGAAAATATCCTGCTGCCTCTCTTTCTGCGGGGTCATGCAAATATCGCGATGCTGCTGTCGCGTCATGATGATGCAAATATTCTCGATCGAGTTGCCCGCATGATGGGCTATGGCGTGGTGCGCGGTAGCACATTCAAGGGCGGTTCGATCGCGCTGCGATTGCTGAGCAGTCGCGCTGAGAAGGAAAATCTCACGATCACTCCTGATGGCCCGCGCGGACCAAGGCGCACACTAGCAGCAGGTTGTATCTTCTTGGCGAGCACGCTGGGCATCCCAATCGTGGCAATGGGGATCGGCTACCAACGCCCCTGGCGACTGGGCACGTGGGATCGCTTTGCCATTCCGAAGCCTTGGTCGCGAGCGCGGGGCGTTGTCAGTCGTGCCATCAGCATTCCAGCCGAACTCGATCGCCGCGGCATTGAGTGGCACCGTGCGGGCTTGGAGCGATTGCTCGTGCACCTCTCCGATGAGGCCGAAGCGTGGGCCACTGCCGGAGGACGTCGCAGCGGCGATCAGCGATTACGAAAAGAGCCTTCGCGCGCAGGAAAGAAAGCCGCAGCCCTGCCCGGACCGAGTGGCGTGTCACTGGAGGCAGAGTTATCACGATTCAAACTAAAAATCGACCTGGCAGGGGAACATCAGTCGCCGCGAGCCTTGAGCCTCGAGTCCTAGTGCTTCTAGTGTGGCACGGGTGCACCATTTTTTCATTCAATCAGCGTTGCAGATCGGTCTCGATGCGCTGCAACTTGCGTTCCAGAAAATCAATCTGCTTTCTGAGCACCTGAACTTCCTCTGCCAGCGATTGCGCTGGTGGCTGTGGGGAAATTTCCTCGGCTGCCGCACCGACATCACCCAATCTCTGCTTCTGTGCGATACGGCCCACAGCGCCTCCCTCTGCTGTGGGCTGCGAGAATGCTTCACCAACTAAGACGCGTTCCAGTGGAACTTCAAGCGACTGGAGCGACACCTTTGCCTCGCGCGCTTCTCCTCCAGGCATGACATACTGCAGCGTAACTGGTGTATCGATTCGGCCATTGGCCACCAATTGAGTCAACTCCTTTGGGGAACGAACCGGTTGGCTATCTATCGCGACAATCACGCTGCCCGGTGGCACGCCCGCCTTGGATGCGGGAAGGTTCTGCACAACCCCGATAACAAGGGCACCGGCGGGCTGAGAAAGATGAAAACGGGCCTGCGCATTTAAATCGACCGGAATGGTACGCACGCCAAGGGCCGTCCGCCCAAGCGGCGTGGCCTTTGGTGTGTCTGACGCTGGGGCAACTGATTCCAGGAGCGCGGGCGCGGGAAGGGATGTGGTCGCTCGTGCGGCATTGCTGGAAGTGGCCGTCTGTACCTGACTGACCGCCTGCCAATCGCGCGCTATCGCCTCTTGGGGACGGGCTATCGCCGTTATGATCACCTCGTCAATCCGGTCCTTTCGCCCCACAGACACCTTCACAGGTTTACCGGGAACAATTGCCGCCAAAGCTGCTGCCAGTTGATCAGAACTGCTAAGCGTAGTGCCATCGATAGCCAATAACACATCCTGCAGCGTGATGCCTGCGGCTAAGGCCGGGCTTTTTTCGGCTATTTCAACAATAACCAAGCGGCCAATGATGAGTGAATCGTCGACTGTAATACCAAGCCACCCACTCCCGCTCGCAAGATCATTCCGTATGGTATCGGCGTTGCCAGGATCTTTTTCCGGAACCGTCAACCGCCGTGGCGCAGATTCCTTGGCCGTGGTTGCCCCTGTCTTGAGCGGAAGGTGCAGCGGTTCACCGATGGAGATCTCGCCCGGCTGAAAAGGCAGGGCATCGATTGGTTTTTTTTCCTCATCTGCAGTTGCACTTCGCAGTTGAACTTCGCACGGGGAACCTAGCACGGCCATGCCGATGAGAGCCGGTATGGCAACTCGTTTTATCTTGAATACGAATGCAGAATAATTTTCTATCAAACTACTCTTGCCTTATGTTGACGATTCTATTGCCAAGTGCCGTAGTATTCGCCAAAAGATTTCGAGAAACTTGCGCCAAAATAAACCGATTCCAACCGTCGCCAAGACAATCGGGCAAAAGTATAGAAGAATTCCCAGTTACCGTGGGGCACCGCCCAAAAATATTCCTGTTAACGTGTTTTCCACAAGTTATTCACCGTGAGCCCGACCCAATAAAGGATTTTTTAATTTATATTTCGGGCATGGTTCTTTGCCAGTTTTGTGAGTCGAAGACGTGCTGATTGGCTCTCTTTCGCACAGAGTGCTGGCATGGTTTGACAGCAGTGCAAGCACCCCTATACTCGCGCACCTCAGGTTTTAGAACTCGATCTACGGATGGATGTGGGGAAATCTGTGCAACAGCGGGCGGGTGCCTGGTGCAGGACGTTCCATGGCAAAAGCGATTGGCGTAACTGAAGCATCGTTTCGTGATCCGTTACGTGGGCGGGTAATGAATACAACTGCTCCTCATGCTCCAAAATCGAATGCGCCGCAGCTTTCTGGACTGCAGCACGACGGCCACGGCGACACAGACCGCAATGCGACGATTGTCGAGCGTGTGAGCCAAGCGTTTCAGAAGCGAATCGGCACGGAACGGTATGGGGTTTGGTTTGGCGATTCGGCGACGATTTCCGTTGTGCGACTCTCTTTGATACTGGCAGAAGTTTCGCCAGAACTCCTCGATACAGTCACACGCAATGGCCAGGCTGATGAAGACTGCCTCCTCGTTGGGATTGGTAGTGCCGCCGGTCACGAGTGGCTGCGAAAAACATTTCGTGCCGACTTTGAGGCCGCCGCCCAAGAGGCCTGCGGACGAGTGGTTCGCGTTGTCTGGCAGACAGTGACTCCATTGCCCTTGCAAGCCACTGGGCTCGTTCCGTCGACTGAACCCAGCGGTGGAGCCAGCATTGCTCCCGCAAAAAATAAAATTGGCAAAAAGTCGCCGCAGCAGACGGCTGCCAAAAATATTCCCACCGGTATCGCTGCGCAGCCCGTTACAGGGACTGGAATAATCGGCAAAAGAATTGTCCCGGGTCTCGATGCTTTTGTTGTCGGGCCGAGCAACCGCATGGCATTTGCAGCGGTTGAACTGGCGTGTGCGAGGCCCGGCGAGATTTCACCGCTGCTCCTGCACGGTGCCAGCGGTGTTGGGAAGACCCATCTAATCGAGGCTATGTGTGCGCACATTCGACAAATGCATCCCGGAATTTCGGTGCTCTTTTTGTCTGCAGAACAGTTCACGACCAGTTTTTTACAGGCCTTGCATGGCAGTGGTTTGCCGGGATTTCGTCGCACCTGCCGCAGCACCGACTTGCTTGTCATTGATGACATTCAATTTTTTGTCGGCAAGCGCGCTACCATCATGGAACTGCAGCACACCGTCGACGCACTCCACAGGCATGGAAAGCAGATGGTCTTTGCCTGCGACTGTGAAAGCGAGGCCCTTGACGGACTGGGGCCCGACCTTGTCACACGTTTGAAAGGGGGAATGCATGCCAGAATTTTGCCTGCCGACTACGAAGTGCGTCGAGGCATTGTTGCGGCCATTGCGATTCGGCGTGGACTGTTGATTCCAGACGATGTCGTTCATTTCATTGCCACTCGTATGACTCGCCATGCACGCGAACTCGCGGGAGCCGTCAACCGGCTGGAAGCAACAAGTCACATGCTCGGACTTCCAATCACTTCTGCCATGGCCGAAGAGTCACTTTCTGACCTCGTCCGATCAAATACCCGCAGCGTGCGACTGGCAGACATTGAACGAGCCGTGTGCGATACTTTTGGGATTGATTCTGGGAGCCTGCAATCATCGCGCCGTGCAAAAACAGTCAACCATCCACGCATGCTGGCGATGTATCTCGCCCGCAAGCACACTCCCTCAGCACTCACGGAGATCGGTTCCTACTTTGGTCGTCGTAGCCATTCAACCGTGATCTCAGCGCAAAAGACGGTCGGGGATTGGGTTTCCCAGCGATCACAGATTGTGATCGCCAACTCAAAATGGGATGTGGAAGAGGCGATTCGCCGCGTGGAAGACGTGCTGCGGGCAGGGTAAAAACCGTCTCAGCCTGGCCGATCACGGCTGCTCGATCAGCCGTTCTTCAAGACTCGCCTTGTATCGCAGGCTCGATTCTGGCCCGCTGAAGCCGACTACCCGACGATCAATCCCTGTCGTGCGTCGGATCACGCGGCCACGGGCAATGTCAAAGATAATCGTTCCATCCCAGATCCGTTCGAGCAGACGCGCCTCCAATCGTGGATCATCGAGCGGCGTCAGCACTGTTGTATCGACACAAATTGTGGCAATGCCGTCGTGCACGCCTTCGAGTTGGTATCGCAGTCGCGTGCGCACAGCCTTCCGCGGCCCATTTGGCACCTCTACCACCACCTCCTGCGGCACGGTCCATTCAGCCCCCACAACCACCGCTTCGTCAGGTAATGGCACAACTACGAGGTCGCCGGTGTTCGAGGGTGGGCTCGGTCGAAGATCCTGTCGCTCGATGACACGGCCGGTACGGTCGACAACCAGTCTTGCAAGCGGCACTCCCAGACTTTGTTTGACACCCTCGTAGCCCGGCGGGGGCGGCTGGTTGTCGCGACTGCTCCACCGCACCTGTCCGCGGTCACTGGTGCGAGAAGTCATCGTAACGCCATCGACGGAGTGTTCGAGCGTCGCCCGCCCCTCAGAATCGACTGACACGACTAGCCATGTCTTCGTCGAGTCGGTGGCTGTATCCGTCGACTGTGTGGTGCCGCCAATTGTTGTCTCGGTGAGAGCGCGATGCGCCACCTCCGTGTTGATGCGCTCGCCGCTGCGAAAGTGATACTCCAACTGCACTGGCTGATCGGTTGCTGGCGCCTCCAACTGCTTGAAGACCGGCTCTGCAGCCGATACCGGCACAAGCAATCCCACAACCAGCACCGGGCCGAGTGTCATCCAGGCTGTTCTCTTGTAACGCGGACTCCAGTGCGCGTCGGCTGGGAGATGCTGCAACAATTGTGGTGCCATCATTGCGATTGTTCGTCTCTGGCCTGCAAAGCGGTGCTTCCCAAAACGCCCCCCCACGCCAGTTTGTCCCGCAAAGTGCGGTAATAACCATGGTGTCGCGTCTCGATGAGTGAAAAACGTGACGCTGCGCGACGCACCAGCACGCGGTCACCAGCGAGAAGAGCAGTCACAACCTGTCCGTCGACAACACAAGCGGATCCCTGGTTGGGATGTGCAATCAGCAGTTCGTATTCTCGGGCGGCCGAATCAATAACGGTGCGATTGGTGAGCGTATGCGGGTTCAGCGGCGTGAAGATAAAGGCGTCTAAGTCTTTGCGCACAATCGGGCCGCCGGCGGAAAGATTGTAGGCGGTTGACCCAACCGGTGTGCTCACAATGAGCCCGTCACCGCGGTAGGTTGTGGCCAGTTTGCCATCAACATGGAGGCCGATCTCGATCATTGAGAACGGTTGTCCGGCGACAATCGATGTCTCGTTGAGACCCAATTCGTGATGGATCGACTGCCCAGCGCGAAACACTTCGCACTCAAACATAAGATGATCGACCAAGTGAAAACGTCCGGCAGCGATCTCGTCAAAGACTTCAGGCACCTCTTCTTGGGAGCAACCTGCAAGAAAGCCGAGCCTGCCAAGATTCACGCCGAGAACAGGGGTCTGACTGTAGCCCATCCACCGTGCCGTGCGCAGGATGGAACCATCCCCTCCAAGAACAATAACTAGATCGGATTGGACCAATTCCCCTTTGCCAGAAAAACCTAGCCGGCAAGAAACGTCATAGCCTCGCTCCGCAAGGAGCAATGCCATCCGTTGTGATTCTTTTTCCACATTGGTCAAGCCACTCGGACCAACGATGACCACACGCAGCGATACAGGGGCAGGGTGCTGCGAAAGGAGACGAGAGGAATTTTTCATGGACGAGCCACGCACGCAAGAAAAGGCTAGCGGTGAGTTGCCGCAGGTTCGACGGGATCAGCCGGTTGTGGATCGCGACCGGCCAGCCGGAGACAGGTTAACGCGATGCCTGCCGCATCTAGCCCTAGATCGGCAAGCAGTTCACCCCGCTCACCATGCTCGACAAAACGATCAGGCAACCCCAGTCGCACAATTGTGCCGGTCGACAATCGCGCCTCATTGATAGCCTCCAAGACAGCACTACCAAAGCCGGTTGACAAGACGTTTTCTTCGACGGTGACCACCCACGGTGCTGCCTCGATCTTCTCGAACAACAGTTGTGTGCCGAGCGGCTTAACAAATCGGGCATTGATCACGCCCACGTCAAGCCCCACCTCACGCAGTTGCGCGGCAGCAGCCAGCGACACCCCAAGCAACGTGCCACAGGCAATGATCAGTCCATCGCTCCCGTCGGTAAACACCTCTGCCTGGCCCAGTTCGATCGCAGCACGTGAACCTCCTTGCTGTTCGGCCAACGCCTTTGGATAACGGATGGCGACTGGTCCATTATGCTGCATGGCCCAGTCGAGCATCGCCACGAGGTCGTGCTCATCACCCGGTGCCAAAACGACCATGTTGGGAAACAGTCGCATGTAGCCCAAATCAAATGCGCCGTGGTGCGTGGGACCATCAGGGCCCGTCAGACCTGCCCGATCAAGCATGAAAACAATGGGCAGGTTTTGCAGGCAGACCTCCTGAAAGATCTGATCGAACGATCGCTGCAGAAACGTGCTGTAGATATCAACAATTGGCCGACAACCCACTTTTGCCTGCCCGGCAGCAAACGCCACCGCGTGTGATTCACAGATGCCTACATCGAAGAAACGATCGGGAAATTCCTCTCGCACTTGCTCTAATTTGTTGCCTTGGCACATAGCTGCCGTCAGAACCGTCACGCGCTGGTCGCGCCGCAGGCAGCTGGCGATGGCCGTGCTGGCAACGTCGGTATAGCCCCGTGCAGACGACTTCTTAATGGAGATGATGCAGTCGTCGTCATCGCATTCAAATGGTGCAGGGGTATGAAAAAAAACAGGATCGGCTTCAGCTGGCTTAAAGCCGTGTCCCTTTTCGGTGAGCACGTGCAGCAACACCGGCCCCGGCTCGTCTTTTACGAGCTCCAAGTAACGCATGAGGTTTGGCAGAGAATGCCCCTCAACGGGGCCAAAATAGCGAACCCCCATTGCCTCAAAGAGCATGCCACCGTGGAGTGTTGCCTTGAGCGAGTCTTTAAAGTTGAGGAGCATTCGCTCCATTGACTCGCCGACCATCGGCACGCCCTTGATCAATCCACCAGCCTGCTGCTTGATGCCGCGATACCAAGGGTTTGTCCGAATCACGTCGAGATATTCGGCCAGAGCGCCTACGCGCGGGCAAATCGACATCTTATTGTCGTTGAGGATCACCAACAGACGCTTCTTTAAAAAACCCGCGTTATTGAGTGCCTCAAAAACAATGCCGGACGGTAGAGCTCCGTCTCCAATCACCGCCACGGTGTAGCGATCCAAACGGCCGCAGAGACCGTCGCCGCTGGCCAGCCCAAGAGCCGTTGAAATACTTGACCCGGCGTGGCCAGTCATAAACAGGTCGTAGGGACTCTCATCGGGGTTGGGAAACCCCATCAACCCTCCTTTGGTCCGCATCGTGCCAAAGCGGCCAAAGCGACCCGTGATCAGTTTGTGTGGATAAATCTGGTGACCGGTATCCCAAATCAGACGGTCGCGGCTGAAATCAAAGACGCGATGCAACGCAAGGCAAAGTTCCACAACACCGAGGTTTGAAGCAAAATGTGCAGTGCGGGTCGCAGCCACTTCGCAGAGGGCACGACGCATCTCGGCTGCCAGTTGCTCAAGCTGGTCAATGGATAGCCCCTGCAGATCGCGGGGAGACATGATGGTGGGAAGAATATCGGCCATAGCTTGCAGTGTTCCTAATCAGCCCGATCTAATGGTCTCGCGCGATGATCCATTGTGCCAGACGGGTGAGTTCTCCGGCTGATTCTCCCATTCCGGAGAGGGCTTCAACGGCCTCCCGGACAAGTGCTTCGCCCCGGGAACGACTTGCCTTAAGGCCAACAACAGCCGGGAATGTCAGCTTGCCGCGCTCAACATCCTTGCCAACCCGCTTGCCAACAGATGCCTCGGTGCCTTCGGCGTCGAGCAGATCATCGGCGATTTGAAAAGCTAAACCAAAGGCACGGCCATACGCCTCCAGTTGCAAGAGTTGTTCGGCGCTAGCCCCTACCGACAAGCCACCGAGCTTGAGTGCCGCTAGAAATAAAGCACCTGTTTTGCGGCGATGAACGCGCTCCAGCCAGCAAGTCTGTGCCTCGGTGGAGGCAGTTGATAAGTCGGCAACCCAACCGCGTTCTAAAGAGAGATCGTCTGATTGGCCGCCCACGAGCGCTTCGGCGCCAGCCGCCTGCGCTAGCACAAGGCAGCCCCGCGCCGCTATTGCCGGGGCCATCTGGCTGGCTAGTATTTCAAATGCCAGAGCTTGCAAGGCATCGCCACAGAGAATGGCCGTTGCTTCATCAAAAGCCCGGTGGCAGGTGGGCAAACCGCGACGCAAATCGTCGTCGTCCATCGCCGGTAGGTCGTCGTGGACAAGTGAATAAGCGTGAATCATTTCCACCGCAATGGCAGCGGCACCAGCTTTTTCCCAGCGGCTGCGACTGCCTGCGTCTGTGCGGTCAACGCTGCGGGTGCAGGCATCAGCAGCCCAAAGCACAAGGGCAGGGCGAAGCCGTTTGCCCGGGGCGAGCAAAACGTGCCGCATAGCAGCCAACAGCCGTGGAGGAACCTCCGCAGTACCTTTCAACGACGTTTCCAGCAACGGCTCAACAAAGGCTTTCACTCGGGCAAGCGAGTGAGTTAGTGAGCCATTGAGGCTGGAGGCATCTTGACTGCCGGACACCTGGCAGCTTGCCATATGCGGCCCCCGCAGTAGGAGAGTTGGGAGATGGAATATGAAAAATCAATGGGACGATATGTATGATTTCAAAGTTTACGCATTTCCAGAGGGATCGTCCATCCCCGGGAGCCGTTTGGACCGCCCGGTGGTGCCCGAGGACCTGCGTGCTCCGCCGGCAGCAGCATCTCGTTTGAGGGACGAATCCGCCGGGCTGTGTGGCGGTGCTGTTCCTGCTTGAGTCGAGCCTTTTAGTGCTGCCAAATCCATCGCTGCGGCCGTGGCCACTGGATCAATAATTGGCCGGCCGGCTGCGTCCGCTCGCACGAGCACGCTGATTCGATGTTCGGCCGTGGTCAACTCGTCGTTCAACTGTCGCAGAATGGCCACGCCTTGTTCGTAGGCGGTTATTGAGTCGGACAAACCGAGCGCACCAGACTCCAGACGGTTTACGAGATCGCTAAGCTGGGCAAATGCGGCCTCAAACGAGGGCGTCTGGGTCGGCTTTGAGGGCTCCTCCACCGCCGTGTGATCCGAGGGCATGCCGTCAGTCTTTGTCTGCATCATTTGTGATCCTTTCCACGCGACTCCAGAGACGTCCATCGGCGAGATGGGTAACGATTATTGCTTCCGGATCGATGCCGGCTGTCGATCGCAGTGCTGTGCTGCCATGTTTACCGTAGTTCTCTGCCAGGCTCGTGACCGAGTAGCCACGCGACAACAACTTCAAGGGGCTACCGGCTTCGAGGCGGCCGACTGCAGCTCCCAGCCGCTCTCGTCCGCGTTGAATTGCCGTGTTCACTAAGCGGTTCAAACGCGCGGCATGCTGCTGAACAAGGCTGTCACGATCGCGGACCACTTTATTGGGATCAGCAAAAATCGGTGCTCGCGTTAAATGATCGATGCGATCCCGCGTCGCTCTAAGGGAACGCTTGAGACTTGCTTGCAGACGGATGCCCAGTGAATCGGTCATCGCTACCATTTGCACTCCATCTGGGGATACCTGCACAGCTGCATCGGTGGGTGTCAAGGCGCGCAGATCAGCAGCAAGATCGGCGAGCGAAACATCGATCTCGTGACCGACTCCTGACACAATCGGAATGGGTGAGGCCACCACGGCACGCACCAGTACCTCTTCATTAAAGGCCCACAGATCTTCGAGACTACCGCCACCGCGAACCAGTGCAATCACGTCCACAGCGGGCCTGATGCGAGCGGCAGTTGCCAAGGCTGCAGCCAGTTCCTCCGCCGCACCTGCTCCCTGCACCCGCGACGGCACCACAATCACCTCTGTGGCACGCCACCGTAGAAAAAGTGTTTTGAGAAAGTCTGCGATTGCCGCGCCACTGGGGCTGGTTACCAATGCGATGCGGCGTGGGAACGTGGGGATGGGGCGTTTTCTTTCGGCGGCAAATAATCCTTCGCTTTCCAGAGAGGCATGGAGCTTTCGCAAGCGGGCTTCAAGTGCACCAGTCCCGATCGCGTGCAGCGCGTCAATCGTGAGTTGGTACGTGCCACGCGGGGGATACACTTCCAATCGACCGTGGCAAATAACCTCTAATCCGTCGGACGGTTCGATCGCCAAAAGTTGGCGCGTACCCCGCCAAATAACAGCACGCAATAGCGAAGTATCATCCTTGAGGGACAGGTACACGTGGCCCGATGAAGCGGCAACGAGATTGGAGATCTCTCCGCATACCCATGCATCGGCAAAGCGCGACTCAACGTGCTCCTTGACTCGCGACGTAAACTCCGTGACGCTCAAGGCCTCCGGAGGTTGTTTTTGTCGATCGTTCGACAGGCCTTTACCCATGGATGAATAGTCTAGCAGCCTAGGTCTTGTATGCCCGCCTTTCCTGAAGCAGCCGTGCACTCGATCCGTACAAGCAGTCCACCGCGTGGTGCGCTGCTTGTGATTTTCCTGACAGTATTCATCGATCTACTGGGCTTCGGCATTGTTCTTCCGGTCATGCCGCGACAGGCCGAACCTTATCTCACTGCGATTGGCCTGTCGCCGCTGGCAAAAGGCGCAATGATCGGCGTGCTTTTTTCTGTCTTCTCATTGATGCAGTTCATCTTCAGTCCACTTTGGGGACGCGTGTCGGATCGCATTGGACGCCGGCCAATTCTGCTCTTAAGTCTATCGGGCTCTGTTGTCTTCTACGCTCTCTATGGTTTCGCGGTTACGTTTCCGCCGGAACAAGCCGTGCTTGCGTTGAGCCTGATGCTCTTGTCGCGCATTGGAGCCGGCATCGCCGGCGCCAGCGTGGGGACTGCGGCGGCTGTCATCGCCGACTGCACAACCCCCGAGAAGCGGGCGCGGGGCATGGCCCTGATCGGCATCGCATTTGGTGCTGGCTTCACACTCGGACCGTTGATCGCCTACTTCGGTCTTGTGCTCTTCAAGCGTGAGCCGTGGGGAGTGGGCGCACTGGCTTCGATACTATCCCTGCTGGCACTGCTCATCGCGATCTTTGTGTTCAAGGAAACCCGAACCCTTACCCATCGGGCAGGCAGGGATTTTTTCAGTGTCGGGCGGACAGCCTCGGTGCTCATGATGCCAACTGTTGGCGCACTGGTTCTGACTTATTTTCTCTCGATCTTTGCCTTTGCCAATTTCGAGGCCACACTCGCTCTCCTCACAAAGGAGGCCTTTGGCATGGCCGACAATGACAATTTTCTTGTGTTTGCTTTTATCGGCGTGGTGTTGATGTTTGCCGGTGGACTGTACCGCCCGCTCGCACAACGCCTGCCGGAAACACGACTGCTTACGGCAGGCGTCTTTCTGATGATCCTCGGTCTTGGCGGTCTCGGCGTGATCGCGTGGCTGGTGCATGCTTGGTTGCCAACGCATGCAAGCGGGCTAGGAGTTCTCCGTGCCACATTTTACTCTGCATCGGCTGTTGCAGTGGTCGGTTTTGCGTTCGTCAATCCCTCAGTATCAGCTTTAGTTTCTCAGCGTACCGATCCGTCCCGGCAAGGCGAGGTGCTCGGGGTGAATCAGTCATTTGCCTCACTCGGACGAATCCTCGGCCCGCTCTGCGGGTCGATCCTATTTTCACTAAACGCATCGCGCTGCCTCCCCTACGTTGCCGCCGTGACAACGCTATTATTTGTCGTAATGCTTCTGCCACGGTCAATCACACACGAGTCGATAAATAGATAAGTCATCACCCGTGAACCAGCACTCTTCCTGTCCAGCAATGCGTGGCATCCGAACGATGGCTTTTCAACTCTTCTGCCCTCAAGTTGCAGCCGCAATGAAACTGCCTGGCAACAAATGAAACCGCTCTCCACCGCAGCAGAAAGCGCGCTTGTCGTCATGGAGCAACAGAGTTCAAAGCCCGTTGAGGAATGGGCAGCTCAATTTTTCAGTGGCACGCGCGGCATGCTGGTGGTCGGGCACGGAACGGCAGACGCTACGGGGTCTAGCGAAACGCTTGCGGTGGCACGGCTTGTAGCCCAGATGTTGCCCGGGGTGCCCGTGGAACTGGGCTTTTTAGAAGTTATTGGGCCATCGATTGGGGAGGCTCTTTTGCAACTGGCAGCGCGAGGGTGTCGTGAGGTGGTGGCCGCTCCACTGTTACTCTTTACGGCCGGTCACGCTCGTCAGGATGTACCGGATGCTCTTCGAGAGGGTGCCTTGGCAGCTGGAGTGGTCGTGCGGCAGGCTGAGGCTCTTGGGTGTCTGCCAGAAATTGTGTTACTCGCACGGCAGCGTCGCAGCGAGGCACTCGCGAGGTTGACACCTCTGGCCTCTGCCGAAACTGCACTTGTTATGGTGGGACGCGGCTCAAGCGATCCCGATGCCTTGCGGCAGTTGCAAGCATTCACGGCAGCCACGCTCGATTCTACGGATCTATCTCAATATGCCCCTCGATATGCACCGCTAGCGGGACAGTTCTTTCAGCCTGGACGGGTAGAAATTGGTTTTGTGACGGCTGCACGCCCCACTCTTGCCGAAGCCCTAGCCGCAGCCGCCGGAACAGCCTCCTCGGCAGTCCGTGAGAAAATATTTCTCGCGGGCAACCCTTTCCCGACGATCAACCGTAGAATGCTGGATGAACATCCAAAATCTTCTGACCCTGTGCCGCTGAGAATAATTGTGCAACCCCATCTTCTGTTTGGTGGTCACGTTCACAAACAGGTTTTAGAGGCCATGAACTGCTGTCGGGAACAGCATCCAGATATTGAGTGGGTGGAGGTCGATCGATTGGGCCCTGCTAGCCTCGTAGCAGCAGCGCTTCTCAGGCGTGCAGGAGAGGCTGCACACACATTTGACAGCTGCGGAATTTAAGGTGTTTTTCTGATCAAAAAACACCTCGTCAGAACGGCTGTTAGTTGTCACAATGCATGCGGTCGGTTCAGAGTCTTTTATAAGTCAAGGAGTCCATGGCGTGAACGGTAAGAACCTCTCCACTGTCGGTTGTACTAGACCGTTTGTTCACCCTCATGCACCGCAGCGCTGGCAACTCACGCAGTGGTCTGCAGGGATCTTGACCGCTCTCTTTCTGAGCTTTTGCATCGGCCCACGTGCAGCACAATCGGAACAGCCCCCTGTGGCCGTTGCAGCGGTACCGGATAAAAATCCAGCTGCCGAAACGCCTGCAGCAGCCTCCAAGCCGGGTCCCAACGACCGCCAGATCACTCTGGCCGTACGCAGCTATTTAGAACGGGAGCATTTTCTCCGGCGACCAATCGACGATGAGATTGCCCGGCGTTGGTTTGACATTTTTCTCGAATCACTCGATCCAATGAAGATCTACTTCCTCCAGAGTGACGTTGACGCATTCATGCAAAAACGTGATTCGCTCGACGATCTCGTCAAGCGTGGTGATGTTAGCTTCGCATATGAGGTCTTCAATCGTTTTCTGCAGCGCGTTGACTCACGCCTGCCACTGATCGAAAAGCTGCTCTCTGCGCCGCAAGACTTCACAATAAAGGAGTCGATTATCATCGATCGTGATGATACGAAGTGGGCTGCTAGCGAAGCCGAGGCTCAAGACAACTGGCGGCAGCGCATCAAGTACGACCTCCTAGTGCAAAAGATGGAAAAGTCTTCTCCTGAGGAAGCTCAAGATAAGTTGCGACGGCGTTACGGAAGCTTTGTCAAACGCATGCATCAGATGAACGCTGATGAACTGCTCGAAACTTACCTCTCCTCGCTGACAAGCAGCCTCGATCCTCACACAAGCTTCATGTCTCCAGGCACCCTTGAAAACTTTGAGATTGGCATGCGATTGCAACTCGATGGTATCGGTGCGTCTCTTAAGGGTGAGGATGGTTACACGACGGTGGCCGAACTCGTTCCCGGAGGCGCTGCTGATAAAGATAGTCGTCTGCAGAAAAAAGACCGTGTGATTGCAGTCGGTCAGGGCGATGGTGGTGAACTTGTCGACGTCGTTGATATGAATTTAAACGATGTCGTGAAACTCATTCGGGGCAAGCGAGGCACGATTGTGCGACTGAAGATAATTCCCGTCGGCCAGACGGTCCCAAAGATTTACGACATCACCCGTGCAAAAATCGAACTCAAAGACAGCGAGGCCCGTGGTGAGTTGGTCGAAGAGGGCGAGAAAGCTGATGGTAAACCCTATCGAATAGGCGTCATCAACCTACCCAGTTTTTATATGGACATGGCGGGAGCCCGACAGGGACAGGCCGAATACAAAAGCAGCACTCGCGACTGCAAGCGGCTGCTCGATGAATTTCGACAGAAAGAGGTCGACTGTGTTGTGCTCGATCTCCGCAATAATGGTGGCGGTTCGTTGCCCGAATCCATTTCGCTTATGGGTTTGTTCATTGAGACTGGTCCGGTGGTGCAGATCAAGGATGCTGATAAACGCGTGCAGCAATACGATGATGTTGATCCCGGCATATCGTGGGACGGTCCACTTGTCGTGCTCACCAATAAATTCAGCGCCAGCGCGAGTGAAATCGTGGCTGGGGCAATTCAAGATTACCGTCGTGGCTTGGTGATTGGCGACAACTCTACCCATGGAAAAGGCACGGTGCAAAGCCTACTGGACCTCGGCAGACAACTCTTCCAGCGTCTCCCAAATGCGCCGTCGTTGGGGGCAATCAAAATCACCATGCAGCAGTTCTACCGTCCCTTAGGGGAGAGCACGCAACTCCAAGGCGTTAAGAGCGATGTTGAATTGCCTAGCATCACCACTCATCTGCCAGTGGGTGAATCGGATCTCGACCACGCCATCGCTTTTGATAAAGTGCCGCCCGCCGATTTTCGTTCGAGTGCGCGTGTGTCAGAAGACATGCTCAAGAGCCTTCGCAATCTGTCCCTAAAAAGAGTTCGAGAGAGTGAGGATTTTCGCAAGGTTGATCAGGATGTTGCGCAATACAACAAGCGAAAAAGCGAGAAAGTTGTTTCACTAGTCGAAACAGATTTTGCTCGCCAATGGAACGAGGGTAGAGCCGCCGACGAAGAAGAAAAGAAGCTTGAGGAAACTACCAATCCCAAGCGACCAATCGTCAAGCGAGACTTCTACTTTAAAGAAGCAATGAATGTCACGGTCGATTATCTTGGCAACCTTGCCGGAGTAGACGCCGGGTTAGCGCGTACCGATGCGCAGATCAAAACAAACCTTCCAGAGCCTGTGCCAGCCCTGCAATAGACTGCTTCCGACTGCAGATTTTACAACGCGTTTGGCTCAATGCCTTGCGTGTCATGCAATGACCGATACTCAGCCGATAATGGATTTGATTCCGTAGAGGGAGTCTGGGTATTGAAGCGTTAGAGAAAAATCGCCAAACAAGAGCGATGGATCGACGCGTTTATCGGTGCCGCGAGAGCGTGGTGCTTGAGTATCCCACGCTGGTGGAGGGCTGCCGGTGAGAGCCGCTAAAAGGCCATACCAATCGCGACGCCGCACAGGAACGCCATCCGAGACAACGTACAACGGACGCGGTACGAATCCATCAATACTCTTATGGTCAGACACTGCACAAACGATTTGAGCCGCATCATCGACATGGATCAAATTGAGCCAGCTATTCGGATCAACGGGCACGGGCTTGCCTGCCTTTAATTCGGTGAGGCGCGGCAGCCGATCTGGGCCGTAGAGTCCAGCAAATCGCAGCACGACCCCAGGGCCTAATCTGTGGCAGCGCAACACCGACTCGGCGGCAAGCAACACCTGCCCCGCTTCACGCGTTGGATGAGTGGGAGTTTTTTCATTAACCGTTTGCCCGTCTTCATCAGCCCACACACCAGTGGAACTCGACATAATCACGCGTGGCTTTTTAGGCAGTGAATCTAATAGCCGTCCCAAACCACCAACGTGAACATCGTGGTAGCTTGCGGCCCCCGCACGATCGAAACCAACCGCCCAAAAAACAGTGGCTACGGTAGGAAGATCGTTGTAACCAGCGGCATCAGTGACGTCAGCGATAATCGGCTCGATGCCGGCGGCGGCCAGCTGTGCTGCGCGCTGAGCGTTGCGGGTCACAGCCCAAACACGGGAGCCGGTTGCCAGCCAACGTTCCGCAACGCGCATTCCTAAATAGCCACACCCTACTACAAGCCGGCCCACCGACTGAGTTACTGGCGCGTCTGGTTGGCGAAGGGGTTCAGCGGCATCCATGCTCATGCGTCGAGTGCCCGAGGGCGATCTGCTGGAGTGAAACACGCTACCACTGCATCGCTTTGTGTTTCCAGCCATGCAGAAAGCACGATCTGTGCCGCAAGTGCATCCACACGGGCTTTTTTCTTGCCCCGCGAGAGCCCTCTGCCAGCCATCAATCCGGTGGCCTCGATGGAACTGTACCGCTCGTCCTGAAAGACAACCGGTCGACTGGTCACTGCCGCCAGCCATTGACCAAAACGCTCAACCTCTACAGACATCTGACTGTTGGAACCATCAGCGTGCACTGGCAATCCGACCACAAAGCCAACAATATCTTCACTGGCAACAAGTGTGCAAAAGAACGTAGCATCCGCAACGGTATCACCTGTCGATTGACGCACACAAAAAGGGCTCGATACGATCCGTTGTGCATCGCAGATAGCAATGCCGATCCGCTTGCGTCCATAGTCGACCCCTGCCACTCGTCCAGCGGGAATCATAACGCGCTCGTTCTCTGGCAGATCCTGCGTCATCGCTCACCGGCTCGGGGGGTTTTCATAAAACTTTTTTTGGAAAGATCGACTCGATGAGCACACAGCGGGATTCATGCACGCAAAAGGATTCATCTTAGAGAAATTCATTCCAGCCGAGTTTCTCGAGCTCGGTCACAACACGCCTGACCGCCTCTTCATGGGCTCTATCAGCCACGAGCGTAGCATCTGGCGTATGCACTACAAGCATATCCTCAAGCCCCATCGTGACGACTAGATGATCCTCACTACAATGCACGATCGTCCGTACCGAATCGATGCCAAGGTGTTTTCCAACGATCGTGTTGCCCATCCTGTCGCTGCCTAATTGACGAGCCACGGCAGACCAACCACCTAAATCATCCCATGCAAAAGGAGCTTCAATCACAGCCACATCCGGGGCCTGCTCGAGGACGGCGTAGTCGATAGAAATGGCCTTGATGGCGGCAAACTCTTCGGCAAAGACACGATCGCGTTGGTCTGTATCCCAAGCGGCAGCAATGCACTTGAGACGCTCTAGACACTCAGGTTGATGGGCGGCGAGCGCCTCAAGAATCGTGGTTGCCTTCCAGACAAAAATCCCAGAGTTCCAGAGATAATTGCCAGCGGCAAGATATTCCTCTGCCACACTGGCCGGCGGCTTTTCACGAAAACGGGCAACGGCATGGACGGCAGCGGCCAAGACCGTTTCTGCAGTGAGTGGTCTGCCTTGTTGGATGTAGCCAAAACTCTCGGCAGGATATGTCGGCTTGATTCCAAACGTGACGAGTCGGCCCGGTGATTCTTCGACAATTGCCTCAGCTTGGCGGATCGCCATCCGAAAACGTTCTGCCGGAACGATCACGTGATCGGAGGGCATCACGGCCATAGTCGCCTGCGGGTCATGTCGTAAGACAAGCAGTGCCGCAAGCCCAATGCAAGGAGCCGTATCACGCTTGCATGGCTCTCCCACAAGGCCTGCTTCGGGAACCTGCGGAAGCTGTCCGCGCACCACCGGGAGAAGTCGTGATGCCGTGACAACCATTATCCGCTGCTCATCCACCAGGCCGTCGAGGCGATCAACCGTGTCTTGAATGAGAGTTCTGTGGCCAGCTAACGGAAGCAGTTGCTTGGGCATAGCCGCCCGACTTGCAGGCCAAAAACGCGTGCCCGATCCACCAGCCATCACGATCGCATGCAGCATGGATGATATCCTATTTTATTTTGGTTCAGTAAGATTTGAGTTGCTGATAATGAGAGGGTAGTCGATGTGTGCCCCTGGCGCAAATAGACGCGCAATGTCATCCTCGTCCACAATGCTTGCCGAGTCTATTTCTACAGAAACGCCTTCAGCTACGGAGACGCCTGCTTTTTGCAGAATATGGCGGGCATGACTTAAAAGCGCCGCACGAACGTGTTCGAGAGCATCGCTAGCAGATCCAGGTCGATTTTTAAGCGGCGCAAAACCCTCTGCCGCATCAATCTCAATGACGCACACCTGCGTGGCCAATGGCATTAAATCGAAGATGAATCGCTCGAACTTGAAGGCATTGGGTGTGCTCGAGACGGCCGGATTGCCAGCGTTATCGAAGACGGCAACCGTCTTCAGGGCTAGATGCAGCGGGAGGGAGTCGCTGCGGGCAGCCGCTTTGTCGAGAAACTTCTGCGAAAACGCATGCACTCCGATGCTACCGGCGTGAAGCCGCAGCCTTCCGTCTGACAATCGCTCAGCAGCGAGTGCCACCGGCAAGTCGCTGTATTCAATCACGCGGCTGACACCGTACATTTTTACCACTACGCCGACGCGTTCGGCAGGATCTTTTTTGTGGACCACCTGCGTGGAGAAATCGGCTTTTGTAAGCAAGTGGTAGCCTAGGAACTCCGGATCCAACGGCAGCGCCAGTGGATTATCGACCTGAAAACTCACGATGTGTTCGACACCTTGCCGAGCAAACCAGTCGAGCCCTCTCGAGCTTGCCAAGGCCGTAAGCATGCCTCCGTGGCCGTCAGGCGCCATCGCGAGCCGATCAGGTGCTTCCAGCAGTAGGCACCCCGTGGCTGGACTGAGGGCGGGAAGATCTCGCTGACAAAAGATAAACACGGCGGCAGGATTGAGCCCGCAATGTGCATGGTCGTCAAGAAACTGTCGCGTCTGAGTATCGGTGGCCGAACTGGTCATGATTGCCAATGGCACATCACAGCCGTACCGTCGCTTCACGGCAACAAGTTTTCCAAGCAACAATTCGAACAGACTTGCTTCGGAGAGAGAGCCTACTTTATAGAGTCCCTTTGGTCCCGCGCAGCCGAGTCGGGAACCCTGACCTCCAGCCATCATAATAGCGCCGATGCGTCCTGCCCGCAAAGCACTGCTGCCGCAGGCAATCGCATCAACTGGCGTGGGTCGATTCCCTGCGTCTCTCAATCGGAGGCAAGAGGGCGTCACGGCGGTCGACAGATCGTCAGCAAGTTGCACTTGGTCGTCGGCTGTTCGGACAGAATCAGTTTCTTTACGAACAGCAATCAGCCGGCGCAGTTCTGCCAACTCTTGCCAGTCGATTGCTAAAAGTTGCTGGCTAAAATCATGCTGCGATTGGGCAGTGAGCTGGCTCCAGAATTGCAGCACGTGGGCCTGCCCGGCCTGCTCAAGACGCACACGCAACGCTGCAGGAAAATTCATAATCAGCCACTGACTTTCAGGGCATCCTTACCGCTCTGGAACGACACGACTACAAGCTGCTGCGCACCCACAGCGAGAAGAGATAACACAGTAACGGAAAGCCGACGAAGATCACGCCATAGGTGAAAAGTGTTGTCCAAAGATGATTCGGCCAGCGTGCCATTGGGCAAGAACTGCTAGAGAACGGCTAGAAAATCGTGAAGCGTCAACTGGGCATGCGCACAAAGATATCGATCGGGATTTCGAACTCTTCCTCCGCCGGCTCATCGAGGCGGCATTCGACACGAACCCCCCACGGCAAGACCTCTGCGGCCGAGAGCATAGCCTCGACCCCATCGTAGTCGGTTGTCAACACAACGGAGGGCGTTTCTGCAAACGGCGGACAAAATCCAATGTGTCCATAAGCGGTGCGCATGCCCGCAGGCACCGTCAGACACAGCCGACTCCGCAAGCAATCCACGCCATCAGCTGTTTCATACCGCTCTAATCGCTGTAAGATGTGATCCGTACGGTCATCCCGATCGGATTGTATCGGCAGAATTTCAACCGTTCCCCTTGCAGCCGAGCCCCTTGCAGCCGATCGCAAGCGGCTATTCTTTTTCACAGGGGCCAGATACCGCTGAAGCTGCACAACAGTGCCAATCGCACGACCCACCAGCGGATGCACAATGGCCACGCTCGCACAGATTGCGGCTAACGCCACTCCCGCTCTATCCCCTAGAGTTTCTGTACCAAACGGTAAAGAAGTTGCGATCAGTGCTAAAACAAGGCCGACCCGAGAGGCAATCGAACCCAAAACGCTTCCGATGGTTGATGACACATTGCGAGATGCTCCATCGGTGACAGCGATTAGAACGATCCCTGCAGCACACACGGCGAAGCACCCAAAGGGTCCAGGAATTGCGACAATTGCTCCCGACAGCCGGCGGAGGACCAGAATGCCACCACATACTATTGCCGCTGATCCAGCAAACGAAGCGGCTATCCCGATCAAAAGGCTCTCGAGCGAATCGGTTCTTTTTGGCGAAGCCACTGCGATAAACGGCATCAACACTCAGCCTACCGCCACACTTGCACCAGCAGTTTCTGCCAGAGCCTGAGCACGGTCAGTCTGCTCCCAAGAAAAACCGTCACGGCCAAAGTGGCCACCGGCGGCAGTCAGACGGTAAATCGGTCGCCGCAGATCGAGGTAGTCGATAATTCCTCGAGGTGTAAGCGTGAAAAACTCGCGCACTACTTCGCAGAGTCGCTGGTCGTCGATACGACCGGTGCCCTCAGTGTCAACGTGCACGCTTACCGGATCACTGATGCCAATGGCATAGGCTAGCTGGAGTTCACATCGTTCAGCTAAGCCGGCGGCAACGATATTTTTTGCAACATGTCTGGCCATATAGGCCGCACTGCGATCGACTTTTGTTGGATCCTTTCCTGAAAACGCGCCGCCGCCGTGTCGCCCCCAACCGCCATACGTATCGACGATGATCTTGCGCCCGGTGAGGCCACAGTCGCCGTGTGGACCACCCACCACAAATCGCCCCGTTGGATTGATGTGATAGATAACGTTACTCGTATCGAGATCAGTGGGCAAAAGAGGGTTGATGATCTTGTTGACAACGAAATCGTGAATTTCTTTATTGGTAACATGCGGCGCATGCTGCGTGGAAACAACAACCGTATCAACCCGCACTGGACGATTGCCATCGAATTCAATGGTTACTTGACTCTTTGAATCTGGTCGCAGCCAGTCGACTTCCTGCTTAAAACGAGCCTCCGTAAGCCGATTCAAGATACGATGCGCCAGCGCAATCGGCAGTGGCATCAGTTCTGGAGTATCGTTGCAGGCATAACCAAACATCAGGCCCTGGTCACCAGCCCCAATGTCCTTCCCCTTGCTGTCATCCTCATTCACGCCTAATGCAATGTCACCACTCTGCTTGCCGACAGCAACGAGTACCGAGCAGGTGTCAGCGGAGATTCCCATCTCGTCATCGGTGTAACCCACGGAGCGAATGACATCGCGCACAACCTGTTGGTAGTCGATCGTGCCGCGTGAGGTAATCTCGCCGGCCACAACAGCCAAGCCAGTGGTCACAAGAGTTTCGCAGGCCACGCGGCTACGCGAGTCTTGAGCGAGATAGGCATCGAGCACACCGTCAGAAATCTGATCGGCTAACTTGTCCGGATGTCCCATACTGACTGACTCACTTGTGAACAGATACTTTCCTTGTGCCACGGCTAGTGCCTCACCAAAAGAATTATAGAAACGGGCAGACGGCGTCTGCCTTGTGAAAAATCATTATCCAAATTGTTGCCCATCATGGCAACCGCGAGATTAAACGGAATCGGTGAGTCTCCGGAGCACCCGTCTCGCTGTGGCGGCAGTGGCACCCCGCTGGGAAGCAACCAATGCCGCTGCCCGCTGCCCCATATCGATTGCCCGCTGAGGCTCTTGTAGACAGCCCACAACAAACTCCCTGAGCGCCCACCTGTCGGTGACAATCTGCGCAGCATCGGCCGCTAGCAGTCGCTGCACCTCGTCCTTAAAATTGCGTGTCTGCGGACCAAACGACACCGCCGCCCCATAAGCCGCCGGCTCCAGCATATTCTGTCCGCCACGCTTACCGTCGAGACTGCCACCCACAAAAGCGATCGTTGCCGTACCCCACCACCAGACCAGTTCACCAGTTGTGTCTACCAACAGCACGCGAGCCGGGGGCGTACCACCACGAACAGCACCTGGGGCCTGATCGTAGACATCCAAGCCCAGTTGGCTACGAACCTGCCAAGGCAACTGCGCCTCGATAAGAAGTTGTTCAATTTCAGCACAACGCTCAACATGCCTTGGCACAATAATCAGTTTGAGCGATGGATGAGATCGCTGCAACGATGAGAAGATATCGATGGCACACTGTTCTTCTGGAGACTGTGTGCTGCCGGCAAGAAAAACAATGTCTGTAGCAGTGAGGCCGGCCTGTTGTTTGAGGCGAACAACATCGGGCGCATTGCGATCCCCATTCACGCCATCAAACTTCATCGACCCCGTCACAATGACATCGGTTGCGCCGAAGGCCATAAACCGATCCGCATCGGCCTGCGACCGTGCAAGCACAAGCGACACCTTTTTGAGCATCCACCGAACGACTGGCCGAATCCGCGAGTAGCCCCGCGCGCTCTGCTCACTCATGCGCGCATTGGCAACTACGATGGGAATGCCTCTCGCATGCGTGCAGGCGAGTAGATTGGGCCAGAGTTCGAGTTCACCCAGTACGAGTAAATCAGGCGAAACGCGAGCAAGCACCCGGTTCACCGCCCAACTAAAGTCGAGCGGACAGGCAAAGGTGCGTTCGCGACCAAAACGCCGAGCAGCTAGTTCCAGGCCCGTGATTGTCGAACTGGAAATGACGCACTCAACCACCGTACCAGTCGCTGCTGCCTGCTTTGCAATCTCTTGAGCCAAAACTGCGAGCAACTGCACCTCGCCAACGCTCACGCCGTGCATCCAAATGCGGCGGACGCCCGCGCTGCGATCGGGCAGGGGGGGAATGTTTCCAGTCAACCGCAACCAAGGAGCCGCCACAGGCCGACCGCCGAAAAATCGCCGCCACACCACCCACGGAAGAAGAATCAGGAACGCCAACAAATAGACGAGATTGAGCACGCTTTGCCTATCATCCCGCCGGAATGCTATTCGATTTTGCACAACAGTTTTTAAACTTCCTGCCACTGCCGCAGGGACAGGGGTCGTTGCGACCGACCTTTTGCCCAAGATTGCGAATCGGTTCAATATTCTGAGATTCTTCGGAGGTCACTGCTTCGGCTGCCTGGTCAGGCAACCGAAGTGGTGCAGCGTCTGCATGAGTGGCGGCGGTCTCGCGCCACGTGCTTCGCAGTGCATCGTCCTCTACCTGCTCGATACGGTAGACAATGTCAGTGACACGTTCATCGATTCCCTTCCACATCAGATCGAATGTCCGCATGCCTTCACGTTTGAATTCGACCTTGGGATCCACCTGTGCATAGCCGCGCAGGCCAACGCTCGACCGCAGATGATCCATCGCCAACAGATGGTCTTTCCAAGCATTGTCGAGGATCTGCAGCAGAACCGCTCGCTCCATACGTTTCATTTCATCACGATCATCACCGCCAAGAGCATGCCGTCGATCACTCACTGCAGAGAGCGTAGCTCGCAAGACATCTAGATCAGCAGAAGCCACCGATGACTCATCGAGCGTTGGATCAAACCGCTGGCGGGCCCAAGCTAGAAGCCCTTCGCGATCGAGCCGTCGCGAACCATCTGGTTGGCGGCTAGAGAAATGCGATAGCCCTACTAGCACTGGATATTCTACTTCGCGCCGAGAGTAAACCTCGCGCGCTTGTATGCGCACAAGTTGCTTAAATGCTTGGGGATCGTGTCCAGTTTTTTCAAGCTGCTCAAGATCACTCGCATTGAGTGGCACGCCAAATCGCCATTCTGTCCAACCGTAGGCCGAACGCAAGCCGAAGTCTTGGGCAAGATACTTCACGCCATCGGAGAGATCATTCCTAAAGATTGCCTCACGCACTTTTTCTTGCAGAAGTTCTGCCACCCCATCACGGCCAGCCCGCTTCAAATCGCGATCAGATATCGATGTTTTCCAACGGACGTTGGAGAAGGTTGCCAAGGCCGACCAGTTCCACTCCTCCTGATCCTCATCGGGCGGCAGATTTTCTTCGACCGCTTCAAAGATCTGAGTTTCCGATTGGCGAACGGCCTCGTCCACCGCCAGTCGCTCTGCTTCCTGTGGCGATAAAGCGCGGTAATCGTTGCCATCGAGTTCGCAGGCTAACTGAGTCGCGGCCCATGTGGCATACGACTGAGGACCGTAATCCTTGTCGAGAAATGTACCGATGTTTTGTTCGATCTGCCGCTCGACCATTTCGCCAATCAACTCGCGGCAATCCGTGCCGGCGAGAATCTGTTGTCGGAATCCATACACACGCTTCCGCTGTTCGTCCATGACCTCATCGTATTCGAGCAGATTTTTTCGAACCTCGAAGTTGCGCTCCTCGACCTTCTTTTGTGCCGCCTCAACTCGACGGGTTACCATCCGGCTTTCGATCGCCTCGCCGTCCTGCATGCCGAGACGGGTGAGCACATTCTTTACCCATTCGCCGGCAAAGATGCGCATTAAGTCATCCTCTAATGAGAGGAAAAACCGACTCGAACCGGGATCTCCTTGCCGACCGCAGCGGCCGCGAAGCTGCAGATCGATGCGTCTTGCTTCGTGTCGCTCTGTGCCGATGATGTGCAAGCCGCCGAGATCGCGCACGAGGTCGCCCTGAATCTTCATATTCTCGCGTGCCGAGATTTCCTTCACGAGCAAATCCCACTCCGATCGAGGCACATCGAGTCGCGTTGCATACTTGTCTTGCAGTTGTGACCAGGCCATCGTGTCGGGGTTTCCACCCAAAATAATATCGGTGCCGCGACCCGCCATGTTGGTGGCAATCGTGACTGCATTCAGTCGCCCGGCCTGTGAGATAATCTCTGCCTCACGCTTGTGCTGCTTGGCATTGAGCACCTCGTGACGAACTCCTCGCTTCTCCAACAGCGATGAGAGCCGTTCGCTTTTTTCGATCGACACGGTGCCAACGAGCACCGGACAGCCCTTGTGCTGAATCTCCTTGATCTTGCCGCGCGGGATAGACTCGGTCTTGTTTGAGTTTTTTTCCTCAAACTCGAGCACCGCATCGCTTTCTCGCACAATCTGTCCCATGCGAAAACTGCCGTCGGACAGTGCCAGCGCGTCCCAGCGATGCAATCGCTCAACTTCATCGGCTACGGCGATCCACTTTTCCCGTTCGGTACGGTAGATCACGTCGGGGCTGTTTACCCGCTTCATGCCCCGATTGGGTGGAATTGCGATGACGTCGAGTTTGTATATCTTCCAAAACTCATTCGCCTCTGTCATCGCCGTTCCGGTCATGCCGCTCAGTTTTTTATAGAGCTTAAAAAAGTTTTGCAGCGTAACAGTGGCAAGGGTTTGGGACTCCTCCTTTATGCGAACACCCTCTTTGGCTTCAACAGCCTGATGCAGGCCATCAGACCACTGTCGGCCTGGCATTAATCGACCGGTAAATTCGTCGACGATCACCACTTCTTCGCCCTGCACGACATAGTTGACGTCACGCTTATAGAGATGATGGGCCTTGAGCGAATTATCGATTAAGTGCGGCCACTCCATGTTGCCGGCCGTGTAGAAACTTTCGACACCCGCCAGTTTTTCGGCCTGCCGCACCCCCTCTTCGGTCAACGCAACCGTGTGTTCCTTTTCCTTAATCTCAAAGTGCGTATCCGCTTTCAATTGCCGTGATATCTGATCCGCCCTCGCATATTTGGTAACGTCGTCGTGCGCTGGACCGGAAATGATAAGCGGTGTGCGGGCCTCATCGATCAGGATATTGTCAACTTCGTCAACGATGGCGTAGGAGAGCACGCCTTGGCTTTGTTGCATGTGCTTTGGAAAGCGGTCGTCACCGCGTGCAGCCATGCGCATATTATCCCGCAAGTAGTCAAAGCCAAATTCGTTATTCGTGCCGTAAGTAATATCGCAGG
The DNA here is from genome assembly GCA_945871035.1 of Planctomicrobium piriforme. Taxonomy (GTDB): domain Bacteria; phylum Planctomycetota; class Planctomycetia; order Pirellulales; family UBA1268; genus BAIKAL-G1-2R. The sequence continues at coordinate 23,680 of CAMBUD010000006.1, read as the reverse complement.
CATACGACTGTTGCCGTTCCCCTGAATCCATCCCCGATTGAATCGCCCCCACCGTCAGGCCTAAGCCTAGATAGAGCGGACCCATCCACTCCATGTCGCGACGAGCCAGGTAGTCGTTCACGGTGACAACATGCACCCCCTTGCCATCGAGAGCATTGAGGTACGCAGGCAGTGTGGCCACAAGAGTTTTGCCTTCGCCAGTAATCATTTCGGCGATGGCACCCGAATGCAGCACCATGCCGCCAATGAGTTGCACGTCGTAGTGTCGCATCGCGAGAAAACGGCGACCTGCCTCACGGCACAACCCAAACGCCTCTACGAGCAAGTCATCGATCGTCTCGCCCGCAGCTAAACGGCGTTTGAATTCGACAGTTTGGCCTCGCATTTCTGCGTCGGTCATCGCCTGATAGCGCGCTTCCAGTGAATTAATGGCCTCGATCTTGGCCTCAAGTCGGCGCAGATGACGGGCATTTGACGAACCAAAAAGGCCCGTGAGAAAACGCTCCAGTCGCGTCCCCGTACCGGCAGCAACGTTCGATAATAATTCCCAAATACGTTCGAGTTGTTCCATTGAATTGATTGCTTGAACAGGCTTTTGTGAGGTGTAAGTTTTGAGTAGTCTGCAGACAAGGCCCTAGCAAAGGACAGGCCAGTCCTCAGGCCGAGGGAACATGACAATAACATTCTTGCGGTCGGGCGGCGCATGGGTCAAGGCGACCCGTGCGCCTCATTGGCACAACGCGTTGGATTCTTCGACTAATCTGTGTGATAATCGGCTGCATGGGCGCATCGAATACCCCACGCTCCTGTTATGTCCGATTGAAGCCGAGTGGCTGGGCTTGGGCTCTGCTTGTCAGCATTTCATTAGGGATCTTGCTGGCAGATTCCTCGGCTCTATCCGCTATCGAGGCGGCTAATCGGCAACGCCCCAACATCGTCATTCTCTATGCCGATGACATGGGGTTTGGGGATCTTGGCGTGCAGAATCCTGACTCCAAGATTCCCACGCCGCACATCGACTGCTTGGCCCGCGAAGGCATGCGTTTTACAGATGCCCACAGCTCTTCCGGCATCTGCACGCCGAGTCGCTATGCGCTGTTGCATGGTCGCTACCACTGGCGAAAGTTTTATGGAATCGTCAACTCGTTTGAGCAGTCCGTGATGGACACAGAACGCGTAACGCTGGCCGAGATGCTAGCCGCCACTGGCTATCGCACTGCTTGCATCGGCAAATGGCATCTGGGTTGGAACTGGGATGCGATTCGCAGGCCAGAACTGCTGCCACGGCTAAACCAGCAAAAAAAATCTGTCTCTGCCGCACAAGCTTTCGACTGGTCGCAACCGATTCCAGGCGGACCGCTGGGGCACGGGTTCGACTATTACTTTGGCGATGACGTCCCCAACTTTCCGCCGTATGCATGGATCGAGAACGATCGTGTCCTCTCACCGCCTACCGTCAATCTGACTCTCACCCAAAAAACGGCGGAGGGTGAGTGGGAGGCACGGCCAGGCCCGGCGGTCGATGGCTGGGATTTTTATGCGGTGATGCCGACGCTTACGACCAAGGCTGAGGCATGGATCGGTCAACAGAAACACGGGGTGCCCTTTTTTCTCTATTTTCCATTCACGTCACCGCATGCTCCGATTGTGCCGGCAGACGAATTTGTCGGGCTCTCAAAGGCGAACGGCTACGGTGATTACATGGTGCAAACCGATGCCACCGTTGGTCGGGTGCTCGCTGCACTCAAGCACCACGGTTTTGCCGACAACACTCTCGTGATCTTCAGCGCAGACAACGGACCAGAATTCTATGCTTATGAACGGGTGAGGCGATCGGGTCATCGCAGCATGGGTCCTCTGCGCGGTCTCAAACGCGATCTTTGGGAAGGTGGGCATCGAGTGCCGTTTGTCGTGCGCTGGCCGGGGGTTGTTCCAACTGGAAGCGTATCGGATGGTCTCCTCAGCCAAATCGATATCTTCGCAACTGTAGCGGCCATTATCGGCGCAGACATTCCTGCAGGCTCGGCCGAGGATAGCCTTAACCAGTTGCCGCTCTTGAAAGGCATCGGGGCCACAACCCGAGAAACGCTCGTACACAATACCAATCCCAATCGCTATGCGCTGCGGCACAACGAATGGGTTTTAATTGATACCAAAACAGGCGCTGGCAGCGAGGTGCCCGAGTGGTTCAACGCAGCCAACGGCTACACGCAGAATGTCTTTCCGGGTGAGTTGTACAACCTTCGAACAGACCTCGCTCAAAAGCAGAATCTTTACGCCGAACACCCCGATAAAGTTGCAACACTCCGAGAGCTACTGGCCGAAGTCCGGGCCTGTGAAAAAAATGCTAAGGATTCCTCTCAACCAGCGAAGTGATTTCTGACGTGGCCCAACCGCACCTTTTTCGCAACCTCACTGGACGCTTTCTCTTTCTTGGTACCGGCACGAGTGTGGGCGTTCCGGTTGTGGGCTGCGACTGCGCAACGTGCACAAGCAAGGACCCCCGCAACAGTCGCACGCGTACCAGCGTTGCATTAGGCCTACCAGAAGGCACACTGCTCATCGATACAACGCCTGATCTGCGCACGCAATTATTGCGAGAGCGCATCGGTCGCGTGGATGCCGTGCTCTACACCCACGATCACGTTGACCACGTTTACGGCCTCGACGATGTGCGTCCGTTATGCTTCGCATCTGGCAAGCCGATCCCGTTGCTGTGCGAGCCAAGAGTTGAGCAGCGCATCCGGAAGGCCTTTGACTACGCATTTGAGACTGCTTCGGTGCCGGGCGGAGGCCTGCCAAAGGTCCTTTTTGAACGGATTTCTACCGCCTCGTTTGATCTGCTTGGTGCCCGCGTGCTGCCGCTGCGATTGCAGCACGGATCGCTTGATGTGCTCGGCTTTCGGTTTAACAACATTGCCTACTGCACCGACACCAACCATATTCCGGACGAGACGAGGCCGCTGCTTGCCGATCTCGATGTGCTTGTGCTTGATTGCCTGCGGCAGGCAAGCCACCCAACACATTTTTCACTTGAGCAGGCATTGGCTGAGGCGTCTCGAATTGCTGCTCGACGCACGCTGCTCGTTCACATGTCGCACGACATCGAGCACGCCACTCTTTCTGCCGCTTTGCCGGATGGCGTGGAACTTGCCTACGACGGCCTTGAGTTGCCGCTCTCGTAGAAAAAATCGTTCGAGCGGTAGGAATCTATCCGGCTTCAAGCATCGCTGCTGGACAAAAGCATTGCTGCTGCGGAGAAGTCGTCGGAAAGTTTAGTCCCGTCAGCCAACGGGGCCTCTGCTGACTCCGGAGCGTTCAGCAGCAGATCAGCGGCGATCGATACAACTGTGATTTGAGTTGGGGTCTGAGCACTTTCGCTCAACGAGGGACGCGAAATGGGGGACACCACCGTTGAATCAACTGCGGGACCAACATCTGTTGTGTACGAGCCAAAGTTTTCAGAACTCGTGTTATCGATCACGTACTGAAGAGCGGCCCAGAGCAGCGGGCTCTCTGCGATCTCTGTTTCTGCACTCTCGGGGAGAGGCAGCGTAGGCTCTGAAACTCGCAGGAAACTGTCCTCGACCAGCCACCCTTCGACGTGGACGACATTATCCTGATCGATGTAGACATCGATCCGCCAGTTGAGTTCGTGGAGGACATTATCCTGATCGATGTAGCCCCGAGCGAGAGCGTCGTGAGCGCCGTAGATGACTCCAGGACGGTAGTCTTCGTGGTGGTGGTAGTGGGCGTGGTAGACGAAGTCCGAAGGCGGATAGGTCGGAAGGGCCGGAACGGTCCGATACCTAGGCCACCCGAAGCCAAGCTGTAACGATCCGTCATCAGTCACGTCATCAGTCACGTCATCAGTCACGTCATCAGTCACGTCATCAGTCACGTCATCGGTCACGTCATCAATAGAGATTGGGTCTATCGCGCAGTCGGGCGGTGGCAAGAAAATCCAGCATGACGCTATTGACGCTTCGTCTGGAAGCAACGGCGTACATTCGGCTACCGGATAGCTTGCCTCGGCAGACAGAAACTCTTCCAGATTTCCGACATCTCCAAGAACCGCCAGCATTGCACGGGTTTCCAGTTGTTCGCAGACAAGATTGCTAGGCTTGATGCGAGAACGGCGGCGGCGTGCACGAGAAGCAAAATAGTTAGCAGAGCGTTTCATTGCGACCGTATCCTAGTCAGATTCGATATCTGATAGATGTGGAGTTAGGAACCCACTCAGAAATATCCTACACATCCACTATCGACTTTGACAGCTGAGGAGTTGAGGCAGGAAATGCGGACTACGATGCCCGCTGTTTGAGAGGCTTGGCAAGTCTGGGTGGCCCAGCCGAACGCTGTTTTCTTGGGCAGACCGATTTTCTTGGATAGGCCGTTCCTCTTGGACAGACCGTTCTAGATGAGCAACAGCATCGATTTCAACGCGGATTCGTTGCTTTTGCTAACCGATCAAGCGTGCGGCGAGCGCTGCCGGAATCGATCGATTCTGCCGCCAGAGCGGCGGCTGCTCGCAGATTCGCCCCCCTGCCAGCCGCCCAAAGTAGTGCGGCGGCATTGAGCACAACGGTATCGCGACACACTCCGCGTTCCCCCGCCAGCACCTGTTTAATGATCGCTGCACTCTCGGCAGGCCCCGATGCAGCGAGATCAGCCCGCAGGGATTGGGGGGCTGTGTTGATGCCAAAATCCTCTGGTATCCATGTCGTGTGGCGAACTTCTTCCACGCTGACATCGATCACATGCGTGGCCGCAAAGAGGCCAACCTCATCAATTCCATCTTCACAGGCAACGACAATGCCCCGACGCAAGCCCGTCAGCCAGGCCGCTGAAGCGAGTGCCGCATGCGATTCTGGCCTACCGACCCCGATCACCTGCACCGTCGCACCAGCCGGATTGCACAGCGGCCCAACCAGATTAAAGACTGTTGGCTTGCCAATCCGTCGTCGCAGAGAGCCCAGCATAGCGATCGCTGGGTGATGTGTGGGGGCATAACAAAAGCAAAGACCTATCTCCGCTAGGCAACGGGCTGCTGTTTGCGGTGGGCCATCGATGACAATGCCAAGCGATTCAAAAACGTCTGCGCTTCCGGTGCGACTCGATACGGCCCGATTGCCATGTTTGGCGATTGGTAAACCTGCTCCCGCGACAACGATGGCCGCGGCCGTGCTGATGTTGAATGATCCTGAATTATCACCGCCGGTACCGCAGGTATCACCAATCAGCATTGGTTTTTGGAGTTGGTCAGGCAGGCCATCGAATGTCAGTCGTTGCATTTTTTTTCGCAATGCATCGGCGACGCCTGCGATGACGGCAGCCGATGGTGGCACCGACACGGACTGCTCCAGCCAAACTCCAAAGCGTTCGACTCCAATCCGATCAGTAAGAACGGCTTCCACCAATTCGCATGCCATTTCCCGTTCGAGAGGCTGGCCGCTGGCTTGTTTTTGCAAGGCCTGATCGACCAGATCCGAACTCCGGTCGGGCAACTGATTGGGTTGGCTCGGTGGACTCATGTACTGCCGCAGACTTTTGTAGTTTGAACTGGTTTATGCCGCTAACGATTGTGGCATGGACCGTGCCAAATTGTCTTGTCGGCCCGTGCAGCAACGGTTCCCAAGTCTGAGTTTTCTACACTGTCCAAGCCTGTTAGGATCGTGCCATGCCAGCAAAGATTCGCAAAGTAATCATCGATATGGATCCGGGAATCGACGACGCCGTGGCTCTCGCCATGGCTCTCTTTGATCCACGCTTGGAGGTAGTGGCTGTCACAGCCACGGGGGGCCACGTTAACCCTGAACAGGCCACGGCAAATCTTCAAGCCTTAGTTGCATTTTTAGATCCGCCGCGCTTGCCAAGGCTCGGCGCAGCCCCCACTGACACTGTGCTTCCAGATAAGCCAAATAATCTCAACGGTAGTGATGGCCTTGGAGACATCGATCTACCGCGGGCTCAACTGCATGGCGGACATCCCTCCGAGAAGGTTATCTGGGAAACCATTCGTGCGCATCCGCGGGAGGTTACGATCCTCGCACTGGGGCCGCTGACAAATATCTCGCGAGTCCTTGCACGAGATCCTTCGATCGTTGAGTGTATTGGTGAGCTCATTATTTCTGGAGGCACCGTGCGAGCTGGTGGCAATGTGACCCCGGTAGCCGATTTCAATCTCTACTGCGATCCTTTGGCCGCGCGACATGTTGTGCGCGAACCACTTGCAAAAACGCTTGTGCCATTGGAGACAACGAGTCAGGCTATGCTGGGCTTTGAGGTGCTTCAGCAGTTGCCGGATGAGTTTTCCCGTGCCGGAAAAATTTTGCACCGCATGTTGCCGCACGCTTTTCGCGCCCATCGTCAACTACTCGGTAGCGAGGGTCTTTGCCTGCATGACGTGGTTGCTCTGGTGGCTCTAACGAATCCAGAGCTTTTTGAGCGAACGGCTATTGCGGCTGATGTGGAAACCGCTGGCGAACTCACAACAGGCATGCTGGTAGCAGACCGTCGGCAGGTCAGGCAGTGGCGGCCAAACATCGAATTATTACTGGCCTGCGATGCCGCCGCAGTACAGGATTGTATTCTGCGATCGCTCGCAACTGCCGCCAGCCGAACGTAACTGACCAAGGCCATTCAAGGGCTACTGCACCTCAAATTGCTCTCGACTGGCAACCGGCATTTTTAATGAAATCCGTTGGCGTTGGCGGAACACAACAAGCGAGACGGTGCGATCGGTGGGAGTCACACTGACTAAGCTCACCAGATGGTCGTCGTCTTCAATGGCATTGCCATCGAATTCAAGAACCACGTCATCCGGAACCAGGCCAGCAACGTCGGCTGGAGATCCCTTCGTAACTCCCGATACTCGCGCCCCAATTGCACGGGTCATGCCGAGTCGCTGCGCCATCTTCTGAGAAAAGCCTCGATCGAGCGTGACACCCAGATAGGCTCGAGATACCACGCCGTTTTCCACGAGTTGCCTAGCCACAAAAAGCACCATCGGCATCGGTATGGCAAACCCAATGCCCTCGCTGCCACCAGAATTACTAGCGATAGCCGTATTCAGCCCGACCACATCACCGCGCAGGTTCACCAACGGCCCGCCACTGTTGCCGGGATTAATCGCTGCATCGGTTTGAATAAAGTCTTGGAACTTTACGCCTCCCTCGCCAAGCTCTAAATCGCGGCGTCCCTTCGCTGACACAATGCCAAGCGTCACCGAATGAGACAGGCCAAATGGGCTGCCGATCGCTAACACCATATCGCCAATCTGCACGCTATCTTTTTCATCGAGCCGAGCGGGCTCTAAATCCTCTCCCGTGATTTCCAGCACGCCGATGTCGGTGCCCGCATCAGACCAGAGCCGTATTGGTTTCAGTTCCCGACCATCGTCGAGGCGAATCGTAATATTATCGAGTTCCGCACGGTTGATCACATGCCGATTGGTGATCACGACCAGACGCCCGGCCACCTTTGCGATCACGCCCGATCCGGCCTCGTCCTCGCTGGCCTTGCCGTTCTTGGGACGCAGGGCAGGTTTTTTCGTATCAATGTGAACAACTGTGGGGCGCAATAATTGCGTCAGCCGACGGAATTGAGCACTTTGACGCTCCAGTATTTCGGCGTCTCGCACGATCTGTTCATAAAGTTTTTCCCGATCTCTTGCCGAAAGGCGACTTGACCGCATCGGGTCAATCACCGAAGCACTGCCGTCTTTGGATTGTTCGACTGGCGACAGTTTGACCGGAGGCTCCTCGGCTTGGGCGATCACAAACGGACAAAATACCGTGAACAGCAAAAGCCCGCTCATCGCAGCAGGAAGAACAAAGGAGGGGGCAGGATGCATCTCAATACGCTCGCACATGGGTAGAAGACGGCGAGCTAACAGCATACTCGAGGAGCGTTTTTTAGTTTAGGACAGGTCTAATTCCATCTCGCCCGACACCGTTTGGTTGTCCGAGTCCTCAGAATCTTTGAGAAACTGAGCCGAGCCTAAGCCCATGCGTTCCACATCGCGTTGACAGGCGATGCACATTGTGGCGTAGGGAAGGGCATTCAAGCGAGCCATTGGAATCTTGCTGTTGCAGATCTCGCAGACGCCGTAGCGCCCAATTTGCATCTGCTGCAAAGCATTTTCTATCGACGCTAATTCCCGGCTTTCCACTTCTGCAAGTTGAGAACTAATTTCATCTTGAGTGGAATCGAGGGCCGCATCAATCACATCTCCAGGGGATTCACTGCGCAGTTCTTTGAGCAGCGACAAATCACCCGCTAAAGCACTGCGCAAGGCGTCCCGCCTGCGAATCAAAATGACGTGATGGTTTAAAAGTGCGTCTTTGCGTGCCATAGGTGCCTCGCCTTGCCCATTTCAGCGGCTTCCATAGTGAGAGAGGCCGAGCGAAAACAGGCTGCACACCATAATACGCAGCCCGGCAGGGTTGGTTCATGCCAATCTATTCGGCACAAACAGGTTGAAAAATAGAGCAAAAAACGCCCCCGACAGTTGGCAGAATCGCAAAAAAAGCCACGCAGATAGCCCAGAACACCTGATTGGATGCAGGACGGGTGGCCTACCAAATGACGCGCTCTCTGGGCCTATCACGGCACAGGCGCAATCGGGATCTGCACCTCAGAATATTTGAATAGGTTGGGCACAAACGGGCTGTTGTATCCGAGAGTTCGCGGAGGGCCTGCAGACTGCCATTGAGGATTGGCCGCCAGCCAGGTTTGGAGTTGCTTCAGACCTCTGTCAAGCACTTCACGACCGTAGCCACCACGAAGACCAATCGATACCACCTTCATGGCTGCAACATCCTCAACAACCACCAGCGGGTCCTTTGGGTCTTCTCCGGTCGAGCCAATCTCAGCACTGCCATAAAGAAAAGCCATCGACTTAGGATCGCCAGCCACTTTGGCGGATTCGTCAGCAGACCATTCCATCTCGACCGGCGCTGTCATTGAGATTTTGTTCCGCTCGATGTGACGGAAGAGCTTCATAAACATGCCGTTATCGTTTTCATTCTCCGCCTTCACTCGTGCCAACCGATGAGCAGGATATGTTTTGATAATCACCTCTCCAACCAATCCGGGAGCAGGAAAATCTTTTGGCAGTTTTGCCTCGGAAACCATCATCGGCTTCGCCACAGGGACCTCCTGAGAAAAGGCCTCGTAACCATGATTTCCTATCAAAAGACTGCTCAGGATCGCCGCGAATAGCTGTGAGCAACGGCGGATAAAACTGGCGGCATTCATGATTGAGATTTCTCCAGAGCATCGGCGCATGTTATCAAGGCTTGCCACGCCGATGCGACGTGTACTTTTTGTGTTAGCGTACCACCGATAGCCAGACGGATCGCATAGCGTCCGCTGACTTTCGCGTGACTACAAAATAATACGCCCGATTGGTTCACGCTGTAAAGCAACTCTGCAGACGCTTTGTCGCCCGCTCGTAAGGCAAAGCATACAAGGCTCAGACTCGGCTCGCAAAGCAGTTCAAAGCGAGGGTCAGCCCGCACCCACCCGGCAAACTCAGCTGCCAATGCAACGTGCTGCAGGATGTGCTGCCGCAGCGCATGAGCCCCGATCATGCGCAGTGTCATCCAGAGCTTGAGAGCTCTGAAGCGACGGCCCAGTGGCACCTGCCAATCGCTGTAGTCGATCACAGCCCCGCTCTGCGATGCCGGGTTGTGCAAGTACTCTGGCTTCACCGACAAAGCGCGTGTGAGGGCTCCTCGATCGGCCACCCAAAGCGTGTGGCAATCAAAATTCACCAGCAGCCACTTGTGAGGATTGAAGCCCCAGCTGTCGGCGCATTCTGCCCCCGCCACAATCGCCTGGCGCAATTCAGGACAGATCGCTGCAGCACCCGCCCAAGCGGCATCAATGTGCAGCCAGGCGTTGTGCAACCGAGTGCACGTAGCGATCTCTAGCACGGGATCAAACGCACCACACGACGTCGTTCCAACCGTGGCAGCGACAAAAAATGGCCTGTTTCCAGAATCGGCATCACCGCGCATGGCCGCAGCTAGGGCGGTGGTATCCATTTCGCCACGAGTGTTTGTCGGAATCTTTCGTATCCAATCGCGTCCAATCCCAGCAATTGCAACCGCCTTCTCGACACTTGAGTGGGCGTCGGTACTGGTATAAGCAACCAGCGGTTGTTCCCTTTGATGCAGGCCGGACGCATTACTTTGCTGCGCTGTGGCCCGTTCCCGAGCGGCGATCAGCGCACAGAGTACTCCGCTGGAAGCCGAGTCTTGAATCACACCACCTCCGGTTGCTGTGCTAGCAAATCGTGCAGGCAGGCCGAGCAACTGCTGCAGCCAGTCGAGAACGTGTGTTTCTAATTCGGTGCATGCCGGCGACGTAGCCCACAGCATGCCCTGCACGCCGAGGCCAGCCGTTAGCAGTTCTCCGTAAATCGATGGTCCACTGGTGTTGGCAGGGAAATAGGCAAAAAAACCGGGATGTTGCCAATGAGTCAGTCCCGGCATGATGACCCGGTCCATGTCGGCCAGCACAGCCTGCAGGGATTCTGGCTGCTCGGGTGCGAGCATGGGTAGTTGCGCTCGCACCCATCCCGGATCCACCTGCGAGAGCACCGGTTTATTGACGAGCGTTTGCCAGTAGTCGGCGATCCAGTCGATGATCTCGCGGGCCTCCCGCCGAAATGTCTCTGGATCGAAGGCCTGTGTGGCAATCATTGGTTTGTTGATCATTGCTACTGAGAACCAAAACACCAGACGGTACCATCATCGGACGCCATGACAACGCGGCCCTTGGCTACGGCAGGAGACGCCGAGAATCCGTTGCCGGTATCAAATGTCCAAACGCGCGTTCCGTCACTTGATCTTAGAGCGCTGAGAGTACCGGCGGAGTCGGCAACAATCACGAGGGATACCGGCGGGCTGTCGATACCGTTTATGGTCGCCCTGACGACCACCGGCGATGCATCAACGCGCCCCCGCGTTGATGATCGCCACTTTCGCTCACCGTCTGCAATGGCAAATGCTTCGATCGCCTTGCCGCGTGAACCGACAATGGCAAGATCTTCGACAATCGCTGCGCTCGAACGATAGGCCTGCGAGTTGGCCGCAGTCGCAACTTTCCACGCCACTGATCGTGCTTGAAAATCGATGGCCCAAAAGACACCGCCTTCGCTGCCAAAATAGACACGATCGTTGAGTGCAGCGGGCGTTGTACCTGTCGGCCCATCGATTGACACATCGCCAACACTCTTACCGGTGAGTGCATCGATGACGTGCAATTTTCCGTCGCAACCGGCAAGAAACACCCTGCCGCCAGCAACCGTCGGTGAGCAACGAATCTGATCGGCAATCGTATGCTTCCAGAGAAGTTTCCCGTTGTTAAGCAACAGGCAGGAGAGCGACGCATCCTGCGAGCCGACGAGCACTCGCGAATCTTTCCCTAGTGGCACGATGCTTGGACCGCCTGAGATTTCTCCTTCTGTTTCATATTCCCACTGGACAGCACCGCTGCGTTGATCGAACGCGCGAACAAGGCCGCTACTATCGCCGACAACAACCAGTGGCTCAGCCGCATCTGTCGAAATAGCAGCGGCACTCCTGAAGCCTGCCTGGGCTTTGAATGTCCATTTTGTTTCGCCACTGGCGATCGCGAGGGCATAAAATATGCCGTCCAGATCGCCGATGTAGATCGTGTCATCGGCAATCACCGGCGTAGACTCAAAAGCAGTCTTGGGAAACGTGCGGTGCCAGTTTTCAACAAGCGGCAGATGAAGCATGGACGCCGATCGACCCGTACCAGCAAGACAGCCACGAAACATCGGCCACTTATCCGCTGGGGCTTCATCAGTCGGGGCCGCTGGAGCACTGGATAAGCAGCCGATCAGAACAAGCACGCAAACCTGGACGCTTGTGCAAAACCAGCTATACGACCTATTCATCGTGCTGCCTCGTACAGATGCGCCAGATCGTCAACATTGACCGAGCGTGGGTTGAAGCCTGCCGTCCATTGCGAGGCCGCGTGTGTCGCTAACTGCCCAATGGCGGGCTCCGTAATACCCAAAGCTGCCAGCGTTCTCGCCATGCCAGCCTGATCGAGCAACGCTTCTAGCCACGCTGCCAATTGTTCTCCCGGATCATCTATGGGCGTGTCGATTTCTAGATCGTGCAGCAGTTCTGCGTAGTGGTCCGCACAAACAGTCGCGTTAAACCGAATGGTATGCGGTAGCATCAAGCCGACTGCTTGCCCGTGCACAACACGATGGCTGGCAGTGAGCGGATTGGCAAGCGCGTGGGCTGCCCCGAGCATGGCGTTCTCGATGGCTAGGCCTGCCCACGCCGCACCGAGCTGTACAGCTGATCGTGAGTCGCAATCGGCTCCGTCGGCAAGCACGCGCGGCAGTGATTGCGAGAGGAGTCGCCATGCCTCACGAGAAAAAACGCGTGAGGCAGGCGTGGCTGCACGGCTCACATAACTTTCAACTGCATGCGACACCGCATCGACACCAGTGAGCGCTGTTATGCGATCGGGTTGCGTGAGAGTCAGGTTCACGTCGAGAATTGCCTCGCGAAAAGCCGCTCGTTGATCCCCGCACGCCATTTTTATGCCGGTGCTGGCGTCGGTAATAAGGGCGAAAGACTGCGTTTCACTCCCCGTGCCGGCAGTCGTGGGAATGGCAATCGAGGGAAGCATTGGGCTGGTTGCCTTGCCGCGGCCGTTGTAATCCTGCATTCGTCCACCGCAGGAAAAAAGGAAATTGATGCCCTTCGCACAATCCATTGAACTGCCACCACCGACTCCCACGATCAAATCCGGAGAGCGTTCGCGCGCGAGCATCGTGCCTGCGTCGACGTGTTCAGTTGTTGGGTTCTCTGAGAAATTAGAAAAAAGAGCGGTTTGTAAGCCAGCAGCCCTGAGCGAGTGAATCGCTTTTTCGGCATGGCCTGCGCGCACGACTCCTAGGTCACTCACAACCAACGCACAGGTCGCGTTGTGTTCACGAGCAATGCGTCCCAGTTGCGCAATCGACCCCGCCCCGACAATGAGACGCGTGGCGGCGAGAAATTGAAAGTCTTTTGCTTCTGAAAATTTCGGCACAGGAAACCTCGCGGTGATGAGCGAGGCCTCAGGATACCCGAACGGGTGAATCGGCCGGCGTTTGCAGAGCCCGCGAACGGTAAAGAAAATCGATGATGTTGCCTTCGTGTGGCTGAAGCCAGTCGAGCTTTGTGGTGGGAATTGGGCCCAGATTGAGCCGGTCGATATCGACACTGTCGCTGAGAGCCGACTGAAAAACAGGGTCGTTTGTGATCGCCGTCCCCACAAGTGTTGGGCCAATCTTCGCCAGCATATCGTGCTGCGGGCAGCGAACCACACTTATAAAAGGAAACATGTATTCGGCCTTAGCGATCGCTGGCTCTGGTGAGGAACAGTGCACGACCACCGGCCGCAGCCAGCCGCACCGCTCACCTTCTACAAACCGATTCCCATAACCGGCCGTTGCGTGCGTGACGCCCGGTGCCTTGAGGCCAACTTCAATCTGTTCCCAAATCGCTTTGGCCGCTCCCTGTACCGTGAATGCCGCGAGCGTGGCCTCGGGATCCTCCGGCGGCCTAACATCAATCGGCCCCAAACGGGCAGCCAGTGCAGCGGCGATCTCATCGGTGTGACGGCTGGCAAAGAGAGCCGATGCGTTGATGCAGCCGCGGCCACTGTTGGCCGCTACGCTTTCCACAATCACGTCCATATAATCCTGCCAGTCATCAACACAATCATCACCAAGAATTATTTTTGACAAGCCCGGCCCATGAACCTGAACGTTTGGGTGGGCACGATACTGCTCCACCGTCCGAGCGCTGCCAAAGATCATGCTGCGACGGCAGTTGGCAAGAATCGCCGCCCCGACGTCCGTTGCGCCTGGATACAGACCGATTGCCTCCTCGGGAATCCCTGCCTCAATCATGGCCGCAGTCATGCGGTAGGGCGTCCACGGTTCCTGCCCACCTGGCTTGATCACAAGTCCGATGCCAAGGGCGATGACTGGCAGCCAGAGGGTATGAACGCCCGGGGAATTACTCGGCAGCACAAGACCCAACACCGGCGATTGGGCCTGATAGCTTACGATCACACCACGGCCTTCCCGACCGTAGCCCTTCCAGAAAACCTCGGATGGAAGCCCACGCGAGAGAGCGTCAAGCATGCGATCCAGATTGGCGAGCACAAACAGATTCTTCTGCATGTTGGCTCGACAGAGCGACTCAGGCAAGCCGGTCGTGGCTGACTGCTGCTTGACAAAATCTTCAGGAGACTGCTGGCTGCCTGCGTTAGAAAGCGTGCCGCAGGCATAGAGCCTGCCTGCTGCCTGCATGCGTTTGATAATTTCGGCCGGCTCAATACCGAGAATGGCCTGCCGGGCAGCACGCGAAAACTTCTGCAGATCGCGGCTCAGCATCGCACCACCGACTTGGCTCACTTCGGCCACTGTTTCGCCGCTTAAAAAATGAACGAGTGTCGCGCGGTCGAGCGACTCGTAGCGTTTTCCAAAGCGAAGCGCCGGTAGATGCATGGCTTATTCTTAGCGATTTGATTCGGAGTTGCCTGCTGAAATTAGTACACGCCGACGGTGGCCGCTGAGGACAACTTATGAAATGGACGCACGCCGCTAATACCGTCCCAAGGATATTGTTTGTAGGGCTGCTCACGTTCTCCTTCATCACGTTCCAGAAATCCAGGGACAAACGTCTCCTGCGTAAGCGTCGTCAGTTTGACACGACCAGTGCCACCGTAGGGCACGATGCTATTTGTGTCGTTACAATCGACCACTTCAATCACTGCGCGCGGCTGAGGGGCGTAGTACGCAATCGTGTAGCCGTCGGCTGGCCCAACTGGCCGAGAGGCAGCCAAGCCCATCAACGTGTTGCCGTAAGTCGGAGTCATATAGGCTCCGTCGAGGAGTTCTTCCACGGCGAATCGGGTCCACTGTGGCGTAAATTCTGTGCCACCGGAAAAGATACCGGTGATCCCTGCTTGACGGATTGTTGTCCCCTTTTTCTCAAGCGCCAGTGCGAGGGATTCGAGCAGTTTGGGCGTCGTGAACATGCAGCGAATATCGTGGCCGGCTTCGAGAATTGTGATTGCCTGATCAATGCAGTGCTGCTTGTAAGCCTCTAGGTGCTCCATCCAGCCTCTCTGAATAAGCTTGATCACCCAACGCGGGTCGAGGTCGATGCAAAACGAAATGCCACCCCTGCATTGGGCAAGATGCTCAATTGAGAGACGCAACCGTCGTGGTCCCGATGGCCCCAGCATGAGCCAGTTGGCACCACGGGGGAAATATTCCTCGGGCAGTGTTGCGCTGAATTGTTCGTAGTCGGTGCGGAAGTCGCAGCATGCAACGCGAGATTTAGGCACTCCGGTCGTGCCGCCAGTTTCAAAAACATAAAGTGCTTTATCCACAAAGGCCCGAGGAACCCAGCGTTGCAGTGGCCCCCCACGCAACCATTCGTCTTCGAACGGGGGGAACTTCTTGAGATCGTCGTACCGGTTGACGTCTTTGAGTGGATTAAAAGGCAACGACTGCGCGTAATGGAGCCAGAACGGACAACCGGTGGAGGGATGAAAGTGCCAAGCCATCATTTCGACGGTGTGGGCATCTAGATCGTTGCGAGCCTTCTCAATCGCGGTGGTATCAGCAACTTCAAAAGCAGGCGACGGTGAGGCGTGAGTTGCTAATGGCGGTGGGTCCGGTGTCATGGTGAAAGATTCCTGCAGAGGCTTCAGTTCTCAGTCGCTGGCTGTTGTGCGCCGAGTTGAGCAAAGAGTTGAAGCACACCATTAAAGTGAGCCAACCGCGGCCCGTGACGATCGATAAATTCGCCGAGCGCGTATTCACTGTCAGCGAAGTCTTCCGCATTCATAAAGGCTTCGTGTGCGACGTTGCCTAAAAACTCGGTGTGAACCTTCGCCAATGACTCCGCAGCCTGCCGGCAGGATTGCGCTAATTCTGGGTTGGCGTCCCGCCAAGACTTGAGTTCGGCCGCTCGCTGCCGCTGCTGCAGCGAGACTTGACTGACAAGTTCGGCAAGCAGTTCGCACGAACGATTTTGCAGCATGACCAAATCGCGAAGCAATCGATTTGTTTCTGTAGATTCGGCGACAACTGTCATTCCACTTGGGTGGGCAGGAGTGTTCATACTGGCAGAGATATCTATTTGTGTGAACAGTGGAGTGGTCTCGTTCATGATTTTCCTCACATGGTCAACCGGTCGACAGCCGCTGCAAAGGGCATCTTATCCGACCTTGGTCACTCCATCGTAGGCAGCCGACAGAATAGTTTCCACATGAGGAGCTTTTTAGCAGTTGCCGTCAAGGTTTTCCCAGCTTCCTACTTCTGCTGTTTGTCCTGCATACGCCGAGAGCGATAGCCAGCGTCGCTCAAGTGGTTTGGCAGTAAAGCCCGATGGTTGGTTGATTGGAACAGCATTCAGGGCAGGGAATGGGGCCCATCGGCCCAACGGAGAGCACTACTTGTCAAGCAGGGAGCAGACTTCAAGCGAGCCATCGACCGCGCTGGCGTTCGGGTTTCTCACCGCCGTTGATTCGCCGTTGCACGGTCTTTTTGGCGGCTACCTTCTGGTTGACGTCATTGGACGACCGCTTGAATTTCACTGCACGGCACCGGTAAAGGTCTCGCGTGCACAACAGATTCTCTATGGGTCAACTCTGCAGAGCCATCTGCATGGAAGGCAAATCGGTGCTGCACTTCTGTCAGAGGGGATCCTTGCGCCGCAGATTGTGCTCACCGATCTGGAATCGATGCTGCACGTGCGTTTGCACACCATTCTGCCGGTGGCCCTCGTGAAACGCCCAGAGGCGACGGCGTGCAGTGGAGATTTTAGCGTCGGCAATTCGCGTGTGAGCCCGCCACCTTGCAACCTTGAGTCCGCGGCGAGCATGGAGGAACAAGAGGAATTACTACGCGGAAAACTTGCGCAGTTGGTGGCATCGGTCGATCTGAATGAACCATTTGAACGCATCCGTGCTGCGATCGACGAAGCACAGCGACACTGATACCGCGTGCCTAGGAGTGGGTATGAATCAACCGACGAATCCCGGCGCACCATTCCCAGTCGCTGGATCGTCGGTTGCGCTCTTGCGATCCTGGCAGCCTGATGCATTCCTGCTCCCTGAGCCACGCGTATTGCTGGGTGTAGATTTACACATATCTCAGCCGCGAGCCCTACGACTCCCCATCGACGTGCCGCCACCGAATGTTGTGCGTGTGGCGTTGCTCGACGACCAGCCTGTTGTGAATAGTTTCCCATTTTCTCCGCCTGCACCGGGTTTGACAAAGCCGGCCCAAGCGATCAACCGTACTGCCTTGCCAGCCCCGCTAGCCCGGACTTCCTCAGCGACGACAACCAGCGCAGAAAAACGCACGCGCATTCAGCCGCCCCATGACGTCGTCAAGCTCTCCGAGCGATTTTTCTTTCTACTTCAACCCGATCTCGAAGCGATTTTACGCGCCAGTAGTCTTCAATTTCCACGCCAACCTTTTCCATTTCAGTTTGATGGCATGGCGTTCCTGACGCCCCGACATGGGGCCATCCTCGCCGATGAAATGGGCCTCGGTAAGTCGATGCAGGCGATCTCTGCCCTGCGATTATTGCTGCACGGCGGCGAGGCGCGGCGTGTGCTTGTTGTCTGCCCAAAAGGGCTGGTTTCAAACTGGGTGCGAGAATTAGCTGATTGGGCACCCGAACTCCTTGTGGCGGTTGTTGAAGGCGATCCGCAACGCCGGCGCTGGCAGTGGTCACTGGCTGACGTACCGGTAAAAATAGCCAACTACGAGGTCGTTGTGCGCGACCGCGAGCTCGTGGCTGAAATGGGCCTGTCATTTGATCTGGTCGTACTCGATGAAGCGCAGCGCATCAAGAATCGCTCCAGTCATACGAGTCATGCCGTTCGCGCAATCGACCGCAATCGCAGCTGGGCTCTCACCGGTACACCGGTGGAAAATAGCGCCGAAGATCTCGTGGGGATCTTTGAATTTGTAGCACCGGGCGAGCTCAATGATCGAATGTCGCCTCGCGCTATGGGGACTGCTGCGGCTGACTATGTGCTCCGCCGCACAAAAGACCGCGTTTTAAAGGATCTGCCTCCGCGCATGAATCGCGACGAGAGCATTGAACTGACGAGCGAGCAGCGGGAAACCTATCGCCGCGCCGAAGAGGAGGGCATATTGCGGCTCTCTGGCTTAGGGCAGGAGGCGACTATTCAACACGTTTTTGAACTCGTTTTACGACTCAAGCAGATCTGTAACTTTGATACAGCTACCGGTGAAAGTGCGAAGCTCGAGTGCCTCGAGTCCGAACTCGATGAGATTCATGCCAGTGGCCGCAAGTCGCTAGTCTTCAGCCAATGGGTTGAAACGCTCGGTCGTCTACGCAATAAGCTTTCTCGCTTTGGTGCTATCGAATACCACGGCGGCATGTCGACGGCTGCTCGCGATGCGGCTATCGAGCAGTTCAAGACTAATCCTAAACACTCCGTGTTGCTGCTCTCCTACGGTGCCGGTGCCGTAGGACTCAACCTACAATTTTCACAGTATGTTTTTCTCTTTGACCGCTGGTGGAATCCGGCGGTCGAGGATCAAGCAATTAATCGAGCCCATCGGATCGGCGCAGTTGGCGCCGTCACCGTGACGAGATTTCTATCGGTCGATACGATCGAGGAGCGAATCGATGAGGTTCTCAGACGCAAACGCGACCTTTCAGACATCATTCTCTCGCAAGCAGAAGCAGCTCCCGGTGCCGGTTTGACACAGGACGACTTCTTTGCCCTCTTTAAGCTCGCACCGCCAAAACGTGCGGCTGCATAGCGCTACGGCGTTGCCCGCAACGCAGGCACTTTGGGCCCGCTCGTAACGTGGCCAGCTTTTCCTAGACGCCGATCCGAAGAGCTTTTTTTTCGGATGCTACACTCAACGCTATGACATGCCGCTACGACTATGACGTGATCGTGATTGGCGCTGGCCATGCCGGCGTTGAGGCAGCCTGCGCAGCGGCGAGGCTGGGTGCACGCACCGCTTTGTTGACGGCCAACTGCGACACTGTTGGCCAAATGAGTTGCAACCCCGCAATCGGTGGCGTTGGAAAAGCGCAGTTGGTGCGTGAGGTTGATGCGCTTGGCGGAGTAATGGCTCAAGCAATCGATGCCACCGGCATCATGTTTCGCGTACTCAACCGCTCGAAGGGACCGGCGATGCACGGACCGCGGGCGCAGGCCGACAAAAGGCTTTACCAAATGGAGGTCAAACGCATTGTCGAGGAGACTGACAATCTCGATCTCCGCCAAGAGACGATCGAAGATCTGCTGGTCGAGTCGCGGTCGAGCGATGGCCTCGGCCAACCAGCATGGCAAATCACCGGCGTGCGAGTGCGCGCCGGTGCAGAGTACTACGCCGCATCTGTGGTGCTCACCACGGGCACATTTTTACAGGCCGTTATGCATACCGGCGAGGCACAAACACCAGGCGGTAGGGCGGGGGAGGGCACTACCTCAGGCGTGAGCCGATCGCTTGCTCACTTCGGATTTCGCATCGAACGTTTCAAGACGGGAACACCCTGCCGGCTGTCAGCGAAATCGATCGACTTCTCAAAACTAGAAGTGCAACCGGGCGACGCGCAGCCACAGCCTTTTTCTTTTCTAACAACAAGCATCGAGCAGACGCAGATGGTCTGCTGGATCACGCGCACCACGCCCGACATTCATGATCTTATCCGTGCAAATCTCCACCGCGCTCCGATGTTCACCGGCCAGATTGCATCACGTGGCCCCCGCTATTGCCCGAGCATCGAGGATAAGGTCGTGCGATTTGCCGAGCGTGATAGCCACCAATTATTTCTAGAGCCCGAAGGCAGGCGCACACAAGAAATCTACGTCAATGGCATCTCGACGAGCCTGCCCCGCGATGTGCAAGACAAAATGGTCGCAATGATTCCTGGCCTCGAACGAGCGCAGATCATGCGCTACGGCTATGCCGTTGAATACGACTACTGCCCACCCGATCAACTGTTGCCCACATTGCAGAGCAAACGCGTGCGCGGGCTTTTTTTTGCCGGTCAGATTAACGGCACGACCGGCTACGAGGAGGCAGCCGCCCAGGGGTTGCTCGCGGGTGCCAATGCAGCACTCTCACAGACAGATCGTGCGCCGCTCGTGCTGGAACGGGAAGAGTCGTACATCGGTGTTCTGATTGACGATCTTGTCACCAGAGGCGTAGACGAGCCTTATCGAATGTTCACCAGCCGCGCTGAGCACCGGCTCAGTCTGCGGCACGACAACGCCGACCGACGATTGACGCCCCTCGCTGCCACGCTGGGCCTAGCGCAGTCCGAGCGTTGCATACGCCTGCAAGCCAAGACGGCCGAGATTGAGGCGACGCTGTCGATTCTTGCCGGACATCGCGTGAACGGAGTCAGCCTAGACACCTTGCTGAAACGGCCCGAGATCGGCTGGCAGCAATGTGTTGATGCGCTCCCGTCGTTGTCGTGCGTTTCGGCTGAATCGGCAATGCAGATTGAAAATGATATCCGCTATGCAGGCTATCTGCTGCTCGAACGCGAACAGATCGAGCGGCGCAGGCGACTCTCGCACCGGCCGATTCCAGATGGGTTTGACTATGGGCTTGTGCAACACCTCCGCGCGGAGGCCCGCGAAAAACTCAATCGTATTCGGCCGCAAACGCTGGCGCAGGCCGGTCGTGTCAGCGGCGTCACCCCTGCTGACTTGGCCATCGTGCTCGTGGCACTGGAAGGCTGCACAGGCAGGGCGTGAGCCTGAGCTATCAATCATGCGCATTGTCCACATCACGGCCGGAGCCGGCGGCAGGATCTGCGGCTCGTGCCTGCACGACAACACGTTGGTCCGATCGCTGCGATCGCGGGGACGGGATGCGATCCTCGTTCCCGCTTACGTGCCGACAACCACCGACGAACAAAACGTAGCTGAAAAGAAAATTGTGCTGGGGGGCGTGAACGTCTGGTTGCAGGAATACGTTCCGTTCTTTCGTCAGACACCTGTTTTTTTTGATCAGTTTCTCGACTCACGACGGCTGTTGGAGTGGCTTTCCAGTCGAACAGGAGCAATGCGGCCAAGCAGCCTCGGTCCGCTGACGATCTCTACACTGCAAGGTGAACAAGGCCACCAAAGGAAGGAAGTGAAAAAACTTGTCGGCTGGCTTGCCCGCGAGGTGCGTCCCGACATAGTGCATCTTTCTAATGCTCTGCTCGTGGGCCTCGCCCGCAGCGTGCGAGAGGCTACCAGCGCGAGAATCATCTGCAGTCTGGCCGGTGAAGATGTGTTTGTTGAACAGATTCCCAAGCCACACTATTCCCTTGTCCGTGAGTTGCTGCGGGAACGATCAGCAGACGTCGATCACTTTGTCGCATTCAATCAATTCTTTTCCACTTTCATGGCTGATTATCTGGCCATTCCACCTGTAAAGATTTCAATCATTCCGCACGGCGTTGATCCGCACGGGTTTCCGCAAACGCCTCCCGATCTGCTCGCTAGACGTCGGGCAAGGGGCAAGAGGCTTGTGGTTGGCTATCTCGCGCGAGTCTGTCCGGAAAAAGGACTGGAACAGATCATCCGCTCGCTGCCACTGCTTGCCCAGAATCACGATGTCACACTCCTTGCAGCCGGGGCAATGGTGGCTGCAGAACGCGACTATCTCACACACTGCCGTGCGCTAGCGGAGGATCTTGGCGTTTCCAAAAAAGTGACATGGCTCGGACAGATCGCTCGCTCGGATAAGCTCAAGCTCCTTGAATCGATCGATGTTTTCGTAATGCCCACAGTTCACCCGGATGCAAAGGGGATTCCAGTGATCGAAGCCCTCACTGCCGGCGTTCCTGTAGTGGCACCCAATCACGGTGCCTTCCCAGAGCTGCTCGACGAAGAGCGAGCGGGACTCCTGCACGTCCCCGGAGATCCAAGCGACCTGGCCCGCGCTATCAACACATTATTCTGCGAGCCACAAATCGCTGTCAGAATCGGAGGCCACGGCTATGCGCTTGCGCGATCCCGTCACTCTGCTGACCAAATGGCGATCAGCCATGAGGAACTCTACAAAAGCCTGCTGCCTGCATGACCCTGTTGAGTGCTTCCTAAACGGATGACAATCAATCGCATGCCTGTTAAAAGAGGCGCGGGATACCACTTAAAAGTTTCTGAAGAGTCCATCCTCTTTATCGGTCGTGGCAGGCTTGTCATCGGGCATCACGATCTTTGGGGAATTTTTTGAAACCAAACGCCTGCTATCGGCAAGCTGATGACCAGAGCTGTCTCGTTGCGATGAGGCAGTGGCGACGTTCTTTAGATGCGCTGGCTGCGGCATGATTCGCCGCCGAGTGCCGTCGTCCGATTCATATCCGCCCGATGACTGCGATGATTCGCTGATGAGCAATCGCAGGTGTTCGACGTTGTCTTGCAGCAACTTGGCTTGACTATTGAGCTGTTCGGCTGCACTTGAGGTCTGTTCCGCACTCGATGCATTTCCCTGCGTGACCTTATCCATCTGAGTCATGGCGATGCCCACCTGCTTGATTCCTTGTGCCTGTTCTTTAGCAGCCATTGCAATCTCCGCCACAAGCACGTCGGACGCCGATACTTTTTTCATTATTTCTTCTAGGGATTCGTCGACGTTCGTGCATGTTTTCGATCCACGCTTGGTGCTGGCAATCGCAGTCTCGATTTTTTCGGCGGTTTCCTTGGCGGCCGCTGCACTGCGCTGGGCGAGCGATCGCACCTCGTCGGCCACCACCGCAAAACCCGCTCCGGCTTCGCCCGCCCGAGCGGCCTCCACCGCAGCATTGAGTGCCAGAATATTAGTTTGAAATGCGATCTCATCGATGTTTTTTACGATCTTTGCCACATCCAAGCTGGAGGCTTCAATCGACTGCATTGCCACATTCATTTCCAGCATCGCCTTCTTTCCCGACTGGGCTGCGTTGGTTGCCTGACTGGCAAAATCCTTTGCCTTCGTGGCATTGTCGGCAGTGCTGCGAATCATTGCCGAAATCTCTTCCAGCGACGCGCTCGTCTCGGTCACTGATGCTCCCTGCTCGCTGGTACCAGCCGCCAAGGCCCTGCTGGAGGCGGATAGCTGCTCCGAACTGACTGCTGTCTGGTCGGCTCCATCTTGGAGCGAGTCGGAGATTGAGGCGAGCGTTCGGTTTGTCTTTTCAATGCCGGAACGAATTGTTTCGGCGATCGCTGCTAACGCATTGCGAGTTGTGTTCACAGTGGCCCATCCAATCAGAGTGCCCAAGAGCAAGACAGCCAGCAGCATAAAGCTGATCCAAATAAGACTCGATGCCACAAGTTGTCGTACCGTAGCGATGCTTGTGTTGGACAATGCGAGGTTGTACTGTGTCGTTGCATCGAAGGCTGCGACACACTTCTCGTCGGCAGGGTCGACTTCTGCAATAAGCCACGCGACTGCCTCTGCCGATTTTTTTGCAGCCGCAAGTTCAAATGTTTTCTCGATCTTCTCAAACAGTTGGACACGGGCTGAGAGTGCCTCAGAAAAGAGTTTCGCGTCTTCCGCATCTGATAGGAGTTGCTCGTACTCTTTGCACAGTTGGTCCCCTTGCTGTTGAGCGTTTGTGTATTTGGCTTT
>CAMBUD010000005.1 GCA_945871035.1 Planctomicrobium piriforme | reverse complement strand
GCCGTCGGCGGTGTGGCTGGGATGAACGCGGACGGATGCTTGTGAGCGAGCTGCACGGCTACAATCTCGCGGGGCAACTGGACAGCGAGGAACTGAACAAGACTGGGATGCTGGACACGAAGGTGCGCCGAGTGCAGGCAGGGGAGAAGTTTAAGGAGGCGGCGGGGCACTTTCGGGGTGGTGAAAGTGCTGCGCGACGCGGACGGCGATGGCCGCATGGATGTGGCGGAGGTGTGGGCTGAAGATTTGCCGTCGGTCTATGGACTCGTGCCCGCGCGCGGCGGTGTCATCGTGGCATGCGCGCCGGACATTATCTTCCTCGCGGACCACGATGGCGATGGCCGGGCCGAGGTGCGCGATAAACTGTTCAGCGGCCACCGGCTGGAACAGCCTGGTGAATCGCGTCCTGGGGCGACTTGCGGCCGTGCGGTCGCCCGCGACTGCCGGCCATTGGCTCTATGCCCCGCGAGGACACCACGCGTAGCGACTTCGCGAAGCCGCTCGTCAGGCGTGGCCCGCGAGCACCGCTGCCAACTCGGCGGCCAATCGTGCATTGTGCAGCAGCAGCGCCTCGTTGGCCCGCAGGCACGGAAGGCAAAGGCGGATGCCGAAGCCTTTCGCTACCGCAGCGTGAGGCCATCGCACCACCCCGCTCCCGCGTGTAGACTGTCCGGCGCGTTTGTGAAAATCTCGACTGTAAAAAAAGTGCAAAGGCAGGTGGTGCTGTGGGCAGAAACAAAGAGGCACGATCGGCGACAATCGGAATTGTGTTGGCATTGTGCTTGACGGCCTATGCCGGTGCAGTCGTGCTGGCTGCACCTGAAGCGCAAAAGCGGGCGCTGCCATGGGATGTGCTCGCGCTGTCGCAAACACCCAAGGTGCACCCCACCACCGAACGTCCCGCCAAGGGCATGCGTTCATTTTTCTATGAGGGCGCAGATTACAAAGGCAAACCAACCTGGGTGTTTGCCTACTACGCGACTCCGGAAGGAAACCCACCGGAGGGCGGTTGGCCTGCGGTGGTATGCGCTCACGGAGGAGGCGGCACAGCCTTTCCGGCCTGGGTCACGCAGTGGAATAAAAATGGGTATGCGGCTCTAGCGATGGACCTCGAAGGCCATCTGCCGGGCGGAAATTTTTTTGGCGTGGAAGGCAATCATCCGCCGGATCAAGGGCATGAGAACGCCGGTCCTAAACGCATCAGTTGGTTCGGCGATATCGCGTTGCCTGACAATGAGCAATGGTTTTATCATGCCGTGGCGGACGTCATCCGTGCGCAGTCACTGCTCCGCTCTTTTCCGGAGATCAACCCGAAGAAGATTGGTCTGACTGGCATATCTTGGGGCGGAGTTATCGCCAGCACGGTAGCCGGCGTGGATCCGCGATTCGCTTTCGTTGTACCCGTTTATGGCGGCGCCTTCATTCGCAAACATGAGATGAATCCTGAACAATACAGCGACTACTGCAACAAGTGGGACCCGTCGGCTCACTTGCCGCATGCACAGATGCCGATGCTCTGGGTGAGTTCGTTCACCGAACCGGTCTTCCCGGTCAATCTCTTTAGCAAGGCAGCAGAGACGGCCGCCGGAACAAGCATCTTGTGCATTCGTCCGTGGTTGCCCCACGGGCATGGATTTGGCTGGGAGGAAGTATGGGAGATCACTGCCTTTGCCAACAGCATCGCAAAGACGGACGCGGCGATGGCAAAGATCGAACCGCCACAGATCGACCCGACTGACGGCTTGGTGCATGCCAAGTGCACCGGCGATATTAAGAATGCAGCGGTCGGCTTCACCACAGCCACAGGCGAATGGAAGAACCAAGCCTTGAGTAGCATTCCCTGCAGCATTGGTAAGGGAGAGGTGATTGCCACCCAGAAACTGCCCGAGAATACGTCGGCATTTATTATCAACGCCAACGACAACCGCGACGCGTGCGTCAATTCTGTGCTGACTGTAGTAAAGCCCTGACGCAAGTGCCTGTGCCTTTCGTGGTGAGGGAAGTGCCAGATCGCGTAGAGTGATCTGCTCCGGCGTGCTGCGAGCGGTTAACCTTTTCCACTCATTCAACAACGGACCGCGAAAATTCAATGCGTGCTGCTCGCTCAGGATTTGTGCTGCTATTCCTTGCGGTTGGCTGCACGAAGTTTGTTCCCAGTGTGCCAGTCATTGAGCTGGTTTCGATTCCAGCGGGTTCTTTTGTGATGGGTAGCCTCCAGGGCGAAAAAGGACGCCTAGACGATGAGGCAGTCTGCACAGTGACGCTGGCCCGTCCCTTCCTGTTGGGAAAAATGGAAGTCACGCAAGGCCAATGGCGGAAGGTGATGGGAACAGAACCGTGGAAGTGGCAAGCGTTCGTTCAAGCTGGCAACGACTATGCTGTCACGTGCGTGAGCTGGAATGATGCCACGGCATTCTGCGAGAAGTTGACCGATTTAGAAAGTAAAACGGGCAAGCTCAAGGCCGGTGAAGAGTACCGGCTTCCCACAGAAGCCGAGTGGGAGTACGCGTGCCGGGCAGGAACCACAACGGCGTTTTCATTCGGAGAGGATGAATCGAAGCTGAGTGATTTTGCATGGTTCGATGGCAACACAAAAAATGAACGATACGCTCACCAGGTCGGCAGAAAAATGCCCAACCCCTGGGGTCTGCATGACATGCACGGAAACGCGTGGGAATGGTGCTCAGATTGGTACGGTGAGAAGCTGCCGGGTGGCACCGATCCGGTTGGCCCCGGAGAAGGCTCGCACCGCGTGGTTCGCGGCGGTCATTGGGGGTATACCTCTGCCTACTGCCGATCGGCGACCCGTCTCATTCTTGTTCCGTCTTCCCGCTATCTCGACTTAGGCTTTCGCGTGGTGAGAAGTCAGGCGGTTCAGTAGCGAGTTTATGCAACGGGCAATGTCTAAATGCTTTTGGCAGCCGTTGCTTTCTAGACAAATACAGGCAACCCGGTACTATTCAGGCAATGAGCCTTTGAGCAGAGAGCATCTGGTGAGTTTCTTTTTAAGAGGCTATTTGGCACCACAGCAGGCCTATGCAAAACTGCTACTTTTGCAGGCAGAAACCCACACCCTGCTTCCTAAAAGCTGAGTCATTCTTCTGGATACCCTCCCTACCTTGAACGACCCTCAGATCCATCGCGAGACGTTGTCGTTACCCGGGCACCGCGTGCTCCTCATCGATGATCAGCAGATGATCGGTGAGGCCGTTCGACGCATGCTGGCTGATCAAGCCGACATTGTTTATGAGTTTTGTAAAGATGCGGGCAGCGCCCTTACGGTCGCCACCAACTTTCAGCCCACGGTGATTCTGCAAGATCTCATCATGCCGAGCATTGACGGACTCGACATGGTGCGGAAATTTCGCAGCGTTCCGGCGACAGCCAGCGTGCCCGTGATCGTTCTTTCGGCCCGAGAAGAGGCGGTTGTCAAGGCACAACTCTTTGAAGCTGGTGCCAATGATTACCTCGTCAAACTACCCGACAAGATTGAGTTGATTGCACGCATCCGTGTGCACTCCGATGCCTACCAACGACTCCTTGAACGCAACAGCGCGTTTGATGCCCTCGAACGTTCGCTCGTAGCTCTCAAGCACGAGCAGGAGAAGTCAGAACGTTTGTTGCTCAATATTCTTCCACAAAAAATTGCCGATCGGCTCAAGAATAGCGAAGCAACTATTGCAGAAAGTTTTCCTGCGGTCTCCGTAATCTTTGCCGATCTTTGTGGATTCACTCATTTTTCACAGCACGTAGATGCTCAGCACCTTGTGGGCCTGCTGGACGAAATATTTTCAACATTCGATCACTTGGCAAACATTCATGGCGTCGAAAAAATCAAGACGATCGGTGACGCCTACATGGCGGTTGCTGGCGTGCCGTTGGCACGCGATGATCATGCCAACGCTGTTGCCAGCATGGCGATTGGGATGCAGAAGGCCTTTAGCGAGTTGATGCGAGATCGCGGCCTTCCGTTGGAGGTGCGCATTGGCATTCATTCGGGGCCCGTCGTCGCAGGTGTTATTGGTCGGCATAAGTTTGCGTACGATCTCTGGGGCGATACCGTCAACATTGCTAGCCGTATGGAATCGCACGGTCAGCCCTCGCAGATACACGTTTCGCAAGCCACCCGAGATCTGCTAGAGGGGCAATTTCACTTTACCGATCGGGGTGAAGTGACCATCAAAGGGAAGGGCGCGATGCACACTTTCTTTTTACTAGGACCGGCGTAATCCCGTCCTTTATATCCCCGTGAGTCGAACGTTCGTGGGCTAGGAGCGATCGCATGCTGGCGTTACTGCCAACGCTTCAGCCAGCCGCGCCGCCAGAAGAAGATCACCATGCCGAGAGTTGTGGCGATCATCAGGACCGTTGCCACAACCGCACCGTAGCGGTAGCCGAGAAGTGGCATATTCCAAGGGGATTCAGTGTCGAAATTCATACCGAAATAGCCAGTGATAAACGTCAGCGGCATAAAAATTGTTGCAATTACGGCGAGAACTTTCATCACGTCGTTCATACGGTTGTTGAGGCTCGCAAGATAGATGTCGCGGAGGTCACTGCCAATCTCGCGGTACGATTCCATCAAGTCGAGAAGTTCCATTGTGTGGTCGTAGCAATCGCGAAAATGAGCCCGCGATTGATCGCTTATGAGCGGGGTCAGTTCGCGGCCCAGTACGTGGAGGAGATCGCGTGTAGGCCAGAGAGCCCGTCGGAGTGTCATGAGGTCTGTGCGCACATCGTGAATGCGTGCCAGCGAATCCCGCGTAGGATGGTCAATGGCCTCATCTTCAAGTGTCTCAAGTCGATCCCCAAACTGCTCTAGGACAGGAAAATAGCTGTCAATAACGGTATCGAGCAGAAGAGCGCAAAGCGCATCGGCCCCCGTTCGTCCGATCTGGGTGCGGCCATTGCGAAGGTGATCCCGCACGGCACCAAATCCATCGTGCGCAAGTCTCTCGCGGAACGTCAGGATGTAGCGATCACCAAGAAAGATCCCGACAGGATCGGTCAAGATGGCATCGCCTTCAAAGCGTGCCATGCGTGCCGCAACTAACACCTGATGACCAAACACTTCTACCTTCGGGCGTTCATCTGGAGTGACAGCATCCTCGAGAGCTAACGCGCTGATGTCGAACGCGTGCCCTATCATTTCGATGAGTGCTCTATTCTGCAGCCCCTCGATATCGATCCAAATCACAGGCCAGTGCTTGTGAGCAGCCGTTAGCTCCTCGAATGTTGCGACGGTTGATTCTACGCACGTCTCGCCATTGCAGGCGATCATGCGCATGCTAGAGCAACCAACCGCTGTCAAAACAGCAGCATCAACCGGCAGCGATTGACGGTGTGAAGGGCGACGGCCACGACGGCTTTGATGCTTGCGGGAGGGCATGTGTTAAAGGCATTCGCCGAAGTAAAAATAAATCTGCTACCGTTATGGGTGTCGTTCGACAGCAGAACGGCTGCCTAAAAAAATGGTACAGCCAAACAATAGCGGCTCGACGGTTGTGACGTAGGCACTCGACTATTAGCCCTGCTGATGGAAAAAGCCAGCCTTTGCAATAAACTCTCGACATGCTTGATAAAAAAAATGATTCACCGATTGGCGATGCCCTTGCGTGGGCTTCTCGTATCATGGCCATCGGGCTGACGATGTTTTTGCCAGGGCTTTTCGGCAGCTGGCTCGACAAACGCTGCAGCGTTCAATTCTTGGGGCCAGTGGGATTTGTGCTGGGATTAACGCTGTCCCTCATTTGGCTGGTTCAAATTGGTGGAAAGTCTCGTAATCATTCTCAGCGTTAAAGGACGATGCCTCAATTTCACGGCATTTTACAAGCAGTCATTATGACCAGATTTCCATTCACATCGACACGTTTATGCACCACGCTCTTGGGAGCCACCGTGCTCGTGGCTGTGTTAGCAGTTGCGACTGTTGGGTCGCTGGCGATGGGCAGTGATCGTCCCAATTGGAATGCAGCAGTCGGCTTTGCGGCGGGCGTGTGTTTGGTGAGTTCACTGGGAGGCTGGCTGATAACACGTGCTTTTTCTGCTGAAAACAAGATGGCTGTGGCAGGGGCGATAGCAGGCGTGTCGCTGCGAATTCTTCTCCCCTTAGTGGCGCTGGTGTGGCTGAACACAGGAGGCGAAATGTTACGAACCGCAGGCACTGGAGGCCTACTGGCCGCATTTTATCTGCTCCTGCTTGCCACCGACATATTCTTGCACATCATAGTGGGAAAATTCTGTCCAGCTTTGCCAGCGGCCGCTGCCTCGAATCGGTCGCACTCTGTTACAACTATCTCAAATTCATAGTCCCGCAATAAAATTCATAGTCCCGCAATAAAATTCATAGCTTCGCAATAACTGAGGAATAATTTGCATGTCGGCCAACCCGATCTACCACCTGAAGGATTGCTACTTCTTTGAAGTGCCAAAGGCACTGTGGCGGCAGGGCTATCAAACGCTCGAGGATGTGCCGCCGTTTTTGCGGCAGGGGCATCCAGAGATCGCTGATGTGCAGGTTTTCAATCAGGCTTTAGACGGGAAGATATTGATCCCGCAACCGTTTGCAGAACTCGACAGCCTGTACGCAGTGAAATCAGGGTTTGGGATCTCAAAATATATGATTCTGCAGTTAGTGGTGGCTGCGGTCATGCTTGTGCTCTTCACTTGGCTGGCCACGAAGCTTCGGTCGGGGGCAGCGCCTCGCGGACGGTTGGTAAACTTGCTGGAAACAATGCTTTTATTTGTGCGAGACACGATCGCTCGGCCGGCCATCGACGATCCGCACGCGCATGCAGGTGAGCATGGTAAAGTGCACCACGAAGGCGATGCGTTCGTGCCGCTTTTATGGACACTCTTTTTTTTCATCCTCGGTTGCAATCTGTGCGGTTTGGTGCCGTGGGCCGGTTCGCCTACCGCTTCATTTTCCGTGACTCTGGCCCTAGCAGGCATCACCTTTGCATCAGTGTTGGTGGGAGGCATGTGGAAGTTTGGGGTGCTCGGATTCTTCTTGAACCAAGTGCCGGCTATGGATTTGCCGATCTATATGAGCCCGATCAAGTTCCTGATATTCGCCGTTGAAATTCTGGGCCTGTGCATTAAGCATCTGATTTTGGCAGTGCGACTGTTGGCCAACATGGTAGCTGGGCATTTAGTGCTGCTGGGTATCCTGGGACTGATCACGGCCGCTGCTAACGCTTCGACAGGAATGTGGGCCACGGTGGCCTCCATTAGCGTTGTCAGCGCCACTCTGTTCAGTATCCTAGAACTGTTTGTAGCCTGTTTGCAGGCCTATATTTTCACATTCCTGTCGGCTCTTTTTATTGGTTCATCCATTCATCACCACTAACATCTAGAATAAAACAACCTCGGTGGCTGCGATTGTTCATTGGCGAAATAGCCAAAATCTCGGCTTTAGGCAGACACCCTTCAAAATCGTCAGAAGTTCTGTAAAACACCTGCAGATTAATTTGTTTTCCACATTGTTTGCATGTCATCATTTTCCCCACCCCCAAGCGCACGCTTGATTCCCCATTTTGTAAGGAGCTTGATCCCGTCATGATGCGATCCTTTTTCTCAGTTCGTACGCTCTCCACCCTTGCTGCTGTGCTCGTAACATTTCTCTGTGCCGATAGCGCCAGTGCGCAGGAGGCTGCTGCAGCAAGCCCGTTGATCAATCTTCCCGCGTTTGGCGTGGGCCTAACCGTTGTTGGAGCCGCATTTGGCATCGGCAAGCTGGCTGCCTCCGCCTACGAAAGCATGGCTCGCCAGCCGGAAGTTGCCGGCAGTGTGCAAACGGCAATGATCATCGCCGCCGCCCTCATCGAGGGCTTCACTTTTTACGCGTTGTTCATCTGCTCAACGAAGTGAACAGGGTTAATTTTGCGTCCGATTTTTGGTCGAAACTGTATTTTAGCTGGCCCAGAGTCTCAGTTTTTTTGGCGTTGCCGCAAAAATAATCAGTGAAACTCAGGCCGACAGGCGTGAGCGGTTTCGAGATTCTCGAGCCGTTTCCACGCCGGTGTGGTTGGAGTATTTACTAAAATATAGATCGATTCACGAGCGTGTTCCAAGCACTTCCACGGAGATTTTCCATGAACGTTCTGCCGCAACCGCAAACACGATGCTGTTTGAGCGTGTCAGTCGTGCGCTGGGGTTGTCTGGGGTGTGGCTGGCTTGCTTTGACCGTTCTTTTGGCGGCTGGATGGCCCGCAGAGATTTGGGCAGAGATTCGGGCAGAGGACGGCCACGGCGACCATGCTGTGGCTCATGTGGAGGTGGGCCATCAACCTCCAGCCGGAATGAAAGTTGCCGATTTCGAAAGCCCAGCAGAATTTCGCTCAGATCTCGCAATCTATTCGTTCCTCGTTTTTTTACTGCTCCTGGGTCTGCTCACAAAATTTGCCTGGAAGCCAATCATGCAGGGGCTTGAGAAGCGTGAGCAGGGCATCGCTGCGATGCTCGCGGCAACTCAGGCCGCAAGCGACAACGCCCAGCAGATGCTCGCATCCTACGAGCGACGATTGGCCACAGCAGCGGATGAGGTGCGAGCATTGCTGGACGAAGCGCGGCGAGATGCGGATACAACGCGGCAAACAATCATTGCTGAGGCGCGGGTGGCGGCAGGTGAGGAGCAAACTCGTGCTCGCGTGGAAATCGGCGCGGCACGCGACGAGGCCCTTGCGCAGATCGCCGATAAGGCAGGACACTTGGCGATCGTGGTGGCGAGCAAGTTTCTACGCGAAAAGATGGGGCATGACGATCAGGCTCGGTTGTTGCAGGAATCGCTGACCAGTCTGACGGGCAATCCGAGTCGCAATTAGTCGATCGATCGAAGCAGCAGAATAATTCACTGGTCATTTGTAACGATTGGACAGAGGCGATTCGATGGCAGGCTCTCATCCGCACAACTCGACCGGCATGGCAGAGGATAGCGGTATGGCTTCCGGTGCGCCTTCTCAGTCGAAGAGTTTGCCGACAGATACGCAGTCCCTGCGGCTGGCAAAAGTGTATGCCCAAGCAATCATCGAAGCTGCCGATGGCAAGCAGTGCCGCTTGGAGGTGCTAGAGCAGCTTGGCTCACTGGTGCGAGACGTATTGCCGCTGGTGCCGGCTGCACGAAATGTATTTGCTTCGCCACGCATCAGCCCCGAAGAGAAGGGGGCGATGATCAAAAAAATGTGCCTCGGTAAAGTGTTGCCGACAACGCTGCATGCGCTCCTTGTGCTTGCCCGTCACGATCGATTAGAAATCCTGTCCGAAGTAGTTGTGGCTGCAGAGCAGTTGGCCGACGAACTCGACGGTCGCCTGCAAGCCATATTTACAACAGCAGTGCCGATCGATGCCAGCGAACAAGCTCGCATTGTGGGTGTGATGGAAAAATCCTTGGGCAAATCTCTTGCGCCCAAATTTTTCGTTAACTCCGCCATGCTTGGCGGCCTCATCGTTCGCGTTCAAGACACCGTTTATGATCATTCCGTCGCGACGAGTCTTTCAAGGCTCGGCGACCGCCTGAAGCAGAGGAGTATCCATGAAATTCAATACAGACGAGATCGCCTCGGTACTGCGTGAGGAAATTGACCGCTACGAGTCGACCATCGACGTTCGCGAAGTTGGTCGCGTGCTCGAAGTGGGCGACGGCATCGCGCGTGTGTGGGGCCTGTCGAATGTGATGGCCAGTGAGATGGTCGAGTTTTCTAGTGGGGTCATCGGCCTCGCCTTTAATCTCGAGGAAAATTCGGTTGGTGTGATTATTCTTGGTGACTATCTAAAGGTGACCGAAGGGGATGAGGTGCGCAGCACCGGCCGATTGCTGAGCGTGCCGGTAGGCGATGCCGTGATCGGTCGAGTGGTTGATCCGCTGGGCAACCCGCTTGATGGTAAGGGGCCCATTATCACAACCGAACGGCGTCCGGTTGAAACCTTGGCCCCTGGGGTTGCTGATCGAGCGCCGGTACGCGAACCGCTTCAGACCGGCATTAAGGCGATCGATGCCATGACTCCGATTGGACGCGGCCAACGTGAGCTCATCATTGGTGATCGTAAAACTGGCAAGACCGCAATTGGTATCGACGCCATCATCAATCAAAAGTCGAGTGGCGTGAAATGTTTTTATGTTGCCATCGGTCAGAAGGATTCAACCGTTGCTGTGGCGATCGATGTGCTCCGGCGGCACGGCGCCATGGACTACACAACGGTGATTGTCTCCGGTGCCAGCACGGCAGCACCGCTGCAATACATCGCGCCTTATTCCGGCACGGCGATGGCGGAATATTTCATGTATCGAGGCGAGCATGCACTGTGTGTTTACGACGATCTGTCCAAGCAGGCCGTAGCGTATCGTCAACTATCGCTGTTGATGCGGCGTCCACCTGGCCGCGAGGCTTATCCAGGCGACGTTTTTTACGCCCACAGTCGATTGCTCGAACGATCGGCCAAGCTTTCACAAGAGAAGGGCGGCGGTTCATTGACTTCGCTTCCGATCATCGAAACGCTTGAAGGGGAAGTGTCTGCCTATATTCCAACCAATGTGATTTCCATCACAGACGGTCAGATTTATCTCCAGCCCGACCTCTTTTTTGCCGGTCAACGACCGGCCATGAACGTTGGGATCTCAGTGTCGCGAGTCGGCGGTGCTGCCCAGACGAAGGCCATGAAAAAAGTTTCGGGTGGCTTGCGGCTCGACCTGGCTTCCTTTCGTGAACTGGAGGCTTTTGCGCAGCTTGGCACCGATCTCGATGCAGCCACGCAATCACGGCTTGATCGTGGCTACCGGATGGTTGAACTGCTCAAGCAGGGGCAGTATCAGCCAATGGACGTGGTCGATCAGGTGTTGAGCATCTACGTGGGCACCCGTGGCCACCTCGATGCAGTGAAGCGAGAGGATGTGGCGGCATGGGAAAAAGGATTCCTCATATTTATCCGCGATCAAATCCCGGAGTTGCGCGCAAAGATCGAAGAGAGCAAGCAATTCGACGAT
Organism: Planctomicrobium piriforme; assembly: GCA_945871035.1. GTDB lineage: Bacteria > Planctomycetota > Planctomycetia > Pirellulales > UBA1268 > BAIKAL-G1-2R. Next base: position 60,320 of record CAMBUD010000005.1, on the reverse strand, counting down.
GAATCAGAGCGACAACTCGAAGCGGGGATCGCTGAATTCAAGCGGCAGTGGGCAGCCAAAGCTACCGGCGATGTTCGTCCGTCGCTCGTTGGAGCACGATAGCCCCAGAGGTATGTAGAGTATGGCTAAAGCACGTGCACTCGATCGCCGCCGTCGTTCTGTTAAGAACATTCGCAAGATCACGCGCACAATGGAACTCATCGCCACGGCACGTTTTAAGAAGGCGATGGACCGCTCTGTGGCCGCTCGCGATTACACCTCGCGGCTCACAAAAATCCTCCATAATATCGCAAGATCCGGCGCGGGAATCGTACACCCGCTGCTCGATGTGCGCCCCACAAAGCGGGCCGCTGTGCTCGTTCTGACGGGCAATCGCGGTCTTTGCGGCGGTTACAATTCCAATACTATTCGGCAATCGATGGGCGTGCTTGGTCAGTGGCGCAGCGAAGGGGTGTCATCCCATGTGGCCGTTTCGGGTAAACGCGGCATTTCGGCCCTGAAATTTAGGGGCATCAATATGGCCGAGCATTACACGACTTTTGATGACAAGCCCGACTTCGAGGCCGTTCAACAAATAGGCGCTGGTTATTTAGCCGCCTACGCGGCCGGTGAAATCGATCGTCTGGACGTGGTCTACACACAATTTCATAGCATTGCTCGGCAGTCTGCCGAAACGGAAACCTTGCTCCCGCTTAAGCCACCAGAGCCTGTTGGAGAGCTCGCCCAGGCAACGCGAGCATCGCAGGAGTATGAGTTTTTTCCTTTTGCTGAAAGTATTCTCGAAGAGATCCTGCCGGCGAGTTTTTTGTCGCGGCTTTTTAAATGCTTTCTGGATGCAGCCGTTAGCGAACAGGTCGCTCGAATGGTCGCTATGAAAGCAGCGACCGAAAATGCCGGCGGTCTGATCAAAGACCTATCACGGCGTTACAATCGTGCCCGACAGTCACAAATCACCGGTGAAATCATGGAAATTCTGGGGGGCGTCGAAGCTCTTAAGAGTTGACAAAGTTGGTCGGAGTGCATTCAGCAAAAAACTTCAAGCTCTTTTTATTTTAAATCAACCATATTTTTTCACAGCAGGACTCATACGAATCATGGCAACCGTCACGGCAGCATCTCAGGCACTCACTGGTAAAAATGTGGGGCGAGTCACGCAGGTTATTGGCTCGACATTTGACGTCGAATTTCCAGAGACGAATATTCCGGGCATCTACAACGCTGTTCGCATTGACTCTGAAAAAAAGGGCATGCAACTCCATCTCGTCGGCGAAGTACAGCAGCATCTCGGTGGCGGGAAAGTGCGTTGCGTGGCCCTTGGGAGCACGGACGGCATGATGCGAGGAGAAGTGGTTGTCGATACTGGTGGCCCGGTTAGCGTGCCCGTCGGGCCGGAGACGCTCGGTCGAGTATTCAATCTCCTAGGGGAGCCTATCGATAATCGTGGAGCTATCAAAACGGCTGAACGTTGGCCGATTCACCGTGATCCTCCACCGCTTACGGATCTCTCGACGCGTACCGAGCTCTTTGAAACCGGCATCAAGGTGGTCGATCTATTGACCCCGTTTGTTCGCGGTGGCAAGGCAGGCCTGTTCGGCGGTGCTGGCCTTGGAAAAACAGTGATCCTTACCGAACTCATTGCTCGTATCGCCAGTGCCCACGGTGGCTACTCGGTGTTTGCAGGTGTTGGCGAACGTACCCGGGAAGGCACCGACCTATGGCTTGAGATGCAGGAAGCAAAAATCGGAGACACAGGCCGCAGCGTTATCGAACAGACTTGTATGGTATTTGGTCAGATGAACGAACCGCCTGGAGCAAGACTTCGTGTTGCGCTGTCGGCGCTCACGATGGCCGAGTATTTCCGCGATACAACCGGCACCGATACGCTGCTTTTCGTCGATAATATTTTCCGTTTTTCGCAAGCTGGCAGCGAGGTGAGTGCGCTGTTGGGCCGCATGCCAAGTGCCGTGGGATATCAGCCCACATTGGCCACGGAGATGGGAGCTCTGCAGGAGCGGATCACTTCAACATCGAAGGGGGCAATTACGTCGGTGCAGGCTGTGTACGTGCCGGCTGACGATCCCACCGATCCTGCACCGGCGACAGCCTTCGGAAACCTCGACGCCTTTCTTTATTTGGAACGGTCCATCTCCGAAAAGGGTATCTATCCCGCTGTCGACCCGCTTGCGTCCAGCAGTCGCATTCTTGACCCGCAGTATGTGGGCGAGCGGCATTACAAAATCGCCCGTCGTGTGCAGCGGACGCTGCAGCGTTACCGTGAACTGCAGGACATCATCGCGATTTTGGGAGTTGACGAACTTTCGGAAGAAGACAAGCTCATTGTGCATCGCGCACGCCGCATGGAACGTTTCCTCTCACAGCCCTTTCTCGTGGCCGAAGTGTTTACGGGAAAGCCTGGAGAAATCACCAGCTTGGCCGATACGATTCGTTCGTTTGAAGAAATAGCCGATGGTAAATGGGACCATCTGCCCGAACAGGCTTTCATGTATGTTGGAGTTGTCGAGCAGGCCGAAGAACAGGCTAAAAAGATGGCGGCCAAGGGTTGAAGAGGGAATCCCTATGAGTGATTCAAAGACTACCGGTTCTCAACCAGATGGATCGGCAACTGGATTGCGATGCATAATCGTAACGCCTGAAAGCACGGTCCTCGATGTGCGCGCACAATTTGTCGCGTTGCCCTTGTTTGACGGCCAGCGGGGCGTTGGGCGTGGACACGCTCCATTTATTGGCAGGCTAGGGTCAGGAGAAGTTCGAATTATTGGCGACCAAGCTGCAGCCGAGGGCACCGTTATCCGTACGTTTGTTGAGGGCGGATTTGTGGAAGTCGGACACGATTCTGTAACCATCATCACGCAGCGGGCAATCCCATCCAATAAAATCGATGCCGAACAGGCCCGCTTGGATTTCGAAAAAGTGCACGCCGCCGTGGCCACTGGTGACGAAGCCATTGCCGCCAAGATGCAAGCCGAGGAAACGGCCCGTGCAAAGCTGCGCGCTGCCCAGAATGCTCAGTAGTAGCCTGTTAAAAAAGTTCCTGATTGACTTGTGTAAGATTCGAAATCGCACAGGCTTTGTTGGCGGAGATACGGCTCGAATGCATCCGGGAGTGGTGTGTCGCCGACCGCTCGCCTCCGTCTCCTGTTTTGCTACGTCTTTGCTACCGCCCGCAAAGCAGCGATCGAGCCTGTTCCCAGTAGCGGCTGCTGCAAACGTCATTATTTTTTGGTCTGGGCTTGTGTTGTGCCCGAGTGGCGGTGTTGCAAAAGCTGACAACCCGGAAAAACGTCCTCCGAATGTTGTGCTTTTGGTGGCAGATGATTTGGGCAGCAACGATTTGGGGTGCTATGGCCGGAAAGACCAGCACACGCCCGCACTGGATCGACTGGCGAGCGATGGTGTGTTGTTTAAGACTGCCTACAGCAGCGCATCTGTTTGTTCCCCTTCGCGCGCAGCCCTGCTATCTGGCCAGCATCCGGCGCGGCTCAACTTGACGGCATTCTTACCCGGCCGCAACGAAAGGAGTTCGCATCGATTGCTCGCCCCGGTGATTGCGCAGCATTTGCCGGACGGTGTGTTGACCCTTGCTGCTCTCCTTAAGACCAAGGGATATGCCAGCATGTGTATTGGAAAATGGCACTTAGGCGGCAAGGAACACGGCCCCATCGAAAGCGGCTTCGATCAGTCTGTGGTCGGTCATTCCAATCCCGGTGCTGAGTCGCCGGCAGGTGGTAAGGGTGAACTGCGTGATGCGGCAGAGGCCGTAGCATTTATTGAGTCCCACAAAGAAAGCCCTTTTTTGCTCTACGTTGCATTCAACAGCCCTCACATTCCGCTGGCCGCCCCCAGCAAACTTGTGGAGCGTCACGCGCAGGCTTTTCACCCCACCTATGCCGCAGCGATTGAGTCACTCGACTCTTCCGTTGGACAGATCATGGCTGCCCTCGAACGCAATCAGTTGGCGGCAGATACGCTCTTGGTTTTCACGTCTGACAACGGTGGATTGCATGTTCCCGAGGGGGGCGATGCGTCGCCAACATTCAATCGGCCATTCCGTGCAGGCAAGGGGTTTCTCTATGAAGGTGGAATCCGCGTGCCGCTCATCATGCGTTTGCCAGGGGTGTGTCCGCCGAGGCTCGTTGTCGACGCGCCTGTTTCACTTGGTGACCTCGTACCAACGATCTGTCACTTGGCAGGTGCGGCGGCCCCCCAACCCTGCGACTTTCAAGACATCTCCCCGCTTTTGGTCACCACTCCTGATCCACGGCCACCTGTTCGTTCGCTATTCTGGCATCAACCGCATTACACCAATCAAGGCGGCAGGCCGGCAGGAGCCATTCGCGAGGGCGATTGGAAACTCATCGAACATTACGAAGACGGCCGTTTGGAACTCTTCAACCTCACTCAAGATAGCGGTGAAGAGCACGATGTAAGCGATCAGGATCCAGCCCGTGTTGCCGCGATGCGTGGGCGACTGGAAGCTTGGCGACGGTCTGTGAGTGCCAGAAATATGTCATCCAATCCAGACTTCAATAAAAAACAATGGGCTGCCTGCTACACCGCAACAGATGTCTCACTCCTCAAGCCTGCAGCCACTGCTGTCGAGATGTTGCCGGCCCTTGTCGACTGGCGGCGTGCAATGGTCGACCAAACAAGTGACCAGACTGTCGGCCGAGATAGTTTCTTGCTCCTCAAAGCGCAGGACGCAAAAATTGAAGGTCAGAAACTGTGCTACGAAGCCCAGCCGGAGAAAGACACCCTCGGCTGCTGGGTCAATCCGGCCGACACAGCTGCTTGGGATATTACCCTCGCAGAGCCTGGCGTCTATCGCATCACGCTACTGGTAGGCTGTGGCAATGGGAACGGCGGCTCGACTGTTGGGGTGAGCGCGGGTGAAAAAGCAATTGAATTTACAGTCAAGGAAACGGGTCACTTTCAACGATTTGTACCGATTGAAGCCGGACAGTTGTCACTCGTTGCCGGCAAAAATCGGTTGGTTGTGCGACCAGTCGTCAAGAAGGCAGCAGCGGTGATGGATCTGCGCAACATTCAACTCGAACGAGTCAACTGAACGCTCGATCGCATTCGGTTTACGTGTGCCCACCCAGTGCTGCGCAGACGCGCCGTACCAAGTGGCTTTAGATTTGGTAGTCACTTTCCGAGGGCTGTGGCTCACCACGCATGCGGAGCTTAGGGCGTTCGAGCACGACTGTTGTGTGCGGATCAATGCTGCGAGTCAGCCAGACGTTACTGCCAATCACGGAACTATGCCCAATGCGGGTGGCACCACCGAGAACTGTGGCGTTGGCGTAGATCACCACCCGATCCTCGATTGTTGGATGCCGTTTCGTGCCGCGCACGAGTTGTCCATCGGCATCGGTTTGAAATGATAGTGCGCCCAGCGTCACGCCCTGATAGAGCTTTACGTGACGACCGATCTCGCAGGTTTCACCGATCACAACACCGGTGCCGTGATCGATGAAAAAGTGATCCCCAATCGTAGCACCGGGATGAATATCTATGCCGGTGCGCGAATGCGCCCACTCCGCCATCATGCGTGGAATGAGCGGTACCTCGAGCCTGTGGAGCAGGTGTGCTAATCGGTAGATGGATACTGCTTCCAGACCGGGATAGCAGAAAATAACCTCGTCGAGCGTGCGGACTGCTGGATCGCCGTCGTAGGCCGCCTGCACGTCCGTTGCCAGCACGTGCCGTAGTTCGGGTAAACGCTCGAGAAACTGGACGGCTTTTATTTGTCCTAATGCTTCAAAATCAGCCTCGTCGACGCATTGCTGCACCACATCTGGAACGCCGGGTGTCTCGATGCCTCTGGCTGTGGCTGCACGCTGTGTCGATTGGCTGTGGCGCAGGGCACGCCCGATTTGAGTGGTGAGCTTGTCGTGCAATCCGTCGATCAGATCGCCTACATGGTAGGTGACGTTCCCCATGTGCAGATTTTCACGCCTGCGGTAGCCGGGGTAGAGAATCTCCTTGAGATCTTCGCAAGCGGAGATAATCGATTCGTAGTTTGGCAGCGGGCAATGACCGAGTGAATGGATCGTGGGAACGTCTTGGTAGGTTTCCACGATGCGCCGAGTCAGCTCTGGTAATTGTTCCTTGATGCGAATGTCAGTGGACATGGAACTCGATCGTAAAGGCGCCGTGACCACTTCGGCAACTTTGGCACCCGACAAATACGCGACAACTGCTGCTCCCGTACGTTCGGCCTGAAAGCGGGTAAAAATTGAGGGTTCTTCCAATTGTCTCCCGAAAATCCTGAGTGCGTCATACTCTCGGAAAACAGGGCAAACTCTGCCGGGGATCATTCACGGTATGCCTGCTGCGAGAGCCCATGGCTCTTAAACGGGGCTCTCTCCCGCTGCGACCAATGCCTCCAGGAGAGTGAGACCACCTTCGTAGAGCGCGCGGCCCACGATGCAACCAGCGGCCCCCAGCGCAGCCACTTGGCTGATATCTTTAGCGGTTGCCACACCGCCAGAGGCAATGACGGCCAGCGGCACAGCCGCAACCATCTCAGCAAGGGCGTTAAGATTAGGACCAGTCAGCATGCCATCCTTAGCAATGTCGGTATAGACAATCGCAGCTAACGGAAGGTTCATGTGGCGTTTGGCGACATCAACGGCCATGAGCATGCTCATTTCCAACCAACCACGCACAGCGACTTTTCCATCGCGTGCATCCAGTCCGAGCACAATTCGATCGGGAAACTCCAGTGCGAGTTGCTCAAGGAGTGCCGGTTGCTCAATAGCCACACTGCCCACCACGAGTCTGTGCACACCGGCATCGCTATACGCCTGCGCCGTCTCGAATGAACGGATGCCGCCGCCGAGTTGGCAAGGCACTCCGGCAGCCGCAACCATGCGGGCCACCAGCGATGCCTGCACGGGTTTCCCCACCTTGGCTCCATCCAGATCAACAATATGCAATCGCTGTGCGCCGGCAGCCACAAAGCGTTTTACGATCTCAATGGGATCGTCCCCAAAAACTGTTTCGCGTGCGTAGTCACCCTGCAATAGCCGAACGCATTTTCCACCGCGCAGATCAATTGCAGGCCAAAGTTCCATGCGACTGGGCTCCTTTTGTGAAAATAAGTGCTGATGGATGGGGAGCAATACCGCTGAGAGAATGGTTCATTCGCTCAACGGGTTTCATCGAGAAACGATTGAAGTAAAAGCATACCGGCGGCCTGACTTTTCTCGGGGTGAAATTGCGTGGCAAATAAACGCCCACGGGCAACTGCCGAGCAGAAGGAACCACCATAGTCAGTCGACGCTGCAACGACAGCATCATCTTTGGGCTGGGGATAGTAGGAATGCACGAAGTAAAAATAGTGGCTGTTTCCCAGTAAAGTTCGCCGACTACTGCCTTCGCGCCAAGCGACCGTGTTCCAACCCATGTGTGGGATTTTCATGCCCTCGGAAAGATCGAATCGCGAGACATCTCCGGCAAGAATACCCAATCCTTGATGACAGCCACCCTCCCATCCAGTTTCAAAAAGTAATTGCAGTCCCATGCAGATTCCAAAGAAGGGCCGATCTGCGAGGAGGTGCGCACGAATGGGTTCAACAAGACCACGGCTGTGCAGCGATCGCATCGCATCACCAAATGCACCAACCCCAGGTAAAACCAGCCGCTTGGCTTCTGCCACCACGTGCGGATCGTCGGTAATACAAGTTGTGGCTCCGAGTCGCTCGAAAGCCTTTTGTACGCTACGCAGATTGCCACTGCCGTAATCGACAATTGTTACCATGCAGGCAGTCTAAATCGGATGCCCGTAAAGACAACGGGTGGAAGGTAGAGTCGGTTGGCTCGCGGCTCAGTCGGGTCCCGCCGCCTGTTCTGCATAAATGACCAGTTCGATGCGGCGATTCTTCGCTCGCCCCGCCGCCGTTGCATTGGAAACCACCGGATGGTTGGAGCCGTGGGCAACAAGGAATAATTGTCCCTGACGCAGCGACGTACGGCTGGTGAAGAAATCGAAGACTGCGGAGGCACGAGCCGCAGTCAGTTGGTGTGGCGATCCCCACGAGGCATTTTGCAGAGGCTCGGTGTCGATATGCCCCTCAATGCCGATAAAGTGTCGCGGAAAGACGCGAGTAAGCTCTGCAGAGGTCTGCGTAAGAATCGCTGCGCCGCCTGGTAGTAGGCTGGCACTCCCGCTTTCGAAGAGCCTGTCGGAGGGAATCTCTAGGCGGACAACGGTGCCATCAAGGCGGCTTTCGACCCCGGGAAGAGAAAGCTGAACCAATCCTGCCTGCATGAGTCCTGCCTGCATGAGCGCAGGGCTTAGCAGAGACTGGGGCTGTGTCGCTGTTGGAGTTGCGGCATTTCCACCCGGCGGTAGGCTCTGTGGCAATTGTGTCGTGCGAGTTTGTGCTAACTGTGAAGAAGTGCTCGCCAATTGTTCCCTTAACACGCCGATCTCATCTTGCATGAGTTGGGATTCTTGGCGACTGCGAACGAGTGTTGCCTCAAGCTGTCGGCCGTCAACGTTGGAATATGAGGGCTGCTGTGCTGTCAGCGCTGGCGGAGATTGCTGAAGGGTGTGCGCTGGTGCCGCAACCCCGGGTGGAGGCGTGAGGCTAATAGGCGTTGCCTGTGTGGCCGTTCGAAATGGATTATTAGAACAGCCAACCATGAGCGCGAGCGCAAGTATCAGCGCGCAGACGTGGGCGGCAGGGAAGTGGATTGACATGCTCTGGCTCCATACCGTTGGCAGGGACGGGAATGGTAGAAAAGAACAGGAGGGCAGGCAAGATCGGCCCCGACTGGCTTTCAAACGGGAAAAGCAGAGGATCACTGCTTCGCGGCGGGTGCATTTCGCCACTTTTCCCAGACGAAGAGCGTGACGGCTGTCAGGATCACAACGCTGCCCACAACGATCGCAAGATCGAGCGGTTGATTGAAATAGAGCCCCACAATTTCCCAGATTGGCCGCCAAGCAACGACGACTCCTGCCGATGCTAGGCAGAGACTCGGCCCAAAAGGCAGTTCATTTTCACGATGAAACAACAGATGCGCAGCGCCATGCGCCACTCCCAAAAATGCTGCTAGGAAAAAAGCAACCACACAGGCTTGCCAGCCAAGCCATGCCCCCACCATGGCCATCAAGGTTACATCTCCTAGCCCCATCGCCTCACGCCCCATGGCACGTGATGCACCGGTTCGGATAGCACCCACAATACCACCTGAAACAGCCAAGCCGATCAGCGACGACTGTAAGCCCACGTAGCGATCACCACCGCAGACCCATGCCGCTACGATCGCCAGTAGCCCAAGAACCAAGATCACCCCCCGCGGTTCGAGCCACCGCAGCAGTCTTGACGGTTCTAAATCCAAAAATGGTGAAGTGCAGACGAGCCACCAGATAGTAAAAATTGCCAGGGGTAACAAGAGGCCCGGCACGCACGGCCACGGCCCCAGCCAAGCAATGCCAGGCGCTGTGTGCAGACCGCCAAAAAAACCAAGCACGTCTAGTTGGAGTTGTGGCGGTGCAAACGAGCGGGGCACCTCACCTGCCACCGGCAGCAGGACATCTGGCCAAAGCCACAAGGTTGCTAGGCCGAGAAGAACTCCTGTCACGGTCACACAGTCGGGAATGACACGGTAGCGAAGATCGATCCACGACGCTGCTGCTAACAGCATAAAAAGAACTAAATGGGCGACACACCGCGCCAGCAGTGTGCCTGCTTCCAATCCATGCTCCTCACAGCGCAGCGGCAACTGGCCAAGCCGTGCGACTTCCCACCACCAGAGCACAACTGCTGTGATAATCACAGCCATTTCAATCCAAAAATGAAGTCGACGACTTTGGCTGCCGGCGTTCTTTGATCCCCGTTCCGGTCTGTTGAACGCGACAGCATTCGCAAAAATACCGGCAGACAAAAGCCCACCAACGACAAGGGTCAGCATTCGCCCCAGTCCTGCCCCCAGTATGCCAGCGGCTAGGGCCCACATCAGGCTGACAGCGGCGATCAGTGGAACAATCATGGGGTTAAATCCCGCAGACTGTTGGCCACCATGGCCGGCCACTGGGTCGTGAGCCAGGCAACGATTTCATCTGCCACCTGCTGCGCGGAGGACTCTGCGGTATCGACAACAAAATCAGCACACTCGTGATAGAGCGGTGCTCGATCGAGCAGAGTTTGGGTCACCTCAGCAAGTGGATCAACGCCCGACAGGGCCGGTCGGCGCTGGGATGTAGTTGGATCGAGAGATAAGCGGTTGCGCACAACGGGGGCCGATGCGTTGAGCCAGACAGTCGGCCGGCCTTGCCTAGAGAGCATGTCACGGTTGCATTTCCGGAGTACTACGCCACCACCGGTGGCCAGCACGCTGTTACACTCGGCCAGCAATTCCACGAGAACAGCCGACTCCTCATCCCGAAAAACATCTTCGCCACGATCACGAATGAGTTGGGCGATTGAACAGCCCAGCTTGTTTTCAAGCACGAGGTCGGCGTCTCGCCAAGGCATTTCAAGTGCCTGCGACACAATCGCGGCCACAGTCGACTTTCCTGTACCCCTATAGCCAATGAGAGTAATGCGTGGCATGTACTGAATCGCTGTGCGAATTGAATGGATAGAACAATGAGATAGAGGGGAACACTAGACCGGCTGTTTAGCAGAAGCCGTTGCCCGTTTGAGCGCATCGTGCATCGACTGTTGTGAAGCATCGCAGTTGTGCCAGATCGCGAACTGGCTTGAAGCTTGCCTAACAAACATATCTACGCCCGTCACGATGGAACAGCCAATCAGTCGTGCCTCTTTGACAAGGAGTGTATTTTCTGGGTTGTAAACAGTGTCAAAAACGACCATATAGGGCCGCAGGTGCTCTTTGTCGAAAGGAGTTTCATCGACGTTGGGGTGCATGCCGATCGGCGTTGCATTCACGATGCAGTCATACGGAAGGCGATAGCGAGAGTTCCATTCGACGGCCTTGCAATTCATGTCGAGACCAATCTTTTTTGCGCGATCAAATGTTCGTGATGAAACGGTCACATCGACGCCGCATTTTTTGAGTCCTAAAGCGACGGCTCGTGCGGCTCCACCTGCTCCCAACACGAGGGCTGTTTTCACGCCAATGCCAGGATTTAACGTCTGGTTTTCTTTATCGAGCAGAACCGCCGCCAAGCTGTCTACAGCCGCCTTTGTGTCGGTGTTGTAGGCAGCCACGCCCGAGGGACCGAAGAGGAGGGTGTTAGCTGCACCGAGATCCTTAACCAGATCGTCCATGGACGTAACATGGTGCAGCACCGACTCCTTATGGGGAATGGTTACACTCAAACCTGCCAACGGCCAGCGGTCAGCCATTGCTATGAATTCATCAAACTGATCGGCAGGAACACGAAAGGGCAGGTAGACGGCATCAATGTTATTGGCCGTCAAGGCTGCATTGTGCACAACGGGACTGAGGCTGTGTCCCACAGGATCAGCGACCACGCCGTAAATCTTTGTTGTGGGTGAAATGCTGTTGTAGCGATAAACATCACGCATCCGCTGCCAGCCAATCTGACCGGGGGCAAGCACACGATCATCCTGAAATGTTGCGTATGTAAAGGGCGATCCAGCCCGGCCGCTCAATATCCGCGTTGGCGTACCGATGTCGCCCATACAAATACCCACCGTTGGAATTTTGCTGACTCGAACCATCTCGAGCATCCGTAAATTGTCGGTTGGATGATTGGCCATCGTGGCAATCTTGACGACATCGGCATCCATCGAGGCGAGTTTTTTATGGAGAGCAGTTAAATCGGAGGGTGTCTTGTGAAAATCGTGATGGCTGACAATGCGTTTTGTTTTTCCATAGCGTCGAATGGTGACGGCGACGTCGTCCTCGAGATCGACATAATCAGCTTCTTCAGCGATTGCTGTGCGCAGCAACATCAAACGTGCTTCTTCTGATCCACCCCACCGTCCACCATCGATGCCTCTTCGGCATGTGATAATCACTGGGCAGGGACGGTCTTTGAGTAATCGCTTGACCCCCACCGTGCCTTGGATGTAGTCCAGCCGCAGTTCGACAAGGCGAATATTGTTTTCGGCCAGATGCTTGTGCTCAGCAATTACGTGCCGGTGGCGTCCTCGTCCAATGCTGACGCAGATCATGGTAGTCTCCCCAGGAAAACGATTTCTTTAAGTCCGGCGAAACTGACGATCCAGTTCTTGGCGTGAAAGCGTCAGGATGGTTGGCCGGCCATGTGGACAGTGATGGGAATTGTGCACCGTATGCCTGCCACGCACCAGTGCATCGACTTCAGTTTGTGACAGTGCATCACCAGCCTTAATGGCAGCACGACAAGCTAAGCTGTGCAAAACCTCATCGATCAGCATTGCTTTGCTCGCTTGTGCGGATGAGGACGAAAGTCGATCGAGCACCTCGTGCACAATGGCCGCCGCCGGCGTGCTGCCGGCCAATACAGGCTTTGATGTGACAATGACAGTGGGGCCGCCGAAAGGCTCCACCCGCATGCCTGCCTGGGCTAGCGTGGCGGAGTGTTCGGTGAGCAATTCGATTTCAGCCGGTGTGAGGTCGATCCTTTCGGGAATCAGTAGGGGCTGCACCTCAAGGACACCGTCTGCCAGGGAGGACTTCAGTTGCTCGTACAGCACTCGTTCGTGAAGAGCATGCTGATCAATCACCTCGATGCCTGCGTCGCTCTCAACGATGATGTAGCGATCGTGCATCTGCACGGCCAGCTCGGCGTCTCGAGAGGCTTCGGGCGCTGTACACCGCTGTTCCCAGGCTGGATCTGCTCTCAATGAGGTCGCGCCGGAGAAGGAAACATCGGCAGCGGAAAACAAGCTAGTAGAAAAATCAGCTGCCGTCTGTGAGCCAGCAGCTTGAGGTGAGCCAAACCACGGGGCAGTCGCCACACCCGTCGGCGGCTTGAGATGCGTACGCATGTCGCTGGAGAGAAATTGTGTGCGCAGTGCTGAAAGCACGAGACGGTACAGCCGTGATGGCTCGCGGAATCGTACTTCCATTTTAGCGGGGTGAACGTTTACATCGACCATATCTGCCGGCAGTGTGAAGCGGAGAAACACGATGGGTTGTCGTCCCGACAAAAGCACACCGCGGTAGGCTTCCTGCACCGCATGCAGGATTGAGCGGTCACGAAACGGTCGCCCCGAAACAAAGAGATGCTGCATGCGACTGCTGGCCATGTCGTTCTCAGGCCGGCTCACAAGACCGTGCAGAGCAATCTCTCCGTCACTGGCTTCGACCTCAATCAGGTTGTCGCTCAGTGCTGTTCCGAAGAGGCCACCAATCCGTATTCGCCAGGTAGCGGCTACAGGCAGTTCATGCACGCAGCGACCATTGTGGGTCAGCGAGAACGCAACTGCTGGGTGGGCCAAGGCGGTTCGTACGAATGCTTCTGAGGAATGCGACCACTCGGTTGAGGCGGCCCGCAGAAAAGCTCGCCTTGCAGGCACGTTAGAAAAGAGTTGATGCACCTCCACAACAGTGCCAACGCCGCCCCCGCATGGCGTGACTTCCCCAACCTGGCCACGATCCACCTCAATCGATGCGCCACTCCCATCTGGCGGGCGTGATTGAATGATAAGCCGGGCCACCTCGCCGATTGATGCCAGAGCTTCGCCGCGAAATCCAAGCGTGTTGATTCGCTCAAGATCCTCGGCGATGCGCAGTTTGCTTGTCGCATGCGGCGCAACAGCGAGTTGTAGATCTTCCGGCTCAATCCCTCCGCCATTATCAACGACTCGTACCAGTGCGATGCCGCCCTGTTCTAAGGCGAGATCGATTCGCGTGGGCATAGAATCAAGGGCATTTTCTAAAAGCTCCTTGACAACGCTCGCTGGGCGTTCGACGACCTCCCCCGCAGCAATGCGATTGACTACAGACGCCGACAGTTTCTCGATCCGTGCCATGCCTTTTCTTTCTGTTGGGTGCGACACAGGACCCCGCTCGTGGACACGAGCATTAGGAGAGCTGAAATTCCTTAATCTTGCGATAGAGCGTTCGCTCGCCGATCCCGAGCAACTCAGCCGCCTGCTCGCGATTCCCACCAGTTAGCTTAAGCGTTTCACCGATAAACATTTTTTCCAGTTCCTCCAATGGCCTGCCCACCAGCGCTAATAAGCTGCCCTGTAGGCTGCCTGTTTCAGCCGTCAACGGATGGGCTATGAGTGGCTCGAGTTCAAGAGGCAAGTCATCCACATCCAGCGTCTCGTCGCAGTCAACGACGACCATGCTCTCGATAACATTTCGAAGTTGTCGCACGTTACCAGGCCACTGGTAAGCCCCAAGCTTCATGCGAACGGCTACGGACATTCCTTTGATCGATTTGTTGTGCCGCTTGGAGAAATGCTTGACAAAATGCTCAATTAAAAGCGGGATATCAGCGGCTCGTTCAGTGAGCGTTGGGATTACGATTGTTATCACTTTCAAACGGTGGTAGAGGTCGCTGCGAAAGATACCCGCAGCAACAGCCTCTTCGAGATTGCGATTAGTGGCCGACAGAATCCGCACATTCACTCGAGTAGGTGTGTTGGATCCGACTCGCGTAATCTCCCCAGACTCTAACACTCGCAGCAGTTTAATTTGCGTTGCCATCGGCATGTCGCCGACCTCATCTAAGAAAAGCGTGCCCCCATTGGCGTACTCAAATTTCCCCATGCGATCGTTGGAGGCATCAGTGAATGCACCGCGCACGTGCCCAAACAACTCGCTCTCCAGGATGTTCTCGCTCAATGCCGCACAGTTGAGTGCAACAAATGGCTTGCTTTTGCGTGGGCTATTTTGATGGATCGCCTGTGCCACGAGCTCTTTGCCCGTGCCAGTTTCTCCTTGAATGAGGGCCGTAGCGTCTGTCGGCGCAATGCGTTTGAGTCGCTCGATGAGCCCAAGCATTTGCTGGCTCGATCCCACAACGCCTTCAAAACCAAACTTTTCATCCAGCCGTCGGTTGAGTTCAAAGTTTTGTCGCTTGAGCCGGATTGCCTCCGAGGCTTTTTTCACAGCCGTCCGTAGATGACCAAGATCAAGAGGCTTTTGCAGATACGTAAAAGCTCCTTGCTGCATCGCAGAAACAGCCGAGGCAACTGTGCCGTGCCCGGTGACAACAATGACCTCTGTTTCTACAGAAACGCGCTTGGCATGAGCGAGAATCTCTAGCCCTCCGATGTCATTCATCATCAGGTCAGTAACAATGACATCAAATAATTCTTGTTCAATATGCTGCGATCCCTCCGCGCCACTGCCCGCCACCACGCATTGGTAGCCAAGGCGACCGAGGCCCTCACCCATTGTGCGAGCGTGCACGATGTCATTGTCGATCACAAGCACGCGCACAAGACCTTGGGAGCCAGGTTCTGGGGCGGAGGGATCTTGCGACGGCTGGGATTCTCGGAGTTGTGACATGGTTTGGATGGTACGAAGCCGTGCGGTAGTGCGTCCAGTTGCGTTTATCGACCGCACACTAGGAGATCATTTTTGTTGGTGTTTTGTCGGTCGTGGGTAAACGCGGCGGCGCCGGCAGCCAGATTGCAACCTTGGTGCCACGACCGGGTGCACTTTCAATGTCAATCGTGCCAGCATGCGCCTCAATGATTTTTCGTGCCGTTGGCAGCCCCAGCCCAGAACCACCCTGTTTTGTTGTATAGAAAGCTCGAAAAGCCTTCGCGAGCGTATCTTCGTTCATGCCCGGTCCGGTATCAATCAGCTCCAGTACAACGCCCAGTCCTGAGGGTCTTGTGCGCACGACCAGTTGACCGCCACCATCCATTGCTTGTACTGCGTTGATCAATAGGTTGAGCAGCGCCGAGCGCAACGTCTCACGGTCGAGCCGTAACATTGGCAGTTCAGCATCGAGATAGCAAACGATTTCAACACCAGCATCTTCTGCCTGCAGTGAAAAAAAATTGAGCAGCTGCTCAATCTCTGAATTCAGGCTCCCCGGTTCAAGGTTCAACAATTCTTGGCGAGCAAAATCGAGAAAATCACCAAGGAGCTTTTGCAGACGATCGCATTCCTGCCGGACTAAATCGATCTTGGCCTTGGCCCTTCGATCCCGTTGCTTGGTCTGAGAAACGGGCTCAGTATTGTCAAAGTCCTCCGCCAGAAGCTCCATGTTGAGCCGTATCGTGGAGAGTGGATTGCGGATCTCGTGGGCCAGCGCAGCCACAAGAGCCACAACCTCCGGATAGGTTTCTGCGCGAAGAAAAACAGACTCGTCAGCAGGCGACATGGCCATTTCCGACTCAAGGGCTGTTCGATGACGCAGTAGATCTTTTAGGAAGGAATCGGATTACTACTCTCGGCTAATTCACGCATCGCAGCACGGCGGCTGAGTTTGACTCGGTCTTGATCGTCGACCGCAATCACCTTCACTCGCATGACATCACCTACTTTACAGACGTCTGCAACACTGGAAACGTACTCATCAGAGAGTTCGCTGACGTGGCAGAGGCCGTCTTTACCCGGCACCAATTCTATGAATGCTCCAAAATCCTTGATGCTTGTCACGCGTCCTTCGTAGATTCGGCCGACTTGAATCGAGGCCGTCAAAGCCTCGATCTTGGCGAGAGCAGCGGTTGCCCCTTCGGCATCGTGGCTGGCAACCGTCACTGTGCCGTCGTCCTCGACCTCGATGCTGGCGCCCGTCGATTCCTGAATAGCACGAATCGTTTTGCCACCTGGGCCAATGAGTAGACCGATCTTCTCGGGGTCGATATGGGTTCTCAACAAACGCGGTGCCCAGATCGAAATCTCCGCTCGCGGCCGACCGATGGCCGATAGCATGGCACGCAGAATCTCAAGCCGTGCTTCTCGCGACTGACGCAGAGTGGCCTCGATGATCGCCGGTGAAATGCCATCGATCTTGAGGTCAAGTTGGATGCCGGTGATGCCAGTTTGAGAACCGGCAATCTTAAAGTCCATGTCGCCGTAGTGATCTTCGTCACCAAGGATATCGGTGAGCAGCACCCACTGGCTTTCAGATTGCTTGACAAGTCCCACAGAAATGCCAGCAACTGGATTTGAGATAGGTACGCCAGCAGCCATCAAGCCGAGCGTAGCGCCGCAAACAGAAGCCATGGAACTCGAACCATTCGACTCCAGAATGTCGGATAGTACACGGATTGTGTACGGGAAGAGATCGGGATCTGGAAGAACGGGCTTAATGCTCCGTTCCGCCAGTGCTCCGTGGCCAATTTCTCGGCGACCGGGGCCGCGTATTGGGCGAACCTCACCGACCGAAAATGAAGGAAAGTAGTAATCGAGCATGAATTTCTTCGAATACTCTTCCAACAAACCGTCAACGCGTTGTTCGTCCTTGCCGGTTCCGAGCACAACGGTGATCAGAGCCTGGGTTTCACCACGCTGAAAGAGTGCCGAACCGTGCACGCGTGGCAGCAGATCAACCTCGCAGTGAATGGGCCGCAGAGTGGTGTGGTCGCGGCCATCAGGACGCGTGCCAGCCAGAATCAATTCGCGCACAGCCTGCTCCTCAAGAGCATGCCAAACATGCACGAAGTCGGGCTCACTAAAACCATTAGCCGCCCCACCAGCGACCTGTGGCGATACAACATCGATCTTGGCTCGCTCGCGCAAGGCTTTGACAGCCTGTCCGCGATCGTGCTTGACGAGGATCGCTTTCGCGACCTTGAGTTCGGCCAGATAACCGGCGATCAAACGATCACGCAGCGGCTTGTAGTCGACGAGCACATATTCCTTTTTTGGCTTGCCGGCCTTCTCGATCAGTTCAAGTTGCATTTCGCAAAGGAGTCGAATGATGCGATGCGCCTCCTCAATCGCCTGAAACATCCGATCCTCAGGCATCTCGCGTGCAAAGCCTTCGATCATTAAGACAGCGGAAGTGCTGCCGGAGACGATCAGATCAAGATCGCTCTCCTCAAGTTGATCCTGCGTAGGAAAGGGGATGAACTGACCTTTCACCTGTGCTAACCGCACGCTTCCGAGCGGTCCGCGAAATGGCAGCGGAGAAATACACAGCGCTGCGGAAGCGCCAACCATGGCGAGAATGTCGCCATCATTCTGGCGATCGCTCGATAGCACCGATGCTTGAATCTGAACTTCGTCGAAGAATCCATCGGGAAACAGTGGGCGAATGGGGCGATCCATGAGCCGACTGGTGAGGATTTCCTTCATGGTCGGTCGTCCCTCACGCTTGAGAAACCCGCCGGGAAACTTACCCGTTGCGGCCGATCGTTCGCGATAGTCACACGTGAGTGGAAAAAAATCGATGCCTAACCGCGGGGCGCCGGTGGCTGCCGCCACAATGACGCTTGTCTCTCCATATTGCACGAGCACGCTGCCCGCTGCCTGCTTGGCCAAAACGCCGGTCTCAATGCTGAGGACATGCTCGCCAATTTTTCTTTCAACACGAACTTTCACAGTTTTTCTCCCCTTCATTCACGTCATGCCCCGGAGAAAACCTTCGATGAAGATCGAAGGGATCCGGGTCTTTTAATCGATGCCATTAGACAAACTGCCTAGCGGCACCAAGGCTTGAGCCCGCCTCTCTCTCGTGCAGGTGAACTGCGAGAACCGGATGCAACCGGTTTGTCAGAGGAGCCCAACCAATCATTCACACACGCCGATCAACACGGCACTCATTCCTCGCTAGTTATTACTTACGAATCTCCAAACGCTTGATGATGTCAAGATAGCGCTGCGGCGCAACGCGCTTGAGAAAATCCAGAAGTCGTCGGCGACGGCTCACCATCATGAGCAAACCTCGCCGGCTGGCGAAATCCTTGGTGTGCTTTTTAAAGTGACCCGTTAGCTCCGATATGCGACCGGAGAGGAGGGCGATTTGGACTTCTGCTGATCCTGAATCAGCAACTCCTCGCCTGTAGGCGCCGATTAATTCTGTTTTTCGTGATTTCGTAAGCGACATCAGCCAATTAACGCCCTCGGAGGAGCGACCTGAAAAGTGACAGACAACAAGCCGACAAAAGGGAGGTCAGTGGATTGGTGTGCCAAAGGGCCTCCAACTCACACGCCATCCTTTTTACAGTGTTCAAATGCCTGAAGGATTCGAGCCGCCGGGTCCGTCCCGGCGTGCGTGAGACAAAGTTTATCGGCAGAGGGCCGAATTGCAACCGACGCTGGCTAACTCCCCGCTGAGATCGGCCTCACATCAGCCAACTCGAGCCAACTCAACCGGCTGGGCGGGTCTCTTGGCGGCCAATACCATGAGGCGTGTGGACCACATTCCAAGCGAGGCCCATTCGTTCCATCGCCAAAATCGCCCAGTAGGTCACATCGATCTCCCACCAGCGGTGGCCGTGTTTTGCCATGCGCTGATAAGCGTGGTGATTGTTGTGCCAACCCTCACCAAAAGCCAACAAACCAACCCACCACAGATTTTTTGAATCGTCGTCTGTGGGATAGTTGCGGTAGCCCCAGATGTGTGTGGCCGAATTAACAAACCAAGTGACATGAAAAACGTACAGCATTCGTACGGATAGCCCCCAGACCAACCACGATATGCCAGTGGTCTGTCCATAAAGCATCCACCCACTGGCAAGCAGGGTTCCACCAATGAGGAAGTGCCAGAGTAAAAATGTCTGGTGAAGAATACGAATGCCGCGGTCTTTTTCGAGATCGGGAGCCCAACGCTTGACGCGATCCATAACCTCTTGGTTTGAATGCGCTGGAAAAAGCCAGAGAATGTGGCTCCAAACACCTCCGTCGCGTGGCGTATGCGGATCACCCTCCTTATCGCTGAAGGCGTGATGCTTGCGATGATTCGCCACCCATACCAAAGCCGAGCCCTCGCCGGAGATGCCGCCGAGAAATGCGTAGAACAGTCTGACTGCAGGCCATGTTGAAAAACTGCTATGCGTGAGCAATCGATGATAGCCGAGGCAAACACCGAGGCCACCGGTCACCCAGCAGAGAACCGCGCAAATAGCCAGTCCAGACCAAGTAAAATAAAACGGCGCTGCTAACGCCATCAGATGAATGCCACCGATCCAGATCACACTGGGCCAATCCAGATCCAACCACGCTGCTTTCTTTTCATGAGTTGGAAGGTGGTGAGCATTCTGGCCGGCACCATCTACCGCGGCATGATGACTCTGAGAATGAGTGTGCCGATTGCTTTTTTCAGGAGATTTTTTGGGGGCGGAAGCAGTTTGCGGTGTCATGCGATGTTCCTAGTGATAAACGGTGGTGAGCGAACCGACTCCAGCCATTTCTGCGTTTCTACTGTGACGTATTATGCTTTGTTCCGCAGCTATTTTTGGTCAGATTCCAGTCGAATCATCGTCAAAATAAGGTCAAAATTCATCCCGACTGCTGGGCCGCTTTGCCTGATTCGGTGGTAAACGGCGGCTCTCGACCGCCGAACTGCTGGCATCGGTAGCGGGTCGGTCGGAGAGAGGGAGGACTGAAATCAGCCAAGCGCTCGCCGCGGAAGCCGGCACCGCAACGGTGTCGATGGGCGAAGCCAACCACGCTAAACGCTCGCTCGCAATCCGGTTTTCCGGTTCAGTGAGAAGCGATAAGCCCTGGGCTCGCAGGAGCGAACCGGCGCGTCCTAGCGGCGCGGCCACCACAAGACCACCAGAGTCGATACGCACATTGCAGGCCAGATCGTCGAAACGTCGATTATTTTTTGGCAACAGCGGTTGGTAAGCAGCACCCGCGCGGCATCCCAGCGCAACAGTACACGCGTTGAGCAGACCTTGGCTGATCTGCCCCGACTCGGCCACCAGATCCAGTTGACACATCCGCAAGCGGTTGGCATTCCATGCCAACTGCGGAATCGTCAGACATCCTTCACCACTGGCATGGTAGGGCAGTTGCGCTGTGCACGCTGCGAGATCAACCCGATCAATACGACCGCGTGCCAGACCGCTCCACTGTCTGTTTTCGTAAATTGCCTCAATGGTTCCGTAGGCCTCCGCTGCCGTGCCGAGCACGGACAGACTCTCTTCCAGCGGCGATCCTGCCAGCGTTGCCAGCGTGGCCAGAATCGGCACTGGCAGGGGTTTTTCAATCAGCCCGCTGATTTCGTATCGTCCCGCGCTGCTGCCTTCTGGCAATGGATCGCCAGCAGGCGAGTTGGCCGCAGGCGAATGTTCATCACTGGTCAGTGGGGGAAGATTTTTGGGCGGCAGGGTGAGCCGCACGCGCACCTCGTCGACGGAAGGCGGATTGCATCGCACGCGCACGGCCCGCGTGTCGCCTGCCGCCACGCACTCGATGTGTAGTCCCAGTAGCTGCGAATCACTTTGATTATCCGCGGGTACAGCCAGTGCCTGTTCGTCCCCTTCGACTCCGTTGGCACTCCAGTGAAAATCGCGCACATCGATGACCCAAGAACGAGAAAATCTAGCCGGCTCACGCAGCCAGGCGCGTGCGATCTCAGCCAGCGCAGCGGTCGCTCGAGAATTGCACGTCAACTGCGGCACCATCAGTCGTATCTCATCAGCAGAGAGATCAACCTCCATAGTTGGCAGAACCAGCAGCGCGCTTCCCGAGGATGATCGCACCGTGCACGACCGCAGGCGCAGCAAGCCCGGGCGCACGTGTTCGACGCTGCCTATGTGGAGCGGCAGTCCGAGCATCTGCTCGCCCTCGCGTCGCAGCGCATGCAGGTGCCCATCAGAGTGGCGCAGAACAGCCCAAGCCGCTAAGGCGATGAAGGGCAAGAGGCCGACAAGCACGAAAACGATTCGCACCAGATGGGTTCGAGTTGCGGATCGTTCAACGAACATCCCTGTTCCTCCGGCTTCTCAGCGACTCCGTGCTAAGTCATGAAAGAGCGACCACCGGGCCTGCATTTCTTCCACGCTGTCGCCACCAAACTTTTCGATCAGCGCCACAGCCACTTCAAACGCGACGACGTGCTCCACGATAACGCTTGCAGCACTTACTGCGCAGACATCGCTGCGCTCATAGGCGGCCTCTTCCGGCCGCTTGGTCGTGAGATTCACCGACTCCAATGGTTTGCGGAGGGTGCTAATCGGTTTCATGGCGGCCCTGATCACAAGTGGCTGCCCGTTGGTCATGCCGGCTTCGAGGCCGCCGGCATTATTGGTTGGACGCGTGAAGCCCAACTGCGGACCGGCACGCTCAGCGGGACTGTAGTGAATCGCATCATGCACCTCGGAGCCACGGCAGCGGGCTGCAGCGAAGCCCATGCCGATTTCAATGCCCTTGATCGCCTGCACAGCCATGACAGCTTGGGCGAGTCGACCGTCGAGTTTACGATCCCACTGGGCATGCGTGCCCAAGCCGATCGGCAGTCCATCGACTCGCACGGCAACGATTCCACCCAGCGTATCGCCATCCTTTCCAACACGATCAATGAGAGCAGATACCTCGGGATCGCGCTCGGGATGGAGCGAATAAATCGTACTAGCATCGCGAAGCGCGCGTAACTCAGGCAGTGTTGGTTGGCCTGAGCCAAACCCCTCATCGCCGAGGGCAAGGCCACCGAGTTCAGTAACCCAACCGGCCACCTCAATCCCAAAGACGGAGAGCAGTTGTCGGCTGAGAGCGCCGGCCGCAACACGAGCAGCGGTTTCGCGAGCACTGGCTCGCTCCAGTACGGCACGGACACCACCCAGATGCTTGATCGCTCCGGGCAGATCGGCGTGGCCAGGTCGAGGACGATCGACTTCTTCGAGCCGTTCGAGTTTTGCATCGCGGTTAACGATCTGCATTGCCAGTGGGCTACCAAGAGTCACACCATGCCACAGACCAGAGAGAAATGTGACGGAGTCTGTTTCGATCCGTTGACGCCCGCCACGGCCGTAGCCACCTTGACGGCGCACAAGCTCGGCATCGATTTTTGGGATGTCGATCGGGAGACCGGCGGGGAACCCGTCAATCAAGGCGATCAGCGCGGGGCCGTGCGATTCTCCGGCAGTCCAGTAACGAAGCATAAGAGCCGTGGGTGAAGGGGCAACGCGGGCGCTGTCAGACGCTTGTATGGATTCTAGTTTCGATTGTTGTCCGTCCCTAGGCCAGAAAAACAGCCCAGAAAAACAGGCCAGAAAAAGCAGGCGGGCAGGGGGGATAGCTCAATTAATAGAGGCTTTTTCCAGTGATCAACCGGCAGGCCGTAAAATATTTTTCGCGAGTTTGCGCTGCAACGCTGTCGGGAAGGTCTGGTGGCTGACTCGCCTTATCCCAGCCGCTTTGTTCGAGCCAATCGCGCACAAACTGCTTGTCAAACGAATCGGGCACGCGTCCTGGAACGGCGGCGAGTGCCGGCCAAAATCGTGAACTGTCGGGAGTGAGCACCTCGTCGATTAAGAGCAATTGACCTTCCATGGTGCGACCCCACTCCAGTTTTGTATCGGCGACAATGATGCCGCGGGTGGCAGCGTATGCGGCACCGCGACGAAACACTTCGAGGCTTTGGTTGCGAAGCAGATTGGCCGCTTCGGAGCCAATGCGATCGGCCATACAATCAAATGAGACATTTTCATCGTGCCCCGAATCGGCCTTAGTGGCTGGCGTAAAAATGGGCTCTGGTAACTGCGACCCAGCGGCAAGCCCAGCAGGAAGCTTGACGCCGCAGATCGATCCGCTGCGACGGTATTCAGTCAGTGCCGATCCGGCCATCCAGCCGCGGACAACGCATTCAAACGGGATGACTTCGGTGCCGTGCACAAGCATGGAACGGCCACGCAGCGATTCCCGATCAAAACCCGCTGGCAAGCACGCTGCAGCCAATTCGCTCATGGCGTCGATGTCGGTCGTGATGAGATGGTGCGCGATGGGGTCTGGTCCGGTCGACAGCCAATCAAACCAAAATGCCGAGATGGCTGTGAGCACTCGGCCTTTGTCCGGTATCGGCGTCGGCAGCACCCAGTCGAAGGCACTGATTCGGTCAGTGCTCACAATGAGCAAGTGCTTATCAAATCGATAGCAGTCGCGAACCTTGCCGCGAAAGCGCGTGCCGATGCCGAGATGAGTTTCACGGACAGACGTGTTGGCAGCGATCGCATGCATGCTGCTGTTGTAAGACACTCTTGTGCTCCGCGGCAATAGTGTGCCCCGCCACAGAAAAGGCAGCACGCAACACCGGAAAACTCACGTTCGTTGTGGATGCAATCGGGGTTGGGCACCCAAGATTACCCGGTTGACTGCGGCCAAAAATGCCTTTGCGGAAGCCTCGAGCGAGTCTGTGGAAACACCTCTCCCGCGATGCACTTGACCACTTTGCTCCGGGTCTGTGGACTGAAGTTCGACAGTCACTTCTGCCTGCGCATCCTTGCCGACAGTCACGGCCTGCACGCGAAAATCCCGGCAGACAGTCGCAATCCCAGTCAGCTTTTCGATTGCCAGAAAAATGCCATCAATGGGGCCATCGCCGGCGTTGACCTCAACCGATTTTTCCTCGCCGCCCTGCAACACTCGCAGCATCACGCGCGGTGCGTGGCCGCTGGCACAGGCAAGATCGTAGCTGACAAATGAAAACCGTTCGGGGAGTTCAGAAAACTGATCCTCGCAAAGAGCGGCAACATCGCCGTCATAGATTTCCTTCTTACGATCGGCCAACATTTTAAACCGCTCAAATAACGTCTGCAGTTGCTCCGGTGAGAGTTGGTAACCGAGTGCTTTGGTGCGGTCAGCCAAAGCAGCGCGGCCGCTGTGCTTGCCGAGCACAAGATCGGTGCGCTCCAAGCCCACATCCTCCGGACGCATGATTTCGTAGGTGCGACGTTCCTTAAGCATACCGTCTTGATGGATGCCGGCCTCGTGGGCGAAGGCGTTGCGGCCCACGATAGCCTTATTACGCGGCACTTGAATGCCGGTAATGTTGGCCACGAGTCGACTGGTGGGCACAAGTTTTTGCGTGACGATTCGTGTTGTGGTGGAGTAGTAGTCGCTCCGTGTGCGCAGCGCCATCACCACCTCCTCAAGGGAGCAGTTACCGGCCCGTTCACCGAGTCCATTAATTGTGCACTCGATCTGTCCGGCTCCCGCTTCCACGGCAGCCAAACTGTTGGCAACCGCCAACCCTAGGTCGTCGTGGCAGTGCACGCTGATGACGGCGCGGTCGATGCCGCGTACGCGATCGCGCAAGCCCTTGATGACAGCGTGCATTTGCAGTGGAGTGGCATAGCCCACGGTGTCTGGAATATTGACGGTTGTGGCACCGGCTTCGATCACGGCCTCAACAACCTGACAGAGAAAATCGATTTCAGTGCGGGCGGCATCTTCGGGAGAGAATTCCACATCTGGGCAGAGATTCTTCGCGTGCTTCACACCGGCCACAGCCCGGGCGATAACTTCCTCTTGGTTCATCCGCAGTTTGAACTCGCGGTGAATGGAACTGGTGGCAAGAAAGACGTGGATGCGCGGTTGCTGTGCGTGCTTGAGTGCCTCCCAGGCACGCTCGATATCGGCATTGTTGCAGCGTGCTAGGCCACAAACTACTGCACCGCTGACGGCCTTGGCAATCTCGCGGACGCTTTCAAAATCGCCAGGCGATGCGATGGGGAAGCCCGCCTCGATGACATCGACGCCCAACTGCACCAGGGCTTGCGCGATCTCCATCTTTTCCGTCAGGTTCATGCTCGCACCGGGGGATTGCTCGCCATCCCGAAGAGTGGTGTCGAAAATGCGAACGGTGCGTGTGGCTGTCATCGGCTTGCTCTCAACCTAATCGTTTTGCTTGCAATGGATGGAAAGTACCATCGTAACCAGCAAAGCTCTCTTTAGGTATCCGCCTGTCGATTCGCCTCTCAACAGTGGTGCAATTTTCGGATAGAGTAAAGCGATGAATTGCGGCCGTCTGGCCGTCGTGTACTTGTAGGAAGCATATCGATGTCGGCGATTCACTCACCCGATTCATCCAGTTCCTCAGTTCGGCCGCCAATCCCATCTGCGGTCCATCGAGTGGCTGGTCTCCCCGCATCCCGCTGGGGCGGGCTGATAACAGTCGCTTTTCTCTTGGCTGGCGTGGCTGCCTGGGGCTGGCTGGCCACCCATCACCTCGGACCAGATCCGGGCTCAGATTTGGCTCCCCATTCAGGAGCAGTCGGGGTGCACGGCGCGAGCGCACAGAAAAACGCTGACGATAGAAAAGGTTCTTCAGAAGTCGGCTCTGGTGGTACTTCAGAGATAGTGACCCTAGCCAACACCGCCCAGGCGGCAGCAGGGATCAGCCTATCGCCAGCTGAGATACGCCCCCTGCGCCAGCATATCACCGTGCCAGGCCGTCTCGACTACAACGCTCGTCAAAGGCTCGACTATGCCTCACCGGTAGACGGTATTGTGTCTCGCGTGTTTGCGCAGGTTCGGCAAAAGGTCGTCAAGGGCGACTCGCTTGCCGAAGTATCAAGCCCCGAAATTGGTATGGCACGGGACGAAGTTCGCAAGCGTGAGGACAACCGTGAGATTGAAAAAAAGGCGACGGACTGGGCTATTGCAATTGCCGATAACGTCGAGGATCTGCTGGGAATGCTCGACAGTCATCCACCTGTAGAACAGGTGGAGCAGGAGTTCAAGGGCCGTCTGCTGGGCGTCTACCGCGAAAAGATCATCAGCGGCTACTCCCGTCTGCTCTACGTTGAGAAGATCAGCGCCAGCACCCAGCAACTCAGCCAAGGCGGCGTGTTGTCGGGCCGCATCGTTGACGAGCGAATCAGCAATCTAGAAGTTGCCAAGGCCAACCTCCTTGCGGCCTGCGAAGAGGCGAAGTTTCTCACCCAGCAAGATCGCAACCGTGCCCAGGCCGCGGTTGAGCAGGCCGATCGCCTCGTGCGCATTTCGCAAGAGCATCTGCGCATGCTCGTCGGTAGTCGCCTAGGGGACGACTCGGAAGTGATCGTGATGAGCGAGGAAAGCCCGTCGGGCAGTGCTGGCGAAATGAAAGCCATTAGTTCGCTTATTCTGCGGACGCCCTTCGACGGCTTGGTGGAGGATGTTTTTGTTGTCCGGGGTGAACGGGTGCAGGCGGGCCAAAAACTATTTGTGGTCGCCGATACCGCTACGCTGTGGGTGCGGGCCCAGATTCACGAACGGCAGTGGACAGCGGTTGAAGTTGCCGTGGGACAAACGATTCGCGTCAGCGCGCCCGGAGTCGACGTGCACGAGGCAACGGCCTGCGTCAACCACGTTGGGGCGATTGTAGAATCTGATTCGCGTAGCGTGCCGCTGGTGGCCGAGCTGGCCAATGACGATGCCCATTACAAGCCAGGCATGTTTGTCTGGGTCGATCTCCCACAGGGAAAGGTAAGAGAAGTTTTATCCGTCCCCGTTTCGGCCGTCATGCGGCACGAAGGAAACGCATTTGTTTTTGTAGCGGAAGGGGACGGTAGATTTCGTCGTTACAATATCGAAACAGGTATCGAAAGCGACGACTTTATCGAAGTGCTGCGTGGGCTCAAACCCCAGCAGCAGGTGGTGTCGAGCGGAGCATTCATCCTCAAGAGTGAACTCTTGCTGGAAGGCGACGAGGAAACAGCAGGTGCGCAGTCGCCCCCATCTGCAAGTTGAGGGCGCGTTTGATCTGTTTACGGTCACTGCCTAATGCGAACGAAATCGAAAGTCTGACGGAACAGGGAATCTGCTGATGCTTGCAGGTCTGATCGAATGGTCGCTCGGCAACAGGATGATTGTCATCGCCCTGTTTTTGCTGATGGCCATGAGTGGCCTTTATGCCGCCACGCAGATTCCTGTCGACGCGGTGCCTGACTTGGTCAACATCCAAGTGCAGGTTGTGACGGAGGCCGGCAATCTCACGCCGCTCGAGGTCGAGCGATACATCACCTACCCAATTGAATTATCGGTGAGTGGTCTGCCAGACGTGGAGGAAATTCGCAGCATCTCCCGCTTCGGTATTTCACTGGTCACGATCGTCTTTCGTGAGGGCACCGACATCTTTCGTGCCCGCCAACTTATTTCCGAGCGACTGCCCGAGGCCAAGAGTCGTATGGCGCTGGGGCACGGCGATCCACACCTCGGCACGCTCAGCACTGCCATCGGTGAGATTCTGCAGTTTGAGGTCAAAAGTAGCAGTCAAAATCTGATGAATCTGCGCAGCTTATTGGAGTGGGATATCGCGCCTGCCATGCGCGAGGTGTCGGGCGTAACCGACATCAATAGTCACGGGGGCTATGCCAAAAGCTATACGGTTTTGATCGACCCGAACAGAATGGCCTCACAGGGAATCACGCTCGGCGAGGTGCTGCTGTCGCTGGAGCGGAATAACGGCAGCACGAGCGGCGGATACATCGTCAACAACGGCGAGCAGCGATTCATTCGGGGACAGGCGTTGCTTGGCAGTGAGGCGGAGATTCAGCAGGTCGTTGTGCGCAGCCCACCTGGCGGCGTGCCAGTGCTGATCCGTGACATTGGCGAAGTCTCGATCGCACCGCTCGTGCGTCAGGGAGCGGCTACACGCGATGGCCGCGGCGAAGTTGTCACCGGCATGGTGATGATGATCCGCGGTGAAAATACGCGTCGCGTCGTCGAGGCCGCAAAAGCAAAACTAGAGGCGATCCGCACCACACTGCCGCCCGGAGTCGATATTGAAATTATCTACGATCGCTCGCTACTGATAGCCCGTACGCTCGATACGGTGTTGCACAATCTGGCCGAGGGCGGGTTGCTGGTCGTTGGCGTGCTGTTGGTGTTGCTGGGCAATGTTCGCGCCGGGTTGATTGTGTCGCTGGCGATTCCGCTTTCGCTGCTTTTTGCAAGCAACTTGATGTGGGCCACCGGTATTTCCGCCAGTCTGATGAGCCTCGGTGCAATCGACTTTGGGCTCGTTGTCGATAGCTCAGTGATCATGGTGGAAAACTGTGTTCGTCGCTTGGCACAAGCCAAGCCATCAGAGTCAAAACTCGGCATTGTGCGCGCTGCTGCGATTGAGGTGCGTGGGCCGACGATGTTTGGGGAATTGATCATCGCCATTGTCTATCTGCCAATCCTGTTTC
This sequence comes from Planctomicrobium piriforme, assembly GCA_945871035.1. Lineage (GTDB taxonomy): Bacteria > Planctomycetota > Planctomycetia > Pirellulales > UBA1268 > BAIKAL-G1-2R. The sequence continues at coordinate 31,386 of CAMBUD010000005.1, read as the reverse complement.
TTGAAGGCACCGAAGGCAAGCTCTTTCGGCCAATGGCCATCACGGTGTTATTTGCACTTGCCGGCTCGCTGATTCTGTCGCTGACCTTGATGCCGGTGCTGGCAGCCACGGTGCTCTCTCGTGAGAAAGAGCGGGAACCACTGCTGATGCGGATATTCCATCGTCTCTACCAACCCCTGGCGCGCTTGGCGGTTTACCATCCGGTCTTTGTTGCGATCTGCGCAGTGGGGTTGGTGGTAGTCAGCATTCCGGTAGCACTCAATCTGGGTGCTGAATTCATGCCGCGGCTCGATGAGGGCGACGTATTGATTGAAGTCAACCGCCTACCGAGTGCCACGCTGGAGGATTCCATACCGATTACAACGCGCATCGAGAACGTGCTGCGGACTTTCCGAGAAGTGCAGACTGTATTTTGTAAGACTGGCCGACCTGAGATCGCCAACGACATCATGGGGGTGCAGCAGACCGACGTCTGGGTGATGCTTACATCCCCAGCACAATGGCCCACACACGTCACTCACGAACAGCTTGTGGATCGTATGTCGGAGGCACTTACGACGGCGATACCAGGGGCTAATTTCAGCTTCAGCCAGCCGATTGAAATGCGGGTCGATGAACTCGTTGCTGGTGTGAAGGCTGACGTGGCGGTGTTGATTTACGGCGATGATCTCAGCACCATCGGCAACCTCGGCAAGCAGATCGAGGGTCTGCTCCGGGAGGTTCCCGGCGCAGTCGATGTGCGCGCTGACTGGCAGGCGAATGTGCCGACCATGCGAATTGATGCGCGACCGGATCAGTTGGCCCGTCACGCGATCGACGGGATTGAAGTGATGCGCACCGTGTCGGCCATGGGAGGCATTCACGCGGGCACCATTTTTGAAGGGCGGCCCCGCTATCCACTGATCCTGAAATTTCCGCCCGAATGGCGAGAAAACCCCGAACTCTTGCCGCAGATTCCGGTGGGCTCTGCCGGCGGGCGGCCGGTGCCACTGGGCGAATTGGCGGACCTGCGCATGGAAGAAAGTCCGCCTTCAATCGAACACGAAAATTCACGCCGTCGCACGTACGTGTCGGCCAATGTGCGCGGTCGGGACGTTGCCAGTTTTGTGCAGGATGCCAGGCAGGTCATCGCACAGCAGGTAAAAATCCCTGTCGGCTATGCAATCGGCTGGGGCGGTGATTTTGAAAATCTGCTCTCCGCTAGCCGCAGGCTTGCGTTGATCACGCCGTTGGTGTTGGGACTGATTGCGATGCTGCTCTATGCAAGCTTCAAGTCTTTTCGGCTCGCTGCGTTGATATTCTTTGCCGTACCGGTAGCGGCCTCCGGTGGAGTTATCGCGCTGGCCGTGCGGGGCATGCCATTCTCCGTTGCCGCTGGTGTTGGGTTTGTAGCGCTCTTTGGAGTCGCTGTGCTCAACGGCTTGGTTTGGGTGGCGGGCGCCGAGCACTCGCGGCAGGGCGGACTGGCAGTGCGAGAGGCAGCGATTCTCGCTGCTCAGAATCGGATCCGTCCGGTGCTGATGACCGCGTTGGTGGCGAGCTTGGGGTTTCTGCCGATGGCAATGACCACCAGTGCGGGGGCGGAGATCCAGCGGCCACTGGCCACGGTGGTGATCGGCGGGATCGTAACGTCGACACTGTTGACGCTGTTTGTAGTACCAGCGATTTATCCGTGGTTTGCGCCACCGCTGCGGCGACCGATTATGCCACACGAGCACTCCACGGTAAAATAAAGCCTCAATTTGTTCCCAGCCCCAGCCGACCGCTATGACGCTCCGTGAACTTCAGTCTTTGATCCGCACGATGTATTACGAGAAGGATGCGTCTCGTGGTGTTGAAGGAACGTTCATGTGGCTTTCGGAGGAGATCGGCGAACTCGCCACCGCCCTGCGCAGCGGTACGCACGAGGAGCAGGCGCTGGAGTTTGCCGATGTTCTGGCCTGGTTGATCACCATTGCCAATGTGGTCGATGTCGATCTCGAAGCAGCGGTGGCAAAAAAATATGGCGCGGGCTGTCCGGGCTGTGGACAATTATCTTGCAGTTGTCCCGAGGCGGAGAAGCCATGAAAAACACGGCATGGCAGCGGTGCTTGGCCGTGTGCTTGCTTTGTGTGGCGGCCTATCCAACGAGTGTTGTCGGCGCTGCTGAAAAACCAGCAGATGCCAGCGACTATCAAGAGCGAGTGCAGGTTGGCTTCAACGGCGTCTACCGTACCGGTTCGTGGACGCCGCTGGTTGTGCTTCTGCCCGCACCTGCTGCGACTGCAGATCCCTCCGCTGCCGCGGAGGTCCTGCATGTGTGGGTCGAAGATCCAGACGGCCAGTATCTGCGATCGCCACCGGTGGCAGCGATCGCTGCACCCGACGGCACACGCGCCGCGCATTTTTGCGTGCGTTTTGGGCGGCCGACAGCGCGAGTGATGGTTGAGCATGCCGCAGCGGAGGTGCGCCTGTCGAACCATGCCAAGGCAGCGAGTGAGCCTGTCAGCAGAGCAGGGCTGAGAACGCACTCCCTGGCACAGCCGATCGATTCGACGCAAACCGTGCTGCTGGTGTTAGGGGATCTGCCCTCTGCGGAGCGGGCCGTTCGCTTGCTGAGCGATGACACTTATGCGCGGCCTCGCGTGGTTTCCATCACAAGCAACGCCCGGGCTTTAGAGGTGCCGTCGCTTTGGGGTTGCTCTCCACGAGATTTTGATGGTGTCGATGCAATGGTTGTGTGCGGCCAATCAGCGGCTGTGCTGGATGCAGCAGTTATTGCCAGTATTGATGGCTGGGTGCAACGAGGCGGCCAGCTTGTTTTTGCGGCCGGCGCCAGTGCGTTGCCAATCCAGCAAAGCGGCTCGTCCCTCTCCCGTTGGCTCCCTGGAAAAATTGAAAGAATGCTGCCGCTGTGGCGATTGGCCGCGATTGAAGCCTACGCGCGGGCAAGTCGTCCACTGGAAAAGAATGCCTTGGCCGGATTCGAGGTGCCCGTGCTTGAGAACGCCTCAGCAATCAGTGGAACGGTTGAGGCTTTTGCGGGCAAATCGTCCGTCGATCTGCCGCTCGTGGTGCGCCGCGCATACGGCTTCGGCACGCTCACTTGGATTGGAATTGATATCGACCACGGTGCATTTCGGAGCTGGCCGGGCACAGACACGCTGCTTTGCGAACTGCTGGGGGGGCGTTCGAATACCAATCTTGCGGGCAGGGCAGGGGAGCACCGCAGTGCTCTCGATCTGGCTGGGCAACTGCGCACGGCAATCGATCACTTTCCCTCTGTGCAGGCGGTCCCCTTCGAGATCATCGCTGGACTGGCGGTTCTTTATATTGTCTGCCTGTATCCGCTCGATTGGTGGCTGGTATCACGCGGAGCAAGACGCCCGTGGCTGGCATGGCTGTCGCTACCCCTGCTTGTGTGTATCACCAGCGGCTTGGCATGGAGCACGGCCTTGCGTTGGAAGGGCGCTGCTTGGCAGTCGTCGTCTGCCGGTGTGATGGACGTTGATGTGGCAAGTCGATTGGCACGCGGTGTCTCTTATGCAGGCGTTTGGTCGCCAGTGAATGCCGTGATGAACGTTTCAGCTCATCCGACAGCGGCCGCACCGCTGTCGGGTTCTGTCGATACCGTTGTCTCGTGGTACGGTGCTGCAGGCCGTGGCATTGGTGGAACCGACGCCGTGCTGCCGCATCCATCGCTGGCAGCTGCTGACTACACATACAGTTCGTCACTCCACACGCTGGCAGGCATTGCAATCGCAGCTTCCTCCAGTCGTCTCTTTGAAGCTGAATGGTTTGCAACTGTTGCCGACACGCCGGTTGAATCGCATCTCAGCTGCAACGCACAGGGGACCTTAAGTGGATCGCTTACCAGCAGACTGCCTTTTCCGCTCGAGCAATGCCTGCTCGTGCATGCTGGCTGGATGTACGACGTAGGGCCACTCGATCCCGGTAGCCGTTATGAGCCAACGAATGGTCGCGGCCCACGGTCGCTTGCCGGAGCCCTCACGCGTCGTTTGGCAAACAAGGATCGCGATGTCGCTGTGCGTTGGGAAGCGAGCAGCTGTGACACCGACAGAATTTTAGAAATTGCCGGTTTTTATGCTGCCGCCGGCGGCAGTGCCTACACAACTTTAACAGCCGGTCGCTTGGGTCGCATCGATCTTTCGCCGCTCCTTGAGATGAATCGGGTCGTGCTCGTCGGCCGGGGGCCGATCGGCACCGCATGGGTGACAGAGAGCGACGAAAAAACAGACTTTGCCGCTGCAATGCGTCTGCCAGCGACAGGTGGATCGGCAGCCGTTTTACCGGCTGTTTTACCTACTCGTGCCCCCACCACGGTCTGGCGCATTGTGATTCCGCTCGACAAGCAGTCGGCAACGGTTTCAACTGAATAACGCAAGTCACGTTCTCGCTGGTAACGATCCCGTCCACACCGCCTTTTGCTCACACGTTGCACCTATGATCGAAACGATTGAACTGACAAAAAAGTATGGAGATTTCTTTGCTCTTGAATCGCTCAACTTAAAGCTCGAGAAGGGAGACCTGCTTGGCTTTATTGGTCCTAACGGTGCCGGCAAGACAACCACGATCCGCATTCTCTCTACCCTGCTAGCGCCGACGTGCGGCGAGGCCTACGTGTGCGGTTATTCGATCTACACGCATCCGCGCGAGATTCGTCGGGCGATCGGCTACATGCCCGATATCTTTGGCGTTTACGATGACATGCGGGTGATCGAATACTTAGAGTTTTTTGCAGCCGCGTACCGTATCAATGGTGCCCAGCGTAAGCGAGTGGCCGAGCGATCGCTGGAGCTGGTCGATCTGACTGTGAAGCGGGATGAACTGGTCACAAGTCTTTCTCGTGGCATGACGCAGCGTCTGGGATTGGCTCGGGTGCTGCTCCATGATCCGCAGGTGCTCCTGCTCGACGAGCCGGCGAGCGGTCTCGATCCGCGGGCGCGAATCGAGATGCGGGGCTTATTGCGCCGCTTGCAGGGCCTCGGTAAAACAATCCTTGTTTCCAGCCACATTCTTCCCGAACTGGCCGACATCTGTAACCGCGTTGGTATCATCGAATACGGACGGCTGCTGGCATGCGGAAACGTTCAAGACTTGCTCTTGCAGGTACGGGGAAGGCTTGTGATCCGTCTGCGGGTCGCCGGTCCGATTGAGCCGGCTGTAGGAGTGCTGGAAAAGTGTCCGGAGGCTGCCGCCGTTACGGTTCGAGAGGGAGAGATTCTTGTGGCGATCGCGGATGGTGTCACCGACTATTCGCCGCTAGCCGGGCGACTGATTGCCGCAGGACACCATTTGCTGGGCATGCGAGAACAGGAAGTCAATTTGGAAACAGCTTTTCTCGAACTCACCAAGGGTTCTCTGGCTCGGCAACCGGCATCGATCGGACAGACCGAATAGAACCACCCAGCCTAGGAGGGTGTTGCGAGCATGGGACGCAAATCAGAGCACCTTCGGGCTTGGCCACCGTCGGCAATGCTCATGGCACTCGCCCTGCTTGTGCAGGCGCCGTCGGCCGCGGCTCCACCGCCTTCCGATCAGTATGAACAGGCTCGTGAACGGATGGTGCGCGACGATATTGCGGCTGGCGGCGTGACGGATGCCCGCGTTTTAGAGAGCATGCGCACCACACCACGGCATGAGTTTGTGTCGGGATCACAGCGGGGGCTAGCCTACTTCGACATGGCCTTGCCCATCGGTGAGTCGCAGACAATTTCTGGGGCGTTTGTGGTGGCCTACATGACCGAAAAGCTTGAGCCAAAACAGACCGATCGCGTGCTGGAAATTGGTACGGGCAGCGGCTATCAGGCCGCTGTACTGGCGCCGCTGGTGAGTAAGGTGTACTCGATTGAGATCAACCGCCCGCTCGGCGACAAGGCGGCCCGTACACTTGCGCGTCTTGGGTATCGCACTGTCATCACTAAGGTCGGCGATGGCTTTCTCGGCTGGCCCGAGCACGCGCCATTTGACAAGATCATCGTTACCTGTTCGCCAGAAAATATTCCTCAGCCACTCATCGAGCAACTCGCCGAAGGGGGCCGCATGATCATTCCCGTGGGTGAACGTTTCGAGCAGACGCTCGTACTCCTCAGCAAACGTAACGGCGCGATGGTCAAGGAGGCGCTGGTGCCGAGTTTGTTTGTGCCGATGACCGGTGCCGCAGAAAAGGCCCGTCGCGTGCAACCAGACGGCAAGCACCCGGCGATCAATAATGGCGGATTCGAGGAAACACTTGTGAACACACTCGTTCCCACGGCGTGGTATTACGGCAGGCAGATGGAATTAGTGCGATCCCCAGATGCTCAGGAAGGGACTCATTATGTACGGCTGGAGAATAGTCAACCTGGACGACCCGCGCAGATCTTTCAGGGATTTCCAGTTGACGGAAGGACCATTGGTCAACTGAAGATCGAACTGTTGCTGCGTGCAACGGATATTCGCGAAGGACTTACAGTCGAGGAATCACCGGCACTCGTGACCCGATTTTACGATCAAGAGCGGAACCGTTCGTCGCAGTCGTTGGTGGGGCCATGGCGTGGTACTTTTGGTTGGAAGCAGGTCGATGGCGTGATCACGGTACCGATCTGGGCACGGGAGGCAATCCTGCAGATTGGCATGCTCGGAGCCACCGGGCGACTGGAGGCAGACAGCATCCGACTGGAGCCGATTTCCAGATAAGTAGCGATCACGCAACCCGATTTGAGCCATAAAACCCCCATATTCTGCGGTTCAAAGCCATTTCTTTCAAAAAAGGGCTTCTGGCCATAAAGCCCCAAGCCAACACCCGCTCAACCTCAAACTCAACGCATTCAACCCATTCTTCTTGATTTGCAAAATCGTCCAACTATCCTTGGGGTCTCCGGAAGCGCTGGCTCTCTGAAATAGGTTCAGGGTTTCGCGTCGCTTCCCTCGCAAATCGTTAAGGGAGTTTCACTGAGATGCTGGTCCATCCTTGCTGGTTCAGGGTTGCAAAAATTGTCACTTTTATTGTGGTCTTCGCCACAGCCTGCGACGCACACGCTGGATGGAATCATAAAAACCGTGCTGCGGCAGGCGGCAGCTCAGGTGGCAGCTCAGGCGGTGGCAGCTCGGGCGGTGGCAGCTCAGGCGGTGGCAGCTCGGGCGGCGGCAGCTCAGGCGGCAGCTCAGGTGGCAGCTACAGCTCTGCTGGTTCTACCGGCGGTAGCAGTGGTGGCTCCCGTCGTGCGTCCCGTCATGCGATGCACAACTCCAGTCACGGTTCGTCTGGTGGCTCGTACGGTGGTTCATCCGGTGGCTCGTCTGGTGGCTCGTACGGCGGCTCGTCCGGAGGCTCGTCCGGTGGTTATGCCTCCCCGGCATACAGCCTCGGCTACTCTCCCGTATCGGGCATGTCTTCCAGCATGCCTGTTGAATCGTACCGCGTTATCAATGAAGCCCCTGCCGCCAGTGGCACTGAAACCATTGTTGCCCCGCCGGCAATAGCCCCAGCAGCGACTGATGCCACACTTCTGGACATGCGTATTCCAGCGGATGCGGCACTGTTGATCGTGGAACTTCCGGCCACAGGTAAAATTTTTGTCAATGGCGCAAAGACCTCAGCCACCGGCAGCCTACGACGCTTTGTGTCACGCGGTTTAACCGAGGGTAAGAATTATGAGTTCGTGGTGCGAATTATCGTTGATCGCAACGGCTCGACGACGGAGGAGACACAGGTTGTTTCCCTATCGGCAGGAACTCGTGAAATGATTTCGTTCAACGCCAAGCAACCCATTGATGATCTGGTGATGATCCCAGCCGTGGGAGCAGCACCGAAAACGAGCCTCACGCTCCATGTTCCCGCTGATTCAAAGGTCTGGCTGGCCGGTAATGAAACCGCTTCGACTGGCAACGTCCGCCAGTTTGAGACGCAGAACTTACAGGATGGCCAAACGTGGAAGGGTTACGAGATTCGCGTTGTTATGGTTGTGAAGGGCAACGAGAAGATGGTTTCAAAGATCATCGACCTCGTTGCCGGTGGTTCTGTCGAACTGTCGCTCGACCCCTCACAGCAAACGGCTTCGACTGGCGCAACGGCATCCCTTCGCTAAAGCCAGATACGTTTTCCACACTTCCATTCCCGCGCGGCTGCTTGAGCCGCGCGGGAATTTTTTATGACAGGCCGCAGTCTGCAGGAATCGTAAAAGACTGACGAGGTGCCTGTGGGAAAAGTCATCTAGGCACTTTTGCTCCCTGCCAAACGTCCGTTTTGTCCGAGTGCTTCGCCCCCGGGACAGCACCGTGCGATCCCGCCGGCACTTTTTCCACGGGCTGCTCGTTCGGGATCGCGGGATCGTTGCCGATTGGAGTGGCTGCTAAAGTAAACTAGACAGATTCATCCAACAGAAACTTGCCTATCGTTAGCACCGTGCAATGAATGTAGCTGCTCATCGCCATCACTCGCCGTGGAAACCTAGCACTCGTGCAGTTGCATCACTTGTGTTAATCGTCTACTTGGCAGCCGTAATCCTCCCACCGCTCGCCGGACCACCGCCGACAAGTGAATTGGCAAACTGGCTCATTCGGCCGCTGCGTCCGTTCATCGGCGCGATTTACTTGGGACACGGTTATCGTTTTTTCGCACCCGATCCCGGTCCCGGGCACTCCATTGAATGGACCATGCGCCTATCCGATGGCAGTTCGCGAGTCGGTGTGATTCCGGATGCACACACAGACCGTCCACGCCTCCTCTACCATCGCCGCTTTATGATCAGTGAAAAAATTGCGTCGTTTGTTCCTCTGCTCGATGCTCCGGAAGCGATCCGCGTTGCCGCCCGCCGCGAATGGCAGCCACTGATCAAAGGCATTGCCGGACACCTGCTGCGGCAACACAGTGGCGAGCAGGTCACCCTCGTATTGAGAGAGCACATCTTGCCGTCACCGGAAGAGGTCATCCGCGCACAGTATGATGCCGATACCATCACGCCTCTGGGGACCTATCAGTTTTCTCCAGGAACGCGGCTATGAGTCAGACGTTGCCTGCAGTCGGTGCACGACCGGCCCCCGACTGTACGCCGGGCCCCTGGCAGGAACAGGGGCACCATTTGGCAGACAAAAGCTGGCGGGCGGAATGGCTGGTGGCGTGGAATTCATTTTGGTTTATGCCCGCCGATCCGCTGCCGTTGGCGATGCTGCGCATTGCGTCCGGCGCGCTGTTGGCGTGGTCGAGCGCCGTCTGGCTGCTCGATGCTGAAGCATTCTTCGGCAATGCTGGTTGGCTGCCACCAGCCAACGTGTGGCGCATGAACGATCAGCCATGGCAGTGGAGTTTGTATTTCGTATTCTCCTCAGCGATAGCCGTCAAAGCGATAACGATTGTCACGCTGCTGGCCGCTGCATTGCTGACGATCGGTTTAGCCACGCCACTGGCAGCAGTTGTTGCATGCATCGGCTTTTTGAGCGCAGCCAATAGGGCCCCGCTCAACGTCTTTGGCTTTGACGACGTGCTGGGGATGTTGCTGATCGCATTGGTTGTGGGGCCATCCGGTGCCGTGTGCTCGCTGGACAGCCTGCTGTGGCCAAACAGGAAGAGCATCGAGCCGTCGGTGCGGGCCAACATTGCCATCCGACTGATCCAAGTGCACCTGTGCACGATTTATTTCTTCTCCGGCTGTGGCAAACTGCTCGGGGCGACTTGGTGGGAAGGAACCGCCCTTTGGGGATCGATCGCTAACGTGCAATACCGCACGCTTGATCTCACAGGGCTAGCCCGCTTTCCATTGATCATCAACCTGCTGACACTGGGAACGCTTTTTTGGGAGGTATTGTATCCGGTGCTGGTTTGGCCGCGGCTGACCCGGCGACTGGTTCTTGCGATGGCGGTGATGGTGCACTTGGGAATTGGCTTGTCGATGGGCATGATGGAGTTTGGTTTGGTCATGCTCACAGCCAACGCGGCATTTATTCCGTCGTCGGTCTTTCGCGGCCTGTGGCATTCCTATCCGCTTCCTGTTCCGCATACCCTTAAGTCTTGAAGGTGTTTTTGCATGATTGAAACGCTGGCCGTTGTGGGTGCCACTGGCGCCGTGGGCCGAATCATCGTCGAGCTGTTACTGGCGCGGCAGTTTCCGGCCCGCCGCATAAAGTTGCTTGCCTCAGAGCGATCTGCTGGCAAGCCATTGCAGATCGGCGGTAAACACTTTGACGTAGAGGTGCTGCGTCCAGAATCATTTACCGGTGTGGCCATCGCCATCGGTAGCACGCCCGATGAAGTGGCCGCAGAGTTTGTGCCCTGGGCAGTGCAGCGCGGCACGGTGGTCGTCGACGAAAGCGCATTTTACCGCATGCACCCCGACGTACCACTCGTGATCCCGGAAGTGAATCCCGGTGCGATTGCCACACACAAAGGAATCATCGCCAGCCCTAATTGCTCGACCACGCAGATGGTGATGGTTCTCAAGCCACTGCACGATGCGGCCCGGGTGCGACGCGTGATTGTGAGTACCTATCAGGCTGTCAGCGGTGCCGGGCTATCCGCCTCGCTGGAGATGGAGCAGGGGGCTGCCGCTTGGTTGGCCGGAGCAGTGGAGCAGTGTTCGGTTTTTCCTCATCCGATCACAGCCAATCTGATTCCACAAATTGGCTCAGCGCGTCCCGATGGATCAACCAGCGAGGAACTGAAGATGGTGCTGGAAACGCGAAAGATTCTGGGCGATGATTCAATTGGTATTTGCGCCACCTGCATTCGCGTGCCGGTTGCCAATTGCCACAGCGAATCGATTTTGATCGAAACAGAACGCAAGCTTTCTGTCGCCGAAGTCCGTTGCCTGCTCGCCGCTGCACCAGGAATTGTTGTGGAGGATAATCTGGTCGAGAAGCGGTATCCGCTGCCGCGATCTTGCAGCGGTCGCGACGAAGTATTTGTGGGCCGTATCCGCGAGGATGGATCGAGCTCAAATGGAATCGCGCTGTGGTGCGTGTCGGACAATCTTCGCAAGGGTGCTGCCACTAATGCGGTGCAAATTGCCGAATATCTAGCCGCCTGCAGCCAGCCCCCAAACAATACTTTTGCAGGAGGCGCACAAACGGTGCGGGCATGACGCGTACCATCTGTCTCACGCTGGCCTACGAAGGGACTCATTACTCTGGTTGGCAGGTGCAACCCCGAAGAAATACGGTGCAGGGGGTGCTTGCGGCAGCGATACACGGGATTACGGGCGAAGCCATCTTGCCGCAGGGTTCCAGTCGTACCGATGCGGGAGTGCATGCTCTTGGTCAGGTTGTCTCGTTCACAACGGCCAGCGATTTGGAGGCGGCTGTTTGGGTGCGGGCGCTGAATGCGACATTGCCTTCCGACGTGGCGGTGCTGAAGGGTTGCGAGGTTTCTCCAGAATTTGATCCGGTACGCAATGCCGCGCGCAAACGGTATCGCTACCGCATCCACGATGCCGCTTGGCGGCCGGTGATGCAACGAAATCTTGTTTGGCGGAGGAAGGCCCGGCTCGACTGGCCTGCCATGCAAGCCGCTGGAAATGCGCTTGTCGGCAAGCACGATTTCACGAGCTTTGAAACCACACCCTCCTCGCGACTATCAAAAGTGCGCACAATTCATACCCTTACGGTCTTCCGGCACTCAGGCTACGACGATGGGCCAGATGCGGAAGTCTGGGTTGAGATCGAGGGAAACGGTTTTCTCTACAACATGGTGCGGATCATTGTGGGCTCGCTCGTAATGGTTGGCATTGGCAGGAAGCGACCCGAATGGATAGCGGAGATTCTTTCAGCACGGAATCGGGCAGTGGCTGGCCCAACAGCGCCGCCCAAGGGCCTCGTGCTGGTGTCCATTGAATTTTTGTGATACCAACCACGCGCACAACTTGACAACCATGACAAAACTTCCTGAAAAACTAGGCAATTTCCAACTCGTCAAACAGTTGGGAGTCGGGCGTCACTGTCAGATTTGGGAGGCCATCGAGCATCCTTCTCGGTGCCGCGTGGCCATCAAAGTGGTTGTACCGGAGTCGGCCCAGGATGCCGGCCAGCGAAAACTCCTAGAGCACGAGTTAAGGGTCGGGAAGTCAGCCGAACACCCAACGATCATTCGCATAGATCGTTTGAGCGAAGAGGGCGGACTGCCGCTCTTGGTGATGGAACTCTTTCCACACCCCAATTTAAAACGGCTCATTGTTGACGGGGTGGACGCACTTGGCCCACTCGTGCCACGCATTATCACAGAACTTTCACTGGCGATTGATCACTTGCATACCCGTGGATGGGTGCACCGCGACATCAAGCCAGACAATGTGTTGGTGGCTTCTGACGGCCAGGTGAAGTTGATCGATTTGGCGATTGCTGCGCGCCTGCCGGGATTGCTGGGTCGATTGTTCGGTGGCAAGGGGCCGGTGCAGGGTTCACCGAGTTATATGGCACCGGAACAAATCCGCGGTCAAACCGTCGATGGCCGGGCCGATATTTACTCGCTGGGATGTGTGGTATTTGAATTGCTCGCCGGCAAGCCGCCGTTCGCGGCCGTCAACGCAAACGATCTGCTCAATAAGCACATCTCGGCTACACCGCCATCCATCGATAAGCTCAACCGCAATGCCACGACGAGTGTTTCGCAGCTCATTCGAAAGATGTTGGCCAAGAAACCTGCTGACCGACCAGCCTCCATGAAGGAAGTGCTGAAAACGATACGATCCATCCGTTTTTTTGAACGGGCTGTTGCCGATACGTGATTGGGTGCTGGCAGTATAATAAGTTCGAATTGACGTAAGCTGTTGCAGCCGCGGAGAATCCCGGTTGCCCAATAGGCCCCAATAGTTTTTGTAAGGTGCTTGTATGTCGCGCAGCCTCTACCGACTGCCACTGGAAAAACCGATCTATGAAGTCGAAGATCGGATAGCTGCATTGGAAAGTGCGCCATTGGGAGCACAGCAGCAAGAGGAATTGCGACGCTTGAAGCGAGAGCTCGTCGAGTCTCAGAAGAAGATTTTCGGTAATCTTGATCCCTGGCAGACCGTTGAAGTCGCTCGGCATCCTGATCGTCCCAAGACGAGCGACTATCTTTCGCTTGTCTTCGATGAGTTTGTGGAGCTCCACGGCGACAAAGCTTTTGGCGATGACGCAGCGATGCTCGCAGGCTTTGCCAAGCTCGATAACCACAAGGTGTTGGTTGTCGGCCACCAAAAGGGGAAGACGCTCACAGAGCGACAGGCCTGTCATTTTGGGTGTGCTCACCCTGAGGGCTATCGCAAATCGATGGGCAAAATGCGCATGGCCGCCAAATATGGGTTGCCGGTGATTTGCCTGATCGACACGCCAGGAGCCTATCCGGGTGTGGGAGCCGAGGAACGCGGACAGGCGCAGGTGATTGCCGAGAGCATGTTTTTGATGGCAACACTCCCAGTGCCAATTGTGTGCGTGGTGATTGGTGAGGGCGGATCGGGTGGAGCGTTAGGGATCGGGGTTGGGGACCGGGTAGCAATGCTCGAGCACGCCTATTACAGCGTGATCAGCCCAGAAGGCTGCGCGGGGATCCTCTGGAAAAGTGCTGATTTTAAGGCGGATGCCGCCAAGGCGTTGCGAATGCGATCGCAGGATCTGAAAGAGTTTGGTGTGGTGGACGCCGTGATCGAGGAGCCGCCGGGCGGCGCTCATCGCGATCCACGACAAATGGCAACCCGCCTCAAGACATTTCTGGTTCGTACGCTGCGGGAGTTGGTCAGTGTGCCGGCCAACACGCTCGTGGCAGCACGCTACGAGAAGTTTCGAAAGATTGGCGTGTTTATCGAGGCGGCAGCCGTTGGCACGTAAACAGAGCGTTCAAGCAGAGCGTTCAAGCACTCTCCGCAACTCTCCTCCCAACGTCCGATAATGTCTCTTATGTCCGGTTTTGAGTTGGGTGAGTTTTGAAGCTTCGTCGCTAGCCCCGCGTTCGTTTTGTGGCTGCATTCCTCGGCTCTGACTAACGCAACGGCAGTGGAGTTTGAGCGCCAACGGGAAACGGCTGCGGAGGAGCTGCTGGCTGGGAGAATGCGCTGCCGGTGGATCGAGCGGCAGTTGGTGGTTGAACGGGTGGGCTCGTCGCTGGCTGCGCGGCGGGCTGGCTGGCGCGAGGCACAAACCAAGACGATCCGACCGGTAGGGCACCACCGGCCTGTTGAGTGCCGGCCTGTTGGGTGCCGACCTGTTGTCCCCCCTGCTCCGTTCCGGCCCAGGCCGCTGCTGAGGACACTCCCTCCCACATGGTGCGCAGCGGTGACTGTCCACCAGCTAGGTTTGGCTGTTGAGCGGCGGAAGCTCCCGGCGCCCCGATCGGCTTTTGCAATTCTGACTCAAACTGTTTTACGAATGGATCAACGGTTTCGTGAACGTCTTTTGGCAGGTAGACGTCTGCGCGGACAATGAGTTCGGCGACCAAGCGGCCGCTTTGGCTCGCGACAATTTGCTCGCGATAAGCAGGCGCGAGCGTCACGGCGAAGAATGTCACCACAACGCACAGCAGTACCCCTTTTGCCATTCCCAACAGCAGACCCATTTGATGGTCAAAAGCAGACAGGTGGACGGCGTTAATAGCACCCGAGATCACCCGAAAAATGAGCCAGACTGCAATCGATGTGGCGGCATACAGAGCCAGCATCGCAGCCAATCGATTCCAAGGTGCCTGCTGGCCAAAGAAGGAGGCGAGGGGTGTGCCGTAGCGAAACGCTACGAATGAACTAGCGAAGATCCCGGCAATCCATGCCAGTTGCCAGACCATGCCTTTGAAGTAACCAAGCACAGAGGCCACTGCTAGGATTCCAATCATCACAAGATCGTAGCCTTCAACAGACACGTGCACCTCCACGGAAACAAATGAGATCTGGTTGCCAACCGTTGTTCAAAGCGGCCGCAGTGTAGAAAGCTGAAAGCCTTAAACGAAGAGCAATCAACCGTAGAAGTTGCTGCAAACAGAGAGCAGCCAGCATCGATCAAACGAACCAGCCACACCGCTCCGCCCTCCCCGTTGGCCCATTTTTACTAAACCGCCTACCTGCATTGCTTTGCCTGTTCTGCCCATTATTTCCCGATCAGGAGTTTTATTCCCGAGGGCGTAACCTTTACGTTCCTGCAGTGCAGGGGGAGGTGGTGCGTCTTCGTTGGTGTTGTGTCTGCCAATCTGCCGACACATGAGTGAGAAAGAACGGGATCGGTGTTTGCGCAAATCGATTGGCTGCGCGGTTGGTAGAGGTAATCGCGTGGGCATGCGCGGCGCATTGCAGGAATGCACTCATAAGACGAACGGCAATTTTTAAGGGGGATTGGCAGTGCCCGGTTTTCGTGTGCACATCACAGGCTCATCGATCATAGGCGCCGGCTACGGCACCGCGGCATGGTTCATTGGAGGCATGCCGCCAATGACATGCGCGTTGGCTGGTGGCATGTGTGCAGTCGCCGGCATGATGCCCGATCTGGATAGCGGTCCAGGCATTCCCATGCGCGAAAGTGTCGCATTTGCCGCCGCCGTAGTGCCGATGGTGATGATCCATCGTTTCAATCAGATCGGCCTCCCTTTAGAGGCGATGATTCTGATTGGAGCAGCAATCTATTTAGCAATCCGGTTTGGTGTGTCGTGGATTCTGAAGCATTACGCCATTCATCGCGGCATGTTCCACAGCTTTCCAGCAATGGCGATTGCCGGGCAGATCACATTTCTAGCCTTCGGTGCCGATGATCCGCTACGACGTTATTTTATCTCCAGCGCTGTTGTGCTCGGTTTCCTGACGCATTTAGTGCTGGATGAAATCTGGAGCGTGCAGATGGGAATGTTTGGCCCAAAATTTAAAAAATCGTTTGGTACTGCGATGAAATTTCATGGACCAAAGCTGTGGCCAAATCTTTTGACATACGGTCTTTTTATTCTTCTCGGTGCAATAGCTGCCGGCGATGCTGCCTGGAATGAACGCATGGCGGTTGTGCGGCAGCAGATGGAACAGGCATCACGATCCATGCAGACGACGCCCGCTCCTTGGGCCTATAGGCGCTAGCCCGCTGCTGTGGCAGTAGCCCCATTCACGGCAGCCCTTGCCGCCGACGCACGTTCGCACGATCATAGGGCGTTGCCTCTTCACCAGCGGTCTACTCATGCACACACTTCTGGCCATGGTTTTCACCAATTCTTTGGCGACCATCAGCCTAACGGTTTACCTTGCGCTCATTGCAGCCGCGGCTTTCGCCGGCGGCTCGTCGATCGCATTTCTCTCGCTGGGGCACCGACAGATGCAGGTGCTCCTGTCTTTTACCGGTGGCATCATGCTCGGTGTCGGCATGCTCCACCTACTACCTCATGCCTATCTTGAGTTTGATCGGGATATTGACACCACGATGATTTGGGTGCTGTCAGGCTTTTTCGTCATGTTCCTGTTGGAACGTGCTTTCCATGCCCACTCGCACCATTCCATTGACAGCAAGCAACTGGCCCATAGCTGCCAGCACCATCACGAAGAACCCGTTCACGACGATCATCCAATGCCCACGCATTCGCAACCGTCCTCGCAGGCAACACAAGCACCGTGGGCGTGGTGCGGTGCCTTTGCCGGCCTGGCGCTCCATAGCCTTGCCGATGGTGCGGCGTTGGCTGCTTCGGTAGATGCCGACAGCGAACACGGCGTTGGCTTGCTGGCCGGTTTTGCCACATTTCTGGCTGTTGTTCTCCATAAGCCATTTGATTCAGGAATCATCGCCACGCTGATGATAAAATCCGAAGCATCGACCCGCCTGCGGTTCATTGTCAACGCGCTGTATGCCTGTGTTGTCCCAGTCGGTGCTATCACATTCTTTATTAGCTTGCGGCTTTTTGGTGATAACCAAGGCGCGATCCTAGGTGCTGCAATGGCGATGGCTGCAGGCGCCTTTCTATGCATTGCTGCGGCTGATCTCCTCCCAGAGGTTGAGTTTCACAGCCATGATCGCATCCTCCTGACAGCATCGCTCGCACTGGGATTGGCTATTGCCTGGGGCGTTTCTGTGATGGAACGTTCATCGCATGCCCATAGCGCACATGGGGCACATGGGGCCAAGCAATCGGCAGACGATTCCCAGCGGCACGATCGACACGAACACAATCAGCTGCAAAATAATCCGCGCTAGAACTCTCCGCTCCAATACTCGATTCGTGATGAGAAAGATCGATGTGCGCGTGACGGGTATCGTTCGTGCCGGCTCAGGAGACACGAAACGTTCTTTACGCAGAGTTTTCAATTTCTAATCCTCGACCAAGCCTTGCAGTTCGTACGTCGCTCATGATGTCTTCGATCAGAACATGCTGGCGACGGATATTCGGCAGTTGTGACTGAAAGCACCACGCGATGCCTGCCACAATGAGAAGGCTGCCGATCAGATGCGGTGTGACCCAGTCCTGCGTACCAGGACGACCCGTTGCCGGATCGGCAGCGCCACCCAGAGCCACGATGAACACCACGCCAAAGATGCCGAGGATCGCAAACGGAAAAGTAGATCGCTTAAGCTGTTGGCTGCGTTCAACGTACGAGGCATCGAGCGCATAGGTCTCAACCACTTCGCGACACCAGCGACCGGTGCCGATAAAGTAGGTGACTGACATGCTGTTAACCAATACAACCACCAGCGCCGAGAGCACGCCGGACAACCGATGCACTGTGCCCCAGCGGAGCACATGGGGGTCGAGTTGACCGTGCAAATCTCCGAGCCAAAGGCCGAGCCCGGCGGTGGCCACCAGCAGCATGACTGAAAAAAGTGCCACGCGAAAAAAAACACTTTCCATAATGCGCAGCATCCTTTTGGCGTGGAGAATAGGAAAATAAAAAAAGGGGTAAACCAGGCATGTCTCTCAATGGATAGCAGTGCCGCAGTCAACTTGTTATAGGCTAACCAAACGAGCTGTCAGCAGACCGTTTTTCACGAACGATGGAAGAGTGGCCTTTATGCCAATCCTGAGCCCCCAGTCCACCCTTTTGCTGACTTGTGGCGATCCTGTCGGCATCGGCCCCGAGATCGTTCTGGCAGCGTGGGCCACTCCATCTGTTCACGCCCGTGCCCGGTTGCGAGTTGTGGCTGACAGCAACACCGTGGCCATCGCGCTCGCCGGCAGCCGTCTTCCGGTCCCTCTGGCCGTCACGATTATTCAAGCCAACGACGACCGCCACTCGTCTCCCGACACACTGCTTGTGATTCAGCCACCACAAACGCAATTCGATCAAGATGTGCATCCATCACCAGGCGTGGCCAGTGCTGCTGGTGGCAGATGTGCGGCGGTCGCTGTGCAAACTGCCTTTTCGATTGTCCGTCGCGGCTTGGCTCAGGCGATCGTCACCGGCCCGCTTCACAAGGAGGCGTTGCGAGCAGCTGGCTACACGGCACCGGGGCACACGGAATTGCTGGCACGTGCCTGTGGCCTGCCGGACAGTTCGGCCTCAATGATGCTCTGGCTACCGCTACAAGATGCGTCGAATGCTGGAGATCAACCGGCTGGCCTGGGAGTTGTGCACGCGACTCTGCATGAATCATTAGCCGATGCGCTGGCGCATCTTTCAACGGAGGGTATCGTGCAGGCTGGCCTGAGGCTCAACGCACTCCTCGCAGCAATTCTCGGACGAACGCCGCGCATTGCAGTGGCAGCACTCAATCCACATGCCGGTGAAGCGGGACTTTTTGGTGACGAAGAATCGCGGATCATTCGCCCAGCGGTGGTGCGTCTGGCAGAGGCGGGCATCGAAGTCAGCGGTCCCCTGCCCGCCGATACGCTATTCTTACGGGCCAGCCGCGGCAATTTTGACGGAGTCGTCGCGTTGTACCATGACCAAGGACACATCCCCATCAAGCTTTTGGGCATGCACCGGGCCGTGAATATCACGCTCGGCCTGCCGCTGGTGCGCACAAGCGTTGCTCACGGAACGGCTTTCGACATCGTTGGCACCGGCGCAGCCGATCCGACCAGCATGCTTTCGGCAATCGATGTGGCTGTGCGTTTGGTCGAGGCCGGTTGGCCAGTCGTGCAGTCTTAGTTCCATTGCCAGCACAGCACATTGAGACTCAGGCGGACAAGCAAGACCACTTCGTTAAGGACGCAGTCGCCCCAACTGGCTGACGAACGTGTCGGTGAGGTCTACGAGTCCCTCGGTGGCAGGCTTGTAGACAAATGCCGACGCATCCACTGGATCATCAATGTGCACGTCGTAGAACTCGAGCACGGCGATCGGTTCCGGAAACCCTTCGGCAACTGGTCGTTTGCCTGGGATTGCCAGCCATTCGATTCGCAAAGGAAAAAGCTCACGCTTACTAATCGAGAATCGTACGCTCCAAGGCATGCCAGCGGGTAGTTGCGCCGCAGTCATACCAGTCGGACTGCGGATAAGTTCGGCCTGCACGGGCAGGATTCCCGCCAGTTTTTCCGTGTTCCAGCGCCCCTCTATGCTCCAAACAGCCACATCGTCTATGGCCGCTGATTCAACTGAGATGAATCGAAACCACTCACGCAGCAGTGCCTGGGGTCGTTGAATGCCACCCAGATAAGCAGACACGGCATGGCGATCAACGACCCCCAATTTCTCTAAGCGTTCCTGTGTGCGACGCACATCAATTCGTTCCAACTCTGGAGGAAGGTTGCCGACTCTTCGATACGTCCAAAAAAAGAGACTGTCGCAGACCTCAAGCAACTCAAACTCTTCTGTATCAGACTTCATCGTCGTTTCAAATCGAAACCGCTGATCCTGACCCAAGCCAGACTGCACATATCGCCCTGCTCCGACAAGCACTCGGTCTCCAACTCGCACCCGTTGGCGAACGCGGGCTGTGATGGAATCGGCTCTTGCGAGAGAGGCCAAAGCGGCTGCCACGATGCGCTCAGCCTTCCCCCCCTGCTCCACCGAGTTCTCAGGCTCTCGAGTGTTCTGCTCCACCGGACTGGCTATGAGTGGAGCAGTTTCGGGAGGCCCCACTGATTTGGATTGCAACGCGTTGAAGGTGTCTGCTGCCGGCGGCAACGGATCGGACTGTGGCCGGTAAATACTTTCCGAGTGATTCCCTTGGGCGCCAGCCTTAACTGAACACGCAATACCCACTGTCAAAACCAGCAGTCCGACGAAAAAAAAGCCTGTCCAGCGGCGGCTTGGTAAGTCGGGAGGTTTGAGGAAGTCTGCAAGCATAACGATTGGGTCGAGTGTGAGGATTTTTCCAAAGAAACAGGCGGTGCTGCGTCGAAGAACCTGTAGCGGCTTGATCGCTTACGGTTTTTGAACCGCTGGCTACTTGCCCGTTCGGCTGAGTGTACGGAATCGAAGACTGCCGGCCCATGTCGGAAACGAACCAGTTTTTTCGAACCATTTTGAATGCGTAAGGCTTGGAGGTGATGCGATGCTGACGCGAAATCTGCCCGGTTTTCTAGGACTTTTTTTGGCCGCGACTCTTGTCGGTTGCCACATTCCGGCAAATTCTCCGTTTACAGGGCTAGCACAGATGAGCCCGATCGCCACTCCCCACACCAACGTGCTGCCACCGTCGACGATGCTCCAGCATCCTGGACCAGGTGTTGAAGGACCCGGTCCCGGCGTGATCATGCCCGCTTCCTACGAGGCAGCAATGAGCGCTGCTGGCGTTGGCATCGATGGAGAGGGCCAACCGATGATCCCCCTGCCCCCCACCTCTCAGATTGGTTTCCTCGGCCCCGACGGCATGCAGGTGCGATGGGATATTTCAACAGCAGGCGGTTTTGATTCATCGCCGCTGGTCACACCCGGTCGCTACGACTTTCCGCAGGGAGCTATCTACCGTCTCAAACTCACAGACATTCCCAACCATGAAGGGGAAGAACTCTATCCAACGCTTGAAGTTGGCCCTGTCACGCCACGCACAGATGCCTTCATTGCTCACAACGCGATCCCTTTTCGGTTGACAGAAGAAGACCTCGATCAAGTAACCACTGGAAACTTTGTCACCAAAGTCGTCTATCTTCCCGATGCCGAGTATCAAGAATTGGCTGTCGCCGGTGTGGAGGAACTCGTTAGCACACGGCTGGATCCAGGCGTTG
Organism: Planctomicrobium piriforme; assembly: GCA_945871035.1. Lineage (GTDB taxonomy): Bacteria > Planctomycetota > Planctomycetia > Pirellulales > UBA1268 > BAIKAL-G1-2R. The sequence continues at coordinate 10,385 of CAMBUD010000005.1, read as the reverse complement.
ATCCCGTCGTCGAGGCTGATCGCCGCGGCGCGATCTTGGCCATCATTCGCATTGGCAATAAAGATCTTGAATCAGCGATCGAAGGCTCAGGCGGAACTGTTGTTGGGAGTGGAAACGGTGCAACACCGCTTGGCTTTGCTGCTCCGTTAGGCATGCCATGTGGCGGTAATCCTGCCCAGTTACCACCGGCCTTTCTGGCTGGGATGACGGCCCCGGAGTACGGCATGCCGATCACGGGCACACCCATTGGCCTCCCCGGTCCGCCTCATATTCCGCTGGGAGTGCCAGCTGGTCTTCGCAAGCACACGATTACCAACCACACCAGGATGCAGATCCCGCCCCCCTCACGCGAGCTCAAACTCCACGTGCAGCAGAGCCCAGGCCTCAGCTACCCCAAGCCGGCCAGCCGTGCCTACATCGCAGAAAAATCGACCGTCCCCCATATCCATCTCAAGCAACCACGCCATGACAAAACACGTTTTGTCGACAGTGGTTGTCCCGATCCTGAGGCGAGTGGTCCCTGCCCACCCGAGCCGGAATAAGGGGATCCTCAAGAGATTACCCGCGAAAAAACAGACGGATCAAGTGGGCGGTCGATGAGCAGGCGGTCGACGAGTAGGCGGTCGACGGAGGCAAAGTGAACGTGAAGATCAGAAATCAACAGGCGATGTTTGGGAGCAATCAAAAAATAATTCGGGCAGGAACCGTGCTGCGGGTTGCACGCGGGCTACTGGCAATAGCCGTATTCGCCTTGGCAACTTCGACGAGCTCGGCTCGCGAGGGTGTTGAGGCGAGTGCAGCAGATCCATTTGCCGGTACAGCAGTGTCGGGAGCGATTGGCGTTTCGCGTCACCCGCAGTCCGGTTCCTATCCGAATGCTGGATTGCTCAACACCATTCAGCCAGTTGAGATCAGTGGTCCTGTCGGTATGGATATCGCAATTGAAACCGCCACGGGCTGGTCTTCGCTCCGAGCGGCTCCACTGCGGATGGGACTCGTGGTCGGTCGGCCCTATCGGCTGCGTGTTGCTGGTGCCGCAGTTTCCGAGGGGCAGGAACTCTTTCCGTCCATTTGCATACTTGCCAAGCTCCAAACGCCTCCCGGTACGGCATGGCGTTTTCCAGTTGAGATCCTGATCGATCAGAACGACATCGAGGTGGCGCTTGCCGGCGCACATGTGCAGCGAATTGTGTATGCACCAAGCGATTCAGACCGCCCAGATATCTTGCCGTCAAGCTGGTTTGATGTGAGACCAGGTGACGATTGTTTTGAGGTAGCCGCCACACTCGGCGAACCGGTGGCCGAGATTCGGATCGGCAATCGTCTCCCTGCGCCAGGAGTTGTTCCATGAACGGTAACCGGCGCAGAAGGTGGTTACGGATCATCGCCATTGCCAGCAGCGCAGCCGTGCTTGCCTCGTGCCGTTCGTTGACGGCACCACTCGCGATGCCCTTAGTGGCAGCCACCTGGAGCGAGGCAACAGACGTGGCGAGCGGTAGCGAGTCCTGCCCTGCCCTGCCCCAGCAGCACCAGCCTGCTCTGCGGCAGCAAACCGATTGCCAGCAGTGTCGCAGCGGGGCCAACGCACGTTCTCAGGCGTGTCCATCACACGGCAGCCTGCTGCCGTTGGTCCGGCCCTCTTTGCTCTGCGACGGTGGCGATGGACAGGCGCCGGCAAAGGCTGTCGGAAAACTAGATCTTAAAAATCTGACTGCAGGTGACACAGTGGCTCGCTACCATGCCGCCGACAAAGGGCCGGACGCACACGAAGTGCAAGTGGCAGTCTCGAACATCGCGTGTGTTTACGCGCCGCGATTTGCCTCGGTTAGGCACGTCACACAGCCGCACGAGGAAGCGTCACCGGTTGGCCCACGGGGGATCGCGCTCGACACCATCACGGAGTCTGGTGTTCGTCAGCAACCGGTATGGGGCAGCACGCAGCGCGTGGCTCCCGAGGCTGCCCGCAAAGCACTGCCCGGCGTGGCGCTCGAAGAACTGCTCTCACCGCTGGCAATCGACCAGAAAGCCCTGCCGGATGAATCGATTGGAGACAAGCGACCAACAGCCCGAACGGCCGATACGCGACCGATGCACGCAGAGCAAACACAGACGCCACGGCTCAAGGTTGGCTTCGATGTGCCAACAGAATGGACAAGTGTTCGCGGCGCGCAGATCCTGCTGATGGGACGTAGTGCTGATATTGTCGCAAATGATCGTGGCACGGCAACACTGAGAATTGAGGCAGCCGGTCGAACCGAATTGACGATCTGCAAGCGGGCCGGTAGCGATACTGCACGGATCGGTGAGGAACTCGACTTCACAATCTTTCTGCTCAACTCCGGGGAGCGGCCATTGACGGATGTGGTGCTCGTCGACGCCCTGCCAGTCCGGCTGACGTTGGTTGCAAACTCACCCGCATCAAGCCTGCCAGCCGACTTCTCGACCACAGCAGGTGACGATGGGTCGGTGGTACTCAAGTGGCAGTTTCAAGATCCGCTTCCGGCTGGAGAGAGTGGGTTTGTGCGATTCCGTACCGTTGTGCATTAGCAGCAGATCGTGCGTAGAAAATCGTTGCCATTTCCTCTGATCGGGTGCACTCTCGAGCCAACGTTGCGGGATGGGCCCTGCTGCGGTTAGGATCGCATCGAGTCATTCGCCAACTTTACCCCTCTCCAGTAAGAGAGTCATCCAGCGAGGCAGCTATGTTCCACTCGACCGCGTGCGTCCGACCCCTATTTTCTCTGCTGCAAAACCCTGTTCGGCTGGGCTTCTTGTTGTGTGTAGCATTCGGGCTGATCATTCCCGCACCAGCCCGGGGTGAGCAACCTGCTGCAGTCGCTGAAGCCCCGATCAGCGCGCAACCACCGGCTGGAAAATTGCCTAAAGTACCGCCGCTACCGGAAGGCACGCCCCAAGAACTTTTGGCTTTTATTGCGGGTCTGAAACAGGAAAACATGCGTCCATCTTCCCGCGAGGAGATGATGGTTTACATGCAGGATGTGGCCACAGTTTCAGTGCAAGCCGCCAACGTCATCCTCAAGCAGATCAAGCCAGACGACAAGATCTACAACGACACCGCCAAGCTCAAATTAGAGAGCCTGATGATGCTTGGTAGGCTCGGGAACGAAAAGGCTTCTGCCGAGATGGCGATATTTGCACAGACGCTTGTCGATAGCCCGTCGGTAGAACTGGCCGCGGAAGCCCGGCGGCTGCTGCTTGTCTCAGAGGCTCAGCAGATCTTTTCTAGCGGGACGCTCGATGGAGGACCGGCCCTTATTCAAAAGACTGCAGCCATGCTGGCAGCTGATCCGAATGACGTAGCCACCGCCGGTCTGGCAATGCAGTTGGCCGGAGCCTTTGAGCAAATGCCAGGTGGCGAACAGAGTGCCCAAGCCGCTTACAGTGCGTTCGGGCCGATTTTTGCGAAGAGTTCCAATGCGCGCATCCGTGAAATGGGCGAAAGTTTTGCCGGCGTACTTCGCAGGCTGTCTCTGCCCGGCCATCCGATGGAAATCAAGGGTACGCTCCTCGATGGTAAGCCCTTCAATCAGAAATCATTGATTGGTAAGGTCGTGCTGGTTGATTTTTGGGCCACATGGTGCGGACCGTGCGTTGCCGAAATTCCGAACGTGCTAGAACAGTACGAAAAATACCACGCGAAGGGTTTTGAAGTGGTTGGTGTGAGCCTCGACGAGGATCGTGGCGCACTCGAAAAATTCGTCGATGAACAAAAGATTCCGTGGCCGATCCTATTTGAAAAATCAGAAGGCGAAGGTTGGCGGCACCCACTGTCTACCTTCTATGGCATCAGAGGTATTCCAACGGTGATTCTCATCGGCCGCGACGGCAACGTCATCACGCTTGATGCGCGTGGCGAAAAGCTCGGCAAACAGCTCGATTCGCTTTTCAAGGATGCTGGCTAACACGCCCCGCCAACCCCCTCGGGCACGAGAGCATGAAACCGGTAGACAGGCGGATTTCCAAGCGCGCCAGCGCCTTTGATTCATCAGGCATCCGCAAGGTTTTCGATCTGGCCGCCACGTTGCACGATCCGATCAATCTTGCGATCGGCCAGCCCGATTTTGCGATGCCGAAAGAAGCCTGCGCCGCCGCCCAGGCTGCAATCGATGCTGGCAAAAGCGGTTACACGCCAACGCAGGGGATTCAAGCTCTCCGCATGCGACTAGAGGAGCGCGTGCAGAATGAACTGAATCAACCAGAGCGACAGCTGTGTATTACAAGCGGCTCCAGCGGGGCGCTCGTGCTGGTGTTGATGTCGCTGATTGACCCCGGTGATGAGGTTGTCATCTTTGAACCGGCATTTTTGATGTACCGTCCGTTAGTGGAGTTTTTGGGTGGAAAATGCGTGGTGATCGACACAGCGCCCACATTTGAGATCGATGTTGAGCAGGTGGCCGCTGTCATCACGCCGCGCTGTCGGGCTATCATTCTCAACACGCCAGCCAATCCAACGGGCGTTGTCGCCTCAGCCAGTACAGTCCGAGATCTTGCCCGCTTAGCCGAACAACGCAGCGTGACGCTGATCAGCGACGAACTCTACCGCTCCTACTGCTACGACACGCCCTTTGCCTCTCCAGCGACAGAAAGCGAAGCAGTTGTTGTGGTGGACGGTTTTTCTAAGTCACATGCAATGACTGGATGGCGGGTGGGATGGGTACACGGACCCAAGGCAATCATTGAGGCTTGTTCGACCTTGCAGCAATACACCTTTGTCTGCGCGCCGCAGGTTGGGCAGTGGGCGGCACTGGCCGCGATCGACTGTCCAATGGAACTATCGTTAGCCGCTTGTTGCCGCAAACGGGATCGACTGATGGCAGGGCTGCGTGGTCACTATCGCTTTGTTCAGCCGGGTGGTGCATTTTATCTCTACCCTGAAGCGCCAGGCGGATCAGGCAGTGCGTTTGCTCAACGGGCCATCGATCAGGAAAAACTACTGGTTGTACCCGGCACGGTGTTCGGTACGGCCGACACCCACTTTCGTATCGCCTACACTGTTAGTGAAGCGATACTCGATCGCGGCATTGCCGCCCTGCAACGACTCGCCCGATTTGAAACTATGGCGAGTGAAAAAAATGCCCGGCACGCAAGCGATGATCTGCAGTGAATAACCACACAATTACAGGAAGTGCTTCAGCGGATATCCCGCCCCAAGTCTTGCGCTCCTTTACGGTGCAAGAAGTTGCCAAACGGCTCGATCATGCCGTGCTCAGGCCGGAGTACACAGCGATTGACGTAGCCGAACAGGCTGCCATGTGCGTGGCTCACGGCGTTGGTTGTATCTGTGTTCGCCCGGTTGATGTAGCAACTGCTGCACGGCTGGTGCTCGACAAGGGCGTTGTGGTGAGTAGCGTCATCGGCTTTCCACACGGCAATCATCGGCGTGAAGTTGTAGCACTTGAAGCGCGACTGGCCATTGAGGACGGCGCACGCGAACTCGATATGGTGATGCATACGAGTGCTTTTTTCTCTGGAGACGACGCGACCGTGCGATCCTGCATAGCTGCAGTCGTAGCAGAGGCGGTGCCGCATGGGGTCATGGTCAAGGTCATTCTTGAAACCTGCCTGCTGTTGCCCAAGCAGATTGTCCGTGCTTGCTGCTTGGCAGAAGAGGCAGGTGCCAACTTTGTAAAAACGTCGACAGGTTTTGTTACCGGTCGTGACCAGATCATTGGTGCAACCCCGGAGTCTGTTCGCGTGATGCTCGACACGGTTGGCACGCGACTGGGGGTCAAGGCTTCAGGCGGTATTCGCACCTGGGAGGATGCTGTCGGGTATCTCGCTATGGGATGCACTCGAATCGGTGTTGGGGACGCGGCAGCAATTCTTAAAATGGCCGCTCCTGAGCAGCAGTTAAACTATCCGCAGGGGTCCTACTGACCGCACCAGCATTTTGCAGGCCAACGGCTGCGAGATAGTACCGACCGCCGCTGCTACGCGCTTTTATGTCGTGCCTCAACCAGTGGAATCACCGGTTCTAGGCCCTCGACGTTGCGTTCGTTGATCACGTAGGAGCTGCCAGCGTTATCGGGTAGATCAAACATAATATCGAGCATGACATCCTCGATAATCGACCGCAGGCCGCGGGCGCCTGTTTCCTTGCCCATCGCCTTTTTCGCGATTGCAGACAGTGCTTCCTCGGTGAACTCCAGTTGGCAGTTTTCCATGCCAAAGAGTTTTTGATACTGTTTGACAAGCGCATTCTTCGGGTCGCGGAGCACCTGCACGAGAGCCTTTGCGTCGAGCGGTTTTAGCGAGGAAATCACAGGCAGTCGGCCGACGAGTTCGGGGATCAGGCCGAACTCCAGGATGTCATCTGAATCAACCTGTGGCAGAAGTTCCGCCAGATCAGCATCGCCCTTGTAGCCGCTAGGCTGACCAAAACCAATCGTGCGTCTCCCCAGCCGGCGGGCAATGATCTTATCGATGCCCACAAAAGTGCCGCCGCAAATAAAGAGAATGTTAGAGGTGTCGAGTTGTATGTACTGCTGTTCGGGATGCTTGCGACCTCCCTGTGGAGGAACATTTGCCACCGTCCCTTCGAGCATCTTGAGTAAGGCCTGCTGCACTCCCTCGCCAGAGACATCGCGAGTGATCGAAACATTTTGACTCGTCTTACCGATCTTGTCGATTTCATCGATGTAGAGGACGCCACGCTGGGCAGCCTCGATATCAAAATCGGCAGCGTTGAGCAGTTTGAGCAGCAGATTCTCCACGTCTTCACCGACGTAACCAGCCTCAGTCAGAGTGGTGGCATCGCCGATTGCAAAGGGAACGTTGAGAATCTTTGCCAGTGTTCGAGCCAACAGAGTCTTTCCGCAGCCGGTTGGCCCAAGGAGAAGAATATTGGATTTGTCGACCTCGATGTCGGATCCTTCGTTGCTGAGCATCAGGCGCTTGTAATGACTGTGCACAGCCACGGCTAGCACTCGCTTGGCGTGTTCCTGTCCGATCACATATTGATCGAGGTGGGAGACGATCTCGCGAGGTGCCGGAATCGACGTGAAAAGTTGCTTGCTCGTGCCGCGGCGGCGTTTTTCCTGATCGAGGATTGATTGGCAGAGCTCAATGCATTCCCCACAGATGTAAACATCGCCAGGGCCTTCAACAAGCGGCCCGACATCTCGGTAGCTCTTGCGACAAAATGAGCAGAAGGCATTCTTCTTGGTCGTTCCACCAGCCCCTCGTCGGCCGAGATTGTTCACGTCTTTCCCAGATGGCATTGCTTTAGTTCCTCGTGCGTTTTTGCGTTTGATCTGTTAGGTCTGGATCGGCTGGATGCAGTCGTTTGTGGGTGAAAGGCAGTGAGTCATCACGCTTTTTCAGTTCCACAAGTGTTCTTATTTTTCGGTATTCTTCCTCGCTCAGCACACCCTTGTCTCGCAGATTTTTATAATCGCTAAGAACGCTTTCCCAATCGCCACGATCGGCACTCGATCGTCGCGACCATGAACGGATTATCACAATTGCAACGATACCGATACCAATGAGCACGCCGAGCAGCAGAGCACCTGCCAGCATTGAGCGTATTGCTGTCGGATGGATAAAGTTCAATTGTATTGTTGCCAGCGGGCCACAGGGTTAAAAACTCAATCCAGAGCCCACGAGTGCGGCTTGTAGCAACTTATTCGAATTATGACAGGCCAAGCCGTTTGAGGTCCAGCAAGAAACCGCCCAGCCCGCCGAAATTACTCAGGCTAGCGGGTGCCGTTTATCTGTCGGGTAAAAAACCAAAAATTTTACGAGCTTTAGGAAAAACGCGACTTTCCCGTCTGTTCCGGTCGATTGTTCTTGGTATGGGTGTTGTGTCACAACCGAAAAAATCGTTTGCAGCCGTTTACGGACGCTGGCTGTTCCATTTTACAGCTGTTTTTGCTGCGGTGTTAGGCTGCGCGGGGCAGCCGGCGTGGGCGGTTGAAAATGGTATCCAGCCCAGCCCAGCCCCGCTGCCGGAGTTGGTGCGAACCAAGCACGTCATTTTTTCGATCCCATTTCGGTTGCCGAAAGTACAGGCCCCGGATGCTGCAACCGAGCGGGTGAAATTAAGCGTTTCAAAGGATCTCGGTGGCACATGGGAAGCAGCGGGTGAGGTAGCGCCGTCGGCCGGAGCTTTCACCTACCGCGCCGCTGCAGATGGCGAATACTGGTTTCGCTTACGAGCGGTTGATGGTAAGGGACGAGCTCGCGGTGGTGAAGGTCCCGATATGCGAGTGCTCGTTGATGCCGCGGGACCTAAGCTAGCAGCACGGGTTTGGAAGGGGGATGATGGTGAGATCATCTGCCGTTATGCGGCCGTCGATGATTCGCTACGGATTGATTCGCTCCTCTTTGAATACCGCGGCAAGGGCGATCAGGCTTGGAAAAAAATTGCAGCCGAAGGCATTCTTTCGCGGGAGTCGCCAGCGCACATGGTAGGCGAGGAGATTTGGTGGGCCGGTGAACAGGTCGATTCCATAACGGTTCGCATCACCATTTCTGATTCTGCAAACAATAAGACGGTTCGCCAATTCACGCTCGAAGCCACTGATCCGCAGGTCGATCAAGCGGCTTTAGCACAAGAAATTGGAGCCCCACCGCTACCCAATCGCGAGGTGCCTATGCAAAATACCGCCTCCGATTCGGCGAGCGTTGTTGCCCGTACCCCGCGTTTAGTAAAGGAAGCGACTGCCTCGCAAAGTGCAGACACGGCCACAACTGCTTGGCCAGCGGAGTCAGCGTCCACTTGGTCTGCAGAGCCCCCGACTGCTTTGAACGCGGGCACCGGCGAACGCAGCGCAGCGGTTAAACAAATCGGCGCCGGTGATTTCGCGGGCATTTCTTCACGAATCACCAGCCGGACAACTGCAAAACAATCGAGCGTCAGTGGCCCCAACGAGACCGATGTAAGTGCAGCGTCCGAGACGGAATCGCCGCGGGCATCCGCTGTCTCTACGGCCACCGCTGCGGCCGTACAGCCGCCGCTTGAATACCGCGGCAAGCCGTTGCAATTAGTGCGGTCGCGAATATTTGCTTGGGACTACGAGTTTGAAGCAGGTCATACCGCTTCCGAACCGATGCGGGCAGAGCTCTGGAGTACTCGCGATGGTGGCGTTACATGGCAACGCAGCGCCGTTGATGATGACACCATCAGCCCAATCAATGTGACGCTTCCTTCGTCAGGGCTTTATGGTTTTCGTCTGGAAATGATGCCGGCTGTTCCAGAGGCTGGCGGTGGGCCGCGATCCGGTGACACGCCTGACAGTTGGATCGGCATCGATGACGAGCCACCACAGGTGGAGTTACTCGAAATCACCCGTGCCAAGACTGGGGAGCCAGGTGGAATCCTCATTCGCTACAATTCGACCGACCAACTACTGGTACCTCTTAGCACACGACTTTTGTATTCGCCGCATGCCACGGGCCCGTGGGCCACAATCGCTGAGTCGCTGGAAACGCAAGGCGAGCATCGTTGGCAACCCGGTCGCAATGTGCCGGCCCGAGTTTTTGTCAGGGTCGAATCCGTGGACGCTGCTGGCAATACAGGGGTGGCCATGAGCGTTGAAACAGTTGTGGTTACAACGTCGCGATTGGTTGGAAAACTAGGCAGCCTGCGCGTGCTGCCAGCGGCGTCTACGCCGGCAGCGGTGCCACCAATGACGACCGAAGCAGTACGCCCCTGAACAGGAACTCAGCACCCGCTACACTCTGGATTCCTACCGGAGAGATGTGCTGTGGCCAATGCTGTCAACGCCCTAGAGATTCTTAAGCGCCCCCAAGCGTGGCAGCTTGCTTCACCGTCGTTGATCGCACTGGTTGGAGACGAACCGTTCCTAACACACCATCTACTGTTGCTGCTCCGAGATCGGCTCTGTCCCGATGAAGCCGACCGATCATGGGCCTGGCGAGAGTTTGCCGGTGAAGACCAGCTCGATCCTCGCGATGTTTTTGATGAGGCCGCGACCGTGCCGCTCTTTGCTGGTCCGACTCGGGCTGCGGTTGTTCGCAATGCCGATGCGTTCGTTACAAGCGCCCGTCCAGCGCTGGAATCGCTGGCGAGCGCCGCTCGCGGTGGACGGGGATTGGTGATTCTTGAAGTGCGGAGTTTTCCTGCCAACACCCGCTTAGCCAAAGCAGTGGCAGCCCATGGGCTCCAAATCGACACCTCGATTCCACAGCGTTATGACGTGGCTGCGTGGGTGCGTCAGTGGGCGCAATTAAAGCACGGCTTACAATTAGCTATTGCCACAGCGCAGCGATTGTTGGAGCGGCTGGGAAATAATCTGGGCCAGGTCGATCAGGCATTAACGCGTTTGTCCGCTTCGCTACCGCCGTCTGCTTCGAGCCTCATGACCCACACCATCCCTCCAGAGGCCGTCGACGCCTTTGCG
>CAMBUD010000004.1 GCA_945871035.1 Planctomicrobium piriforme | reverse complement strand
GCAAGACCCACGACGGCAAGATTAGCGGCGATAGCGCCAAGGTCTTTGTCGCGTCTGTGTTTGACGCGAGGAGGATTGCTGACGAACTGTCGGTGCCGTTCCTCTGGCAGTGCTGCGATACTGGTATTCAACCGGACTGGGTCGAGGAGACCTTGGAGGATTCGGCCGTGACTTTTCGATTTCCAAAATCCCAAAATATGGGTCTGGATACTGCCAGTCATTTTGGGCGGATGTTTGTGCTCCGCCTAAGCAAATGCCGACCAGAGCGATACATCCGCCGAACATCTGCTGCAGGTGCCGGGAGTGCATCAGGTACCTGCTCGACCGTTACCCTAGACCGTTACCCTAGACCGTTACTTTAGACCGTTACTTTAGCTGACAATCATGACCACAACTGAAATGATTGCGGCCCCAACGGCAACCGGTACTTCGAAAAATGATCGGGTTTTTTTACCGTCAGTACGCGGAGCAACCAGAAGGCTTTGTTGCTTGCCTGCCTTCATTCCAAGGAGAGCTTCCAAGTCTTGGAATGTAATTGGCGGGGTCAGAACGGATAGTTCGGCACCCAACTCCAAGACACCATTGCTGGGAGTTGTAGCTGGTTGCACCACTGCAATCTTGCAGGCTGGCTGACTATCTGGCTGACTAACCGGCTGACTATCTTGGGCTTGGGCTTCATCGGCTTGGCCAACTTCTTGGCCAGCGTTGAACGATCGGTTGAACGATCGCAATAATTCCACCAAATCGTGACCGGACATGTCGTCCAGATCGGTTGCAATCAGCCACGCATCGACAGGTTGCTTGCGAGACAATTTGATCGCGTCAGCACCACTGGAGCGAAAGTGGAGGTTGAGTTTGCCGAGGCGAGCGCTGGCAGCCAGAGATTTGTAGGCATCAAATCGTGGGTCGACAACCACAACGTTTGGAACCCACGGGCCGTCAAGTTGGTTGCGGCTTGCGGCGCTCAAAGATTCTGTTGTTTTCTCTGGCGTTTTCATGATAGTGGCTTCTTTCAATCGTTTGAACACAAACTGCTTTTAGACTTCCTGTTAGCCAATCAGTTGACTACCAAACAGGGGAACAATTGGTTCACGGGCGGCACGAATCACATCCAAATTGATTGGGTGGACCAGATAACCCGCAATGCCCGAGGCAAGTGCTTGCTGCTCTTCAAATAGTCGATAGGCATCCGAGACGATGAAGATGCCGGATTGCATTCCCCGGCCAACCTGATCCAAGGAAACCCGCGTGCCCGACCGCATGGGATCAACCGCCCCTTGCGAAACGTGCATTGAGAGTAGGTCTAGGAGGTCAAAGCCGGACATATCGGGTAAGTCGGAATTCACGAGCCAGATGTCGGCGCGAAAGCGTCGCGACATTCGCACGGCCGCACGGCCATCGGAACAAAAGTGGAGGCCAATCTGACTGGCCTGCGCTGCTTGGACAAAATCGGCGTAGCGATCGCATGCTGGATCGACAATCACCACTTCTCGCAGGCTTGTTTCGTCAAAGGAAGCCATGACACTGTTCTCCAAAAAGACGGTGGGGGGCGTTTAAATCAAGAGCTATACAAGCGAAACAATAGAAAGAAACAGGGCGATTGGCACGATGCACAGCAGCACATCAATGCGCGTTAAAGACCAGTGGTGGGCCACTGGGCAAACAGACGACAACGGATTGGGCATGAACGATTTCACAACTGCTCTCCTTACAAATGATTCAGATCGGGCCAGGCCAGCCTGTTGAGGCAAGCCCTTGCTGATCAGTAAGCAATGCATTCTGTGTGCCAAAGTCTGCTACGGGACAGCTCGCACTCCCCTAAAACCTTTAAAAACGCTTGTTTTTAGTGTTTCTTGGGGGAAACTTTTTTATTTCTGCCTAACCGTCTGGGAGGTTTTGTTTGAGCGCTGGGGCGAATCGCCCCAGCGCCCAGGGCCGATGTGGGGCGAATCGCCCCAGCGCCCAAGGCCGATGTGGGGCGAATCACCCCAGTTGCAAACCGGATATTTTGGGCAATTCTGGCTGTAAAAACGGGCAAGGCCGAGTTTTCTGCCCAAGTTTTCTGCCCGAGTTCTCTGCCCAACTGGCTGCCGCTCAACCCGTGGTCTGGCCGGCGGCTGGCTCGGTCTCGCTCACCGATTCCACGAGGTGCCCGACAAGCTCTGGAAGCACGTCACGGCAAGCATGGCAAACATGATCCCCAGATAGGGCTGACCGTGCGTGACTGCCCAGTAGCTTACAGCAGCCCCGGTGGCCACACCGAGCATCCCCGCGATTTGCACCGCATTGCTAACGCCCAAACTCAACAGCCCCTCGCGCACGATCTGTCCGCCGTCCAGCGGTGGTACCGGGGCCAGATTTAATAGGGGCCAAAAAATATTGACCTGCAGCACAAACCACACCAGTGCAAAGCTCAGTGGCGAGGGGAGTGGTCGGCCGGCATGCAGTCCCAGCCACTCGTCGACGGCAGCAATCGGAAATGGCACTTGGTAGCCGCTGGTTTTTAAAATCACCACGATTGCAGCCGCCAGTATCAGCTGTGACAGCGGACCGGCTGCCGACACAATCAGTCGCTCAATGGGCCTGCGCAACGTGCTTGCGCGCCGGTAATCAGGAATAGCCAAGCCGCCAAAGTGATAGAGCACAACGCGGGCCGATTGCCCAAATGCGGCGTAGGCCAAGGCGTGTCCCATTTCATGAACCAAAAGCGACACAAATACCACGCCCACCCACACCAGCAGATAGCGCAGCAGTTCGCGTTGATCGCCTTGGGCCATGCTCTGGCAAACGCTCCAGCCCAGCAGCGCTGCAGCCACCCAAAACCAAGCCGACACGCGGACGGGGATCCCCCGCACGGTAAAGTGCAGATCGGCAGACGTCGGTTGGGGTTCTGCTAAAAACATGGGCTGACATTATGCTGCATTTGTGGCCCCCACCAACAACTCTTTGTGCTGGTGGTGCTGCCTGGCCTCTACGCCAGCGGCTATTTTCAGCACCGCTTCGGCTGCACGATTCGCGGAACCGCCCTGTGCCACAGCAGCGGCCACGGCTTCGAGTCGTGCGACAACCCGGTGGCGTTGAGCGGGCTGCTGAAGCCATTGGATTACATGCTCGGCTACGGCTGCGGCTGGATCTTGAACCGAGAGGTATTCGGGGTAGATGGCGGCAGGATCAGCCGGGGCAACATGCCGCGGGGCCCGCCACACACCCCGCACCGGGCCGATGGGATCGCAGATTGCCAGCAGGTTGACCAGCGTGATAAAGCGGGCGTGACGAAACCAGCTCTGCACGATAAATCCCCACCTGCTAATCCGGTAGATGATCACAGCAGGCACCCGGGCGGCAAGGAGCTCAAGCGACACCGATCCACTCACGGCAATCGCACAGCATGCCTCACCGATCAGGCTGCGCGTGCGACCCACGGCCACCTGCACGCTTGCGCTGCCGAGCACACCGGCGGCAGAATGGATCTTGGCACGTGCCGCAATGGCATGGCGTTCATGCAACGCCGCCACGATAAATCTCGCCTGCGGTACATGCGCATGCACCTCGGCGACGCTTTGCAGCATCGATGCCAGATTCGCCTCGATCTCTTGACTGCGCGAGCCAGGCAGCAGCAGCACGAGCGGCGTAAGCGTGGGCGGCTGGCCCTGGCGGTAGGCGTGGAGCTCATCGAAAAATGGGTGGCCAACAAGCGTACTGCTCACCCCACGGGAGACAAACCAATCGTGTTCAAAAGGCAGCGCTGAGAGCACGTGGTCGACGAGCCGCCGCAGCTTACCAATCCGCCAACTCGCCCACGCCCAAATCTGAGGCGGGCAATAAAAGACGACGGGAATGCCGTGGCGTTTGGCTCGCCATGCCAGCCACCAATGAAACCCAGGGAAGTCGACCAGCACGCACACATCGGGTTTGTTGTCGAGGAAACTGCGTTCAGCTCGTCGCACCAACTCCACAAAGCGATGGATGTTGAGCACCACTCGCACAAACCACATCACAGCAAGTTGTGTGAGATCGGCCAGCAGTGGGCAGCCCTGAGCTGCCATGCACGGACCACCCAGCCCGACGCATTCCACGTCTGGCTGCCGCTGCTTCATCGCACGCATTAAGAGCGCTGCGTGATGATCGCCCGATGGCTCGCCGGCAGAAAGAAACACTCGCATCAAAAAAAATACTCCGCAGGGGATTTTCCCTCCGGAGTATTCCATGTGGTCAGGAGTGGCCCTAGGCCAGTTCTGAGCCTATTTTGCTGGTGCAAAGCCTTTGGCGATATTGCCAAACACCATCTGCACCTGCTCTTCGGGGCTGGCCTTCTCTGTTTTGCCCTTGCAGCCATTGCAGCAAAAACCGACGCTCGCACCGCCGATGTCAAGCATTGTGGTCGGATCCACTGCCTTGCCGCTGTAGGGGCAGCCTATTTGCTTGAGCTGTCCGGTTGAAACCATCTGCTGGTGAGACTTTGCGGCAAACTTGGCAGAGTCAGCCTTGAAAGCCGCTTCGCATTTGCCGCAGCAAAACCAAACTTTACCGCCAGCAAAGGCAGCACTCACGTCAGGATCGCACCCCTTGCCCGAGACCGGGCACTTGGCGTCCTTTGGCTCCGTGACGGCAGCCGAGACAATCAGAGCCGAACAGAACAAGATCGCTCCAACAACACCGGTAAGCAATGAAAATTTCATGTCGTAAAAAACTCCTCGTTAAATTCATGGAAGGCAACGACTTTTTGTCCACGCAGGCACCCGTTGCATCTGACGGGATCAACCCATCAGAGTGCTCGAAGCATAGGCCCGTGGCAACGGTGATTGCAATCTCTGGTTGAAAGTTTTCTCGTTTTCAGAGCCCTGCGGGCAGGATTACCGACTTGCACTGCGCGGCTCGGGGAGGCCAATGGCAATGCTTGCCCCGCAGGCAATAATCGCTGATCCGCTGAGAAAAACGTGCCTGAATCCGAACAGGTCGACGGACATTCCCACCAGCGGCGAGAGCACAAATGGCGCTGCCAGCGCAGCACCTACGATGCTCACGTAGCGCGGATGCTCTGCGGCCTGCGGCGCTAGTTCCAGTGCATAGTTTGTAAAGATTTTGAGTGAAATCGGATTCAGTCCCAGTGGAATATAGACGATCCAAAACCATTCCACGGCCACCGATTGAGGCAGCAACGACAGGAGTGTCACCACCAGCGGTGTGGTGGCAGAAAGGGCTACCAGCCAGATCAGCACAATGCGTGTGCCGCGATGATCAGAGAACGGACCAGCCACCAGACTGACAACACCTGTGGCCGCATTCTGCACGACAACCCAGAGCAGCAAAGTGCCAATCTGACTGCCTAAACGATCGCGCGCAAACGCCTGATAGTGTGGAAAGAGCATGAGCACGGCCGAGAAGCAGGCCGCGACCAACGAGAGTCGCAGCAGCGAACGATCGGCGGCAAGTGTTTGCCGCCAACATTCGATCCCCGTGCGCAGGCCCGTGAGCAGGCCCGTGAGCCAGCGCCAAAGCGCGGGCTGTTGCAGGCCGTCTGTGCGCGGCTGCCGGACAGTCCCTGTGGGCGGCACGTTGTCCGCAGGCTCATCCAAAAAAACCGGTGCGATTCCAGCCAGCGCAAAAAAGAAGCTCGTCATCGCAAAGATTTTTGGAAATCCTCCGGGCGTCCCCAGCCAGCGGCCCAATAACGCCAGCGCTGCCACAATCGCCAGCACGCTCCCCAGTGCCACGCTCACCACCATCGCCCGACCGCGGGAGCCAGCGGGAATGAGTTTTCCTTGCAGAGATGCCAGCACCAGTTGGTTGAGTCCGTTGGACGCAGAGAAGAGTCCATAAAGCACAAGAAACAAGAGTGCGAGCAGATCCGGGCGACTTGCCTCGAGGGGCGACCACGCCACTGCCAGCAGACCAAAGCAGATCGCCATCGCCAAACTCGTTTGCACCAGCATCCATTTTTTTACCGGCCGCCGCGCCACGCTTCCTGAGACAAACAGCGGCGGCACGCTCTGTCCGCCGCGGTTGAGCACGGGAAGCAGTCCGCGCAGCAAGCCCGAATCAACGACCGCATCGAGCACCGCCGGCATGATGATCGTCTCGGTTTTGAAAATCCAGCCAACACGCACGATGACTTGGTACGTCTCCAGCCAAAAAGTGTTGCGGGTCTGGCGACCGGCCGCGTTACCCGCCTGTGCGTTGTGCTCGTTGCAACCGTTGGGCATGCGATTACGATTTCCGATCTCGTTCCTGAGGTTGATCATTCACTATACTTGGCAGCATGAGGCTTACCGTTGCAGACGTCCATCGCCGTTTCTCATTGGCGGTCGTTGGCCATCGCCTGCCTAGGCGTGAGTGCTTGGCTGTTGCCGTACACAGCCGAGACCTGCGCCGCACAGGTGCCCCGCAGTCGGCTGGTGTGGTTTGGCACCTACACCAATGAAGGCACTGGTGCGGGAGGCATTTATGTGTCGCGGTTTGATCCGATCACCGGCCAGTTGACCGCGCCGAAGTTGGCCGCAACCACAGAAAACCCATCGTTTCTTGCGCTGCATCCGACGCTACCGGTTTTATATGCCGTTTCGGAAATGGCCGCCAACAAAAGCCAGATTCTGGCCTGGAGGATCGATGAGGCAACCGGCCAGTTGGCATTAGCAAATCAGCAGTCTTCCGCCGGCGCTGGTCCCTGTTATCTCTCGGTCGATCGCAGCGGCCGCGTGGTGCTGGCAGCAAATTACGGCAGCGGCAGCGTGGTCTGTTTGGGGCTGAACAATGATGGCAGCCTGCGGCCAGTTGTGCCAGGATCACCAGGTGGTTTTCTACAGCACGCTGGAAGCAGCCTGCATAAGCAGCGGCAAGCGGGGCCGCACGCCCACTCCATTGATGCCGCTAGCGAGGGCCGCTTTGCAGTCGCCTGCGACCTAGGACTCGACCAAATATTGATTCATGCGCTCGACCCAGCGGCGGCAACACTCAAGCTCCATCGAGCGGTTGCTGTGCAACCCGGCGCCGGCCCGCGGCACTTCGCCCTGCACCCAAACAGTCGGTTTGGCTACGCGATCAATGAACTCGATCTCACCGTGACGGCATTCGCATGGGATGCGCAGGCTGGTACGCTTGCACACCTGCAAACGCTCTCAACGCTACCGGCGCACGTCGCCGACCGCACCGGCTTTTCCACGGCTGAAATTGTCGTCCATCCAGCAGGAAAATACCTCTACGCCTCAAACCGCGGGCATGATTCGATCGCGATCTATACGATTGACAAAACATCCGGCAAACTGACGTTTGTTGGCGTCGAGCCCATCCACGGCAAGTCGCCACGTCATTTTGTGATCGACCCCAGCGGTGCATTCCTCCTGGCAGCCGGTCAAACATCGGACACAATCAGCCTGTTTAAGATCGATCAAGCTACCGGCGGACTGGTTTTTACCGGTCCAGTTCTAAAGGTTCCAACACCCGTTTGCATCTGCTTCTATCCATCCCCTTGACCATCCCTTGGATTCTTCTGAGTTGCCGATGAACATCTGCCTGCTGAAGTCGAAGATCCACCGCGCGGCCGTTACCGGCGCCAGCGTGGATTACGAGGGGAGCCTCACGATTGCTGCCGACTTGGCTGAACGCGTTGGGCTCCGAACCTATGAGAGAATATTGATCGGCAATCTTTCCAACGGTGAACGCTTTGAAACGTACGTGATCTACGGCCTGCGCGGCTCGGGCACCATCGAACTCAACGGCGCCACGGCCCATCTCGGCAAGCCCGGCGATCGGCTCACAATCATGTCTTTTGGCTGGTATTCTGGGGAGGAAGCCGAGCGACACAAGCCTGCCATCATCGTGCTCGGTGCCGACAATACAATTGTCCGCGTGGATTGATGGCAATGGGCCGTGCGACTCTCGTGAACAGATGCTGAGACTCTCCACCCGCAAGCGTTTGCCTTTTTCAAAGTGGGCTGCTCTGTGGCTGGTGCTGGCGAGCGTCACCGGTGCCGGTTGTCGCAGCGACTTACCGTCCCACCCGGCCATAGGCCGCCGAGTGGGAAGACTGCCGTTGGTGGCGTTGACTGATCCGTCGTTGCCACAGGTGGGAACGGCAGAACCCACGTTCACCGGCAAGGTGACGCTGCTCAATTTTTGGGGCACGTGGTGCATGCCATGCCGCCGCGAGTTGCCGGGGTTGGCACGCTTGGCCAAGCGTCTGGAATCGGAGCCAGATTTTCAGCTCTTGGCCATCTCCTGCGGCAGCGGCGGCCCCGATGACCTTGCAGAAATTGCCGCGAGCACAAGCGATTTTCTTACCCATCAACGCCTCGCGCTCAACGTCTGGGCTGATCCCGATGGTGTGGTGCGCATGCTCTTTAGCGAGTCCCTTGGATTGGAGGCCTATCCAACCACCTACCTGATCGGCCCCGATGCGCGGGTGCAGGCAGTGTGGGTTGGCTACCGCTCCCGCGATGAAGCCGACATAGCCCGCAGCATTCTCGCGGCTCTCAACAGTCTGACGGCCCTCAAGCAGTCGACGGCTCAAGAAGAAGTGGACGGCTCAGGAACGCTCCCCAGCCGATTGAGCCGCTGAATGATTGCCGCTGCTGCTTTGCCAGGGTTGGCTGCACGGGTGACGGCCGAGGCCACGGCGACGCGACTGTAGCCGCATTCGGCCAATGCATCGAGGTGATCCAGCGTGATGCCGCCGATGGCAAATTGTGGGAGTCCATTTTCCCGAGAGATGGCCTTCAATAGTTCGGGCGTTGCAAACGTAGCAAAGGATTTTGTGGGGGAGGGAAAACAGGGACCGACCCCGAGATAGTCGGCGCCGTCACGAACGGCCGTCTGCGCCTCGGCCATGCTGTGAACGGTACGGCCGAGCAAACAGCGTGGGCCAATCACCCGTCGCACCAACTGAGCTGGAAGATCGTCAGAGCCAACGTGGACGCCGGCGGCACCGGTAGCGGCAGCCACGTCGGCGTAATTATTGACGACCACGATGACACCACCGCTGGGGTCGTGCCGCTGGGCGATTGCCAAGGCATGCTGGGTTCTCTGCACAATCGCCGGAACGGATAGGTGCTTGTCCCGAATTTGAATCATGCGCACGTTCGCAGCGAGGAGCGACTCGATCAGATGGTCAAAGGCTGCGAGTGTGGCCTGGCCGTCCACCAGCACGCAGAGCCTGATCTCGTGGAAATATTCCTGCGCACGCCAAACGCCCCGGGCTGCTCGCTCCATCGCATAGAGCCGGTAGCGAAGATTTTCAAACTCTGCGCCCGTGGCTAAAGCAACCAGCGGCGCGCATTCCTGCAAACTGCGCAGGGCCTGCGCAGCTCGCGCCGCATTCGCCGCTAGCACACCGTCCACCGAGCCTCGCGGCAGGGCCGCAGCGGCCACGATCTCCACGCCCACATCGCCCGCTACATCGCGCACAAAAACTCGCGACGCTAAGCCGTTGTGGGCCAGCAGAGTTGCCAGATCGTGCCGCAGATCCTTGGCGAGTTGCGTGAGTTGGGCGTCGTTCAAAACAAAACGCACAACATCCTCGACCACGCGCAATGCCTCTGCGGCCCGGTTGGCGGAAGCATCCAGCAGTCGCCAGACTCCCGCCTCTTCCCCAGATTGTGCGACACCGGCTGTTTTCATACTGTTTTTCATCTCTCCTGTTGTAGCCTCCAGACGTCTTGGAAAAATATGGTGGCGTCTCTACACTTCGCCGCCTGCTGAAATAGAGAGCCGACAGCGAGCCGTCGCCAAACTCTCAACCCTCTGGTTCCTGGAGTTGCGATCGTGGGCCCTGCACGTTACCTGACGCTCCTCTGGCCCGGCATGCCGTGGCTGTGGCTGCGCGGCAGTCTGGCTGGTTTGATTCTGGCACTGGCATTTGCCGTCGTGCTGGATGCCGCCGTGCTTTCCAGTTGGATATGGTCGGAGGTGGTGGATCTGCAAGTCTCACTCGGACTCTGGACTGCCACGGCGGCCGTTTGGATCCTGGCCACGGTATCGGCACTATCGGCTTTTCCTCCAGCCTTGCCAGTGGCCCACGAGGAGGCCATGGCGGCACTATTTGTGAAGGCCCGCGATGCCTATTTGGCACGAGACTGGCTGTTGGCCGAAACCAGACTCTGTGCACTTTTGGAACTGTCGCCACTCGACGGTGAAGCCCAGCTTTTGCTGGCCAGCCTGCTGCGCCGCGTTGGCCGCGTCCGCGAGTCACGCGCGGCGCTTGAAAAACTTGCGCGGAGCGATTCTGGCACGCCCTGGCGGTCGGCAATTGCCCGGGATTTACAAATGATCGCCAACGCCAGTCCCACGGAAACAGCAGCCGAAGCTGCCACAATTCTGACCATCGATTCGCCCGCAAAAGTGTCAAAAAATGCCGCCGCCGGAGAGGTGGCTGCATAAAGCTGGCTGTGACAGGCTATTCTGAGACTTCTCCGGCAGACAATCGGCACCAACACTTCTATAATTGAATGCTGCGCCTAGGCGATAGGCTTGGCAGAATTTTTCGGTGTGTTTGCAAATGCAGCGTTTGGCGTAAGGTTTGCAGGTTTGAATGGACGAGCGGATGACTGCCGAATTGGCACGCCGCCGATGAGCTTAGAATTATCAAGGAATCACTCTATGTATGAGCGTTTTACTGACCGTGCTCGCAAAGTCATGCAGTTGGCCAATCAAGAGGCCCAACGCTTTAACCATGAATACATCGGCACCGAGCACGTGCTCTTGGGACTGATCAAAGAGGGCAGCGGCGTGGCGGCCAACGTTCTCAAAAACCTTGACATCGACCTGCGGAAGATTCGCATGGAAGTCGAAAAACTCGTGCAGAGCGGGCCCGACATGGTAACCATGGGCAAGCTGCCGCAAACACCTCGCGCCAAAAAGGTGATTGAGTATTCGATGGAGGAGGCGCGCAATCTCAATCACAACTACGTCGGCACAGAGCACATTCTCTTGGGTTTGCTTCGCGAGCAAGAGGGCGTGGCCGCGCAGGTGCTCCTCAATCTGGGTCTCAAGCTGGAAGACGTGCGTGAAGAGGTGCTGAATTTGCTCGGTCATGGCATGGAAAACGAAGGTGGTGAGCGGGCTGGAATGGGGGGTCGTGCCACTGCCGGTGCCGGTGCCGGTGCCGGTGCCGAATCGGCAACAAAGGGGGGGAAAAGTAAGACCCCGGCGCTGGACAGCTTCGGTCGCGATCTGACGGAATTGGCCCGACAGGGCAAGCTCGATCCGGTCATCGGCCGTGAAAAAGAGATCGAACGTGCGATCCAGATTCTGTGCAGGCGCACAAAAAATAATCCTGTGCTTCTCGGTGAGGCGGGGGTCGGCAAAACAGCAATTGTCGAAGGCTTTGCCCAGCGGGTTATCGACGGCAATGTGCCGGAGTTGTTGGCCGATCGTCGCATCGTCGTGCTCGACCTAGCCATGATGGTCGCTGGCACAAAATACCGGGGCCAGTTCGAAGAACGCATCAAGGCGGTCATGAACGAGGTGCGCCGCGCAAAAAACACGATTCTTTTCATCGACGAGTTGCACACGCTCGTTGGCGCCGGTGGTGCCGAGGGGGCGATCGACGCCTCCAACGTTCTGAAGCCGGCCTTGGCCCGCGGCGAGATCCAGTGCATTGGAGCCACAACCCTCGACGAATACCGCAAGTATATTGAAAAGGATTCGGCGCTCGATCGACGGTTTCAGATCATCATGGTCGAACCGGCGACGAAGGCCGAGGCTGTCGAGATCTTGAAGGGGCTTCGCGATCGCTACGAATCCCACCACCGTGTCCAGATCACTGATGGGGCCCTCCTCTCGGCGGTCGAGCTTTCCAGTCGCTACATCACCGGCCGCTGCCTCCCCGACAAGGCGATAGACGTGATTGACGAAGCCGGCGCCCGCGTGCGACTCAAGGCGATGACAAAACCGCCGGATCTCAAGGAGATCGACGACGAGGTTGAGCGGCTCAACAAAGAAAAGGAAGAGGCCGTTGCCAATCAGGATTTTGAGAAGGCGGCGGCGCTCCGCGACCAAGCCGACAAACTCAAGAAAAAGAAACAGTCCATGACCCGCGACTGGCGCGATAAGTCGCGAGAGGCCGACGGTGTTGTCGACGAAGAGGTGGTGGCTGAAGTGGTATCAAAGATGACCGGCATTCCACTGACGCGAATGAGCACTGAGGACACCAAGCGACTGATGGAGATGGAAGGCGAACTCCACAACCGGGTGATTGGACAAAACGAGGCTTTGAAAAGCATCTCTAAGGCAGTGCGCCGCAGCCGTTCCGGCTTGAAAGATCCCAAGCGTCCCATCGGTTGCTTTGTGTTTGCCGGCCCAACGGGCGTCGGCAAGACGCTGTTGGCCAAGGCACTTGCGCAGTTCATGTTTGGTGACGCCGAAGCACTGATTCAGATCGACATGAGCGAATACATGGAAAAGCACAACGTTAGCCGCTTGATCGGTGCGCCGCCGGGCTACGTCGGCTTCGAAGAGGGCGGACAACTCACGGAGAAGATCCGACGTCGGCCCTATTCTGTGGTGCTGCTCGATGAGATTGAAAAAGCGCACCCCGATGTTTTCAACATGCTGCTGCAAGTGATGGAAGAAGGGCGTCTGACTGACAGCTTTGGTCGCAATGTGGACTTCCGAAATGCGATCCTGATCATGACCACCAACGCCGGTGCCGATGCGATCAAGAATGAATCGTCTTTTGGTTTTCAAAAACCGGACGGTGACGCCAGCTACGACAGCATGAAGAGTCGCGTCAACGAACGAATCGAGAAAGTCTTTCGGCCCGAGTTTCTCAATCGCCTCGACGATGTCATTGTGTTCCATCATCTGACGATTGAAGACCTCAAACAGGTCATCGACATTGAGTTGTCAAAGGTTCGCGAACGGCTGGAAGACCGAGGGCTCAAGCTCGAGCTCACCGAAGAGGCGAAGAATTTCCTGATCAAGAAGGGGTCCGACACCGACTTCGGAGCCCGCCCGCTGCGTCGGGCGCTGGAAAACTACATCGAAGATCCGGTATCCGAGGAACTCCTCAAGGGGGAGTTTGAGGGCAAGGACACGATCATGGTGGACTGCATTGAGGTGGCCGACAAGAAGCAACTAGTCTTCAAGGGCATCGTCACTGCCGAACCAGTGGCCGCTGCCACTGGCCATGAAGACGTTCCCGCCGCAGACTAACGAGAAGCAGCGGTAAAAAATCTGCCGCGGAAGTCTCGCCTAGGAAGTGCGCCGGTAACCTGCTGGATATTTGCTTCTCCTCCAGTCTGCTCGAAGTCCGCAGTCTGCCTCAATTCCGCGCTGCCTGCAGAGCCGGTTCAAGTTACCTGACCCGTGCATCCGATCCCAGCGGTAAGGAGCGAAGTGCGCAGTTGCGTCCTTTGATGATCAATGGCATCCACACCCACAGCACCGGCGGAAACGACTCGGGCAAACGCGCCTGCTGCTGCCGGTGGACTGACTGCTTGGTTTGCAGTCCAGATTGCAAATCTCGGCTCGTTTGCACTGAGTCGCGTGGCTGGGATCGGAGATGTGACGATCTTCTCCCTCAAGACGCTGGGCTGGATTTTCTCGCGGCGGCAGCGACGAGATGTTCTGCTGCCGAGTTTCTACCAGATTGGCGTGCTCTCCCTGCCGGTTGTGGCGCTGACGGGATTGTTTATCGGCATGGTGCTGGCTGTGCAAAGTTTTGCCCAATTCAAGGCCCTCGGTCTGCAGACGCGACTCGGAGCGGTGATCAACCTCTCGCTTGTGCGCGAACTCGGTCCGGTGCTGGCAGCCACTATGTTGGCAGGACGCGTGGGCAGCGCAATGGCTGCCGAGCTGGGCACCATGCGTGTGACTGAACAGATCGATGCGATGGAGAGCATGGGGGCAAATCCTATTTATTATCTGGTTGTGCCTCGGTTTCTTGGCTGCCTCATTCTGATCCCGACGCTCACCGTTATGGCTGATTTTATGGGTGTGCTGGGGGGTTATCTCTATTCGCACCTGCTGCTGGGCATCGACTACCACCATTACTGGAATAATTCGCGCGAATACGTCGACGCCTTTGATTTCCTGATGGGCATCTTCAAGAGCTTCTTTTTTGGGGCCGCCATTGCCCTGGTGAGTTGTCACCGTGGATTCAACTGCACTCCTGGCGCCGAAGGCGTGGGGCGAGCAGCGACCAATGCCTTCGTGCATTCGTTTGTTCTGATCCTTGTGCTCGACTTATTTCTAGGAATTGGGCTCGACAATGTCCACGACTTTTTCCGTCCCGAAGGTCCCCGCAGGCTGCTCTAAAAACTGACGCACTCCGCCGACTCTCTACTGAGCTTGATCCACAACACTGCCATATGCCAACCACCAACACCAATCGCCTAGATGCAACCAAGCCGATGCTGCTTGAGATCGCTGCGCTCTCCGTGAGTTTTGGTAAGCAAGACGTGCTGCGACGGATTTCTATCGATATCCCAACGGGTCAAACGCTGGTTATTCTGGGCGAGAGCGGTTGCGGTAAAACAGTGCTGCTAAAAACTATGATCGGCTTGGTACGACCTTCGGAGGGTGGGGTGCGATTGGAAGGCTCCTCCTTAGCACACATGAGTGAGGCTGATCTGGGCCACATGCGCACCCGATATGGATTTGTCTTTCAAGGGGCGGCTCTTTTTGACAGCCTGACGATTGCCGATAACGTTGCCTTTCCGCTGCGCGAACACACCCTCCTGAAAGAGCCTGAAATCCGGGAGATCGTCAGTGCGCTGCTCACCGAGGTGGGCCTCCCCGGTTCCGTGGGACAAAAAAAGCCTGTGCAACTCTCCGGGGGCATGCGCAAGCGAGTCGGCCTAGCTCGTGCCCTTGCCCTCGATCCGCATCTGGTGCTGTACGACGAGCCAACCACAGGACTCGATCCGATCATGAGCGATGTCATCAATGAGTTGATGATGCGCGTGCGATCGCGCGAGCACGTGACGAGCGTTATCGTCACGCATGACATGATTTCAGCTCGTAAGGTGGCGGACCGGATCATCATGCTCTATCCGCTCACTAGGCTTGGCGAGGATGAGGAGCAACTTGTTTTTGACGGCACTCCGGCAGAACTTGACCGCTCCACCGACCCTAGAATCTGCCAATTCATTGAAGGCAAGGCCGGCGCTCGGCTCACCGAAATGCGCGATGAACAAGCGCGGGCCGACGCCGCACCAGCGGCCACTGGCAACCCTTAAAATGAGCACTCCGGAGAGGTCTTCGATATGATGAACGAGCGAGTCATGCAATTTCGCGTGGGGGTCCTTGTGCTTGCTACGGCAATCATTGCGGGCATCTTGATCGTGTTGTTTGGCGATCTGCCATCGCTGGTGCAAGCCAGCTACCCCTTACGGATGAGCTTCGCAGATGCCCGTGGCGTGTCAGCCGGAACGCCTGTTCGTAAAAATGGCATCTTGGTAGGACGGGTTGGCAGCATTGTCCTCGATGAGCGCGGGGGAGTGAGTGTGGTTGCCGACATCGATTCCTATGTGCCGATCTATCGTGACGAGCAGCCGAAAATCAGCGGCTCTCTCCTGGGAGATGCGGAAATTTCTCTGGTATCTGGTCGGATCGTGCCGCCTCGCCAACGCGTCGGGAAAGATGAGGTGCTTGTTGGGGGGATCAGTCGCGATCCCTTTGAAGCGTTTGCGTCGCTCGAACCAAAGCTGGCCTTGGCCCTCGATTCACTGACAATTGCCAGCGAATCCGTCAGCAAACTCTCCACAAATCTCGACAAATTATTCCTGGGTGAGGATGACAAATTTAAACAAATGGTAGATAAAACTGAGATTGCGCTCGAGTCCTTCAGCCTCGCCATGAACAACATCAATGACGTCATGGGCGATCCAAATGCCCGCGATAAGATGAAGGCGGCAATCGAAGCACTGCCCGAAGTGCTCGCCGATCTGCGATCCACCGTGAAGGGGATCAGCACAACAGTCGACACTGCTGATCGTAATTTGCGCAATCTTGAAGGACTCACACGGCCACTGGGCGAACGCGGCGAGGAAATGGTGGCTCAGGTTGATCGCACAATCGGTCGCCTCGATGATGTCCTGCAGCAAGCCGCCATGTTTACCAAGGCGCTCAACCAATCCGATGGTACGCTCGGCAAACTCGTACGCGATCCAAAGGTCTACGACGATCTTGCCCAAGCGGCTGCCAATGTGAATTCGATCACGAAAGAACTGCGACCGATCGTGGACGACGTGCGCGTCTTCACCGACAAGATCGCACGCCACCCCGAGCAACTAGGCGTTCGCGGCGCGCTGGACCGCCGCCCGGGGCTCAAGTAAATCGAGGCCTCCGCTGGTGGCTTGGAGGCCCGGCTTGGCCGGCCCTAGGCCCCGATGGGAACCGTTATCTCGCCTTCCAGTGCCCGCAGATATTCGGCAATGAACTCGCCGTAGCGTGCCTTGACATCTGCCGGTAAATATTTGTAGCCGCGAAGGTGTCCTCGGCACTGAGCCGATCCGCACAGACACGGACCTTTGAGGTACTCGATCTCGTATTCAAAAGTCTCGTAGTCGAATGTGAGTTCTTCACCGGCCCGAATCGGTCGCAGCGATCTGGCCTCGATCTCCTTGGTGCCCGAGCGAATAATGAGACCACAATTAGGCGTGCAGGAGTGGTTGAGAAGCACGACCACTCCATCGGGCAGGATGTGGGTGTCAACATCCACCTGCATCGAGTGTCGCGTGCGTTTGGGCAACTGCGGCCCCCAGGCCTTCAGGATCGTTTCACCGGCAGCCAAGTCTCGAGCGGCACAGGCGGCACGGCCAAGATGGCCGTTCTTGATCTCAACTGGTTCGCTCTGTCCGGGCACGCGTTCCTGTTGGCTGTACGCCGACAGCCCCGCCATCTCCTCGAGGTTTGTTTCCCGCAGTCGCTTACCGTAGTGCGCTTCCAACCAGGGGATGGACTGCTCCACAGAATCAGCTTGCAGCAGCACAAGCTCGCCGGGCTGCACGGCATCGAGTACGTGCGCTGCCGAGTCAGACCAGTTGCCGCCCGCTTCGATCGTGGTGGGATGCCCCGGCCGCGATGCCTGCGCAATGCCCTCGGAGATCATCCGGGTGATTTCTCCCGGTTGCCGACCGCGAACATAGGCATCTTCATAAATCACGACCCGATCAAAAGTCGCCCCGAGCAAGCGGCCTTGGGCAATCAGATCCTCGTCGCGACGGTCACCAGCGGCCGAATAAACGGCAGTGCGACGGCCGTGTGACATCTTCTGGATCGCTCCGCAAATTTGCTCGAGTGCCGGGATGTTGTGACCGTAGTCCACCACAATCGACGTTCCTTCCAGATCGAGCAGATTGAAACGCCCTGGTGAACCGGCTAAGCCAGATGAAAAACTTTCCAAACCCAATCGCACCAGTTCCAGTGGCACTCCGAGGCACCATGCCGCAGCGGCACTCGCCAGTACGTTTTCCACTTGGAAGCCGATCATGCCGCGGTGCACAAGTGGCACGCGATCGAGATTCGCCAGTCGGGTTTCGCGTGGACCGTCGCAGAGTACGATCCAACCATCCCGCACCGTGGCCGTCAGCCCTCCCTGAGCAAGGTGCGCAACGAGGACTGGGTTGTTGGGATCTAAGGCGAAGTACACAACTTGTCCCTTGCACCATTGTTTCATGGCAACAACGAGCGGATCGGCTGCATTGAGCACGGCTGATCCTTTCGTCTGCACAGCCGTGACGATCGCCCCCTTGACCCATGCCAATTGCTCGGGGGTATCAATTTCGTTGAGGCCTAAGTGATCGCCTGAGGAAATATTTGTCACCACCGCCACATCACAGTGATCAAATCCACAACCCTCACGAAGAATGCCACCGCGTGCCGTTTCCAGAACCGCTGTTGTCACCAATGGATTGGCAAGCACGCGACGTGCGCTTGCGGGGCCGCTGCAGTCGCCGCTGTCGATCTGTCGGTTGCCCACCCAAATCCCTTCGGTGCAGGTGGTGCCAACGGTTGCGCCACCCGCTGCGGCCAAATGGGCCAACAGCCGCACCACGGTCGTCTTGCCATTGGTACCCGTCACGGCGGCGACCGGAATGCGGCCGTCTTCTCCGGGCGCGAAAAGCGTGTCGACGATTGCGGCACCAACGGCACGTGGAGTCCCCACTGTCGGCTCGATGTGCATGCGCAGACCTGGCCCAGCATTGACTTCAATCACAACGCCGCGTTGCAACTCGAGCGGTTGGGTGATATCGAGTGCGACAACATCAACGCCAGCCACATCCAATCCGATAATGCGTGCCGCCTCAACCGCCAGCGATGCAACGGCTGGGTGCACGGTGTCGGTGACATCCTCGGCACTCCCTCCGGTGCTCAAATTGGCGTTTTGACGCAGAAAAACAAGACGCTCTGCCGCGGGAATGCTCTCCAATGCCAAGCCCTGTTCAGCCAGAACGGCTAAGGCCACTTCATCGATGACAACCGGGCTCAACGCCCCGGCATGGTCGCCACAGCGGCGCGGATCCTCATTGATGCGGTCGACGAGTTGCTGCACTGTTAATTGACCGGTGCCCATGACCGTGGGGGGATGCCGCCGAGCCACAGCCACAACCGCACCGCCCACAACCAGCAGCCGATAATCGCTCCCGCTTACAAACCGTTCGACAACAACCGCTGAATCCTGTTCACGGGCAACGTGCCAAGCCTTTTCCACCTCAGCGCGGGTGAAAAGGCTAACCGATACGCCCCGCCCTTGATTGCCGTAGCGGGGCTTGACCACAACTGGCACACCGATTTCCTCAGCCGCCAACCATGCATCGGCTGCATCCACAACCGGCCGCCCCTCGGACACCGGAATACCGGCCTCGAGGAGGAGCGTGCGCGTGAGTTCTTTGTCCTGCGCAATCGATTCAGCGACCGCGCCGGTGCGGTCGGTTTCGGCAGCGATGATGCGTCGCTGTTTGGCTCCATGCCCCAGCCGAACCAACGACCCATCGTTGAGCCGTCGCGTTGGAATACCCCGCGCCGCTGCAGCTTCAACAATCGATCGCGTACTCGGGCCCAGTTGCACGTCGAGCAGCACCTTTTTTAATCGCTTGATCTCGCAAGCCACGTCGAACGTTTCACCGGCTATGGCGGCCATCAGCAAGCGCTGCGCTGTGTGGAGGCATTCGATGGCAAACGATTCTTCTTTAAACTGAATCACTACCTTGTAGACGCCGCGTGTTGCTGTTTCCCGGGCTTTGCCAAAGCTGACTGGCTGACCGGCGATGGATTGCAACTCAAGGGTGACGTGCTCGAGGATGTGTCCCATCCACGTGCCGGTGCGGAGACGTTGCAAGAAACCGCCACGCTCACCGATTGAACAGCGGTGCTCGATGAGGCTCGGCAGCCATTCTATGAGCCGATCATTGAAACCGGGAATCGTGTCTGAGGGGTAATCCTCGAGGCGACCGAGGTCTACCCACGCCTCAAGAACCGGAAACGAAGCCCACTGGTTGGGACCGCGAAGAACCTTGAGCGTTTGAATCTCCATGGAAGGAAAACGTACTCTCTTACCCAAACGCAGACGCGGGCGTGGGTTTTGGTGGGGTGCATCTCTTCCAGCCAGCGGACATTCCGGTGGACTGTTTGCGGAAGATTGCACCAATCGCAGGCTGGCCGACCGGGCGCGTCGCCCGAGAAGCCATTTTTATAGAAATCGACAACCGACCAACGCTGAGCTGTAGGGGCGTCAGGGCGGCCAGCAGTCGGGAGCTGCGGGGGAAATGCCTCTGGCAAGGAAGACCTTTGCAGGCAGGCAAAAGCACAACGCGGGGGAACGAATCCCTACTGACAAGAAACCGGCCAAGTGGGCCATGGGACGAATAATTTCCCTCACCGAAAGATCGCTTTGCACCGCCGCACGCCACGCGGACGCACGTTCGCTTGCGGTGCGCGTTTCTCGCGGCACCATGAATCCAACCAATCATCGCTGCTGCATCACCGTCACCAATCAAACACCGACTCAACAATCGACTGCCTGCCCTCGGGGCCATGGCGATCGCTTGCTCATTCTCATTCTCTTGCTCTTGCGAAGAGTCGATCCCGTGCACCGAACGCTTCGCAGAACACGATTCAAATCTTACGCTTTCTTTTTGGGATTGCGAATCGCTGGCAGACAAAATAAAAGTCTTGCACGTTTCGTGCCAACACAAGATCGTCCCTATCCGATTTTTTTCTAAGGCGTCCAAAGGCATTGGCAGACGCACGTAACGCGGAGCGCACAAGGGGCAATTCATAGAATGGCTAATGATTCGTATGCGCGACTGGGTAGGCAAACTGGAGGGTCGGTGGGTATTTTTTACTGCTCGGGCTGGACGTTTTTGAAAAGCGATTACGGGCTACTGGCATTCCTTACCGGCGATTACCGGCAAAGAGGCCCTGAGACAAAAGGTTAATTTAGGGATATTCGGAAAGATAGATGCTATTCTGTTGGTCGGACTTTGGAAGGCCATTTATACGGTCTCTGCCGGTAAAAAACGTCTGTTTTTGTCATTTCAAGCATCTCAAGCTCCTTTGCTGCTCCTGTTACAATGCTCATTCCCATACCCAGCCCATCCCCCTTTCCACTGGCAAGTGCTGGCATTTCCACAGCGGGCGGACCGCCTGGCGTTGATCGTTTTGTGTTGGAGCCGGGCGAATCTGTCGTGGCTAGCTGTCGATTCGATCTGAATGCCAGCCTGCACTTTAGCGACGGCTGGATGGTGCTCACCGATCGCCGACTCCTAGCCGACACACCGGCCTCTGCCGATGAAAAAGCAGACTCCCGACAGCCAGCCACAAGCCTTGCCCAGTGGTCGTGGTTACTCGATTCTCAAACGCACATCCATGTATCGATGCGTGCAGCGGTTGGTCGACTCGAGTTGACGCATCACGATCGGGTGATCGCACGCTGGATGTTTACACCGGCCCGTGCGAAAGGTGTGCTGGCACTCGAAGACGCCTTTGACAATCAGGTGCACGGCCAGCGCCTCGCCGACAGCCGGGCCGATGCCCTGGGCGCAAATGAGGCAGCCACCCGCACGAGCACGCATCTGCGTGAAGATGCTACGCCAACTGATCCAACGCTCACGCTGAGCGATGAAGAGTCGGGGCTGCCTGCCGGGACAACCACTGCGTCTTGGCGGAGCTTGGTGCGCGTTATTTCCTTTGCAAGGCCGCACGCCGCCGTGGCGCTGTTCGGCGGAATGCTCTCACTCATTTGCACCGCCGTCTCGCTGATCCCCCCCTACCTCACGATGCCGCTGGTGGACAAGGTGCTGATCCCTCGACAACTCGGGGAGTCCGTGCCGTTTGCGCTTGTGTGGTGGTATCTCGCTGGACTGACAGCTGCAGCCGTTGCCGCCTGGCTGCTTTCCTGGGCGCAGGCGTGGACGCTGGCGTGGGTGAGCGAGCGAGTGGCGGCCGATCTGCGTGTGCGCACGTACTCCCACATGCAAACGCTTTCACTCGACTTCTTTTCCGGCAAGCGCACCGGTGATCTGATGTCGCGTGTCGGCAGCGACACCGAACGCATCAACACGTTTCTCTCGTCAAATCTGATCGATTTTTCATCCAACGTGATGCTGGTGCTGCTCACGGCCACTGTGCTGCTCTGGATCAATCCGCTCTTGGCTGTGGTCACCCTCGGCCCATTCCCATTAGTTGTCTGGCTCATCTACAGCGTGCGATCCCGACTGCGTCGTGGTTTTATTCGTTCCAACGTAGCCTGGTCGGATATGACTAGCACGCTGGCCGATACCATTCCCGGCATCCGCGTTGTCAAGGCATTTGCGCAGGAATCGCGGGAGATCGATCGCTTCCGCGCGGCCAATGATCGCGTGCTTGAGACGAGCGACCGCGTCAACATCGTCTGGTCATTTTTTGGTCCGCTGATCAGCTTCTTTAGTGAAGCAGGCCTGTTGGTGGTGTGGGGTGCCGGCGCTTGGCTGGTTTTCAATGGCGCGGTAACAGTGGGTGCACTCACCGCGTTCCTCGCCTACATTGCGCGTTTTTATGGTCGCGTCGAGTCGATGATTCGCATGGTGCCAGCCACGCAGCGTGCAGCGGCCAGCGCCCAGCGAATCTTTGAGCTGCTCGACTGTCAGCCAACCGTTGCCGAGGCCCTCCAGCCGATCAAGCCCGGACGGGTTCGCGGTCGCATCGAAATCTCTGGCGTGCACTTTCGCTATGGATCGCGCGAAGTGCTGCACGGCATCGATCTGGTGATCGAACCGGGAGAGATGGTTGGATTGGTCGGCACAAGCGGCTCGGGGAAGACGACGCTCGCAAATCTTGTTTGCCGATTTTATGATCCGTCGAGTGGTACGATCAAAGTCGACGGTGTGGACCTACGCGAACTATCGATTTCCGATTACCGTCGCAATCTTGGCTGCGTGTTGCAGGAGCCTTTCCTCTTTTTTGGCACCGTTGCGGAAAATATCGCCTACGGTCGGCCAGAGGCGTCGGGTGAGCGGATCGTGGCGGCTGCCCGGGCCGCCGGGGCCCACGAATTCATCCTCGCGCTGCCAGCGGCGTACGACTCGCGTGTGGGCGAACGGGGTGGCTCGCTTTCCGGCGGCGAACGCCAGCGGCTCTCCATTGCGCGAGCGCTGCTGGTCGATCCGGCGATTCTCGTACTGGACGAAGCCACCTCAAGCGTTGATGCCGAAACCGAGGTGCTCATCCAAACGGCTGTCGACAGGCTCGTTACAGGCCGAACCACAATCGCCATTGCCCATCGGCTTTCCACGCTCAGACGGGCCGATCGGCTCGTCGTGCTCGATGCGGGCGTGATTGTCGAAAGCGGCACGCACGAAGCACTGCTTGCCGCCGAAGGCGCCTATGCACGGCTCTACCACGCCCAAACGCGGGCCGCCGAGGCCGCCGCCGCCGGAACCTAAACACACTCCCAAACACTTCAAGACGAAACCTCATGCAGGACGCACGCACGCCACAAAAGATTCTCCCCGCGCTGGTCGCTGGCTCACCACCGACCAGCGCGGCCATTGCTGACTGGCAACTGGAGCGGCAGGAACATGGTCGCCTCGATTGCATTGACAGCCAAGGACAGCGCCATACCAATGTCGATGCCGTACGTGCCTTTCCAATTTCTGCGCCTCAAGGGCCAGTCGCAATCGTTGCCGCTGACGGCATGGAGTTGGCGTGGATCGATTCCCTCGCCGCACTGCAACCGTCGCTACAGTCGCTGCTCATTGAGGAACTTGCACTGCGTGAGTTTCTACCGGTGATCAGGCGAATTGAATCTGTTTCGGATCGCGAACCGACGGAGTGGTTGGTCGAAACCGATCGGGGGCAGCGGCGTTTTATCGTAGCCCACTGTGACGACATCATCCGTCTGCCCGATGCAAGTGCGGTGATCAGTGACATGTTTGGCGTGCGCTATCTCATCAAAAGTGTTCCACTCTTAGATGCCCTTAGTCGCCGACTGTTTGAAAAGAGCCTCTAGCAAAGAGCCTCGAGCAAAGAGCCTCGAGCTTCGACCCGTTGCAGCCTCGACGAGTCCCTCTGGCGGCTTCCGACACACTCGCGGTGCGCAACGGGTTCTGCGCGGTCGGAATACGTCTGGCAGCAGTAGGATCGCTGCTGGTCTTGCCTGCTCGGCTCTCGATTGCCTCTTTTTTCCAAACTGTCTGGGCCCCTTGTTCGAGGCCGTAAAATGGAACACTTACACCGTTCGTGCGGGGTCTACCGCATTGTTTTGGCAAAAAAAGAGATTTTTATTGAACGAAACGCTTGAACCCAGCGTCAGGGTGGTTAGTCTCAGAAGGTCCTTTCCGAGGAGAAAAACCCAATGACCCTTTTCAACGCATGCCCGTCGAGTGGAAACTTCTTCCGCTGCAGGCATTCAGGTTTCGCTACTGCTGGCCACTGTCTTTCCGCGTGGGCACTGCTTGCGCTTGGTGCTCTATCGCCCGCCGGGGTCAGCGTTGCGCTGGCTCAATACGGGGAGTCGTGTTGCGGGGAGTCAGTCGCGGTCGCGGCCCCGGCTGCCACGCAGACCTACCGCCTTGATTTTCAAACCGTTTACGACGAACAGCAGGTCACTGCCTACCGCGTCACCTACGAAACGGTTTACGACTCGCGGGTGTATGCCGTCACAAAGCCCGTTTGGGAAACACAAACCTCTGAGCGTCGCTACACCGTACAACGTCCCGTTTGGGAGACAAGCACCCGCGAAGAACGCACCACTGTCATGAAGCCTGTCTACGAGACGCAGGTGCGCGACATGAGCTACAACGTCACTCGTGATGTCGTTGAGACAAACACTCGTGAAGAACGCTTTACCGTCATGAAGCCTGTCTACGAGACGGCCGTCCAGCAGCAGACGAGCGTTGTGCGTCGTCCCGTTTATGAAACTTCCGAACGGGATGAAGCCTACACAGTGGCGGAACCTATCACCACTCTGCGCACAACCTACGCCGACCAAGGAGGCTATGTCGATCAGATCACTCCGCTGGTTTCGCCAGGCGCCACCCAACTTGGATTCGTGCCCGGCGGCTGGGCTGTCAATCCCGCTACCGGCCTGATGGTGTGGCAGCGCGGTGGCTATGTGTGGACCGTCACGCCGGGCGTTGTCACGCAGCAGGTCGCTCGTGTCTACCAGCCCAATGTTGTCGCCATGCAGATTCCGGAAACAACCGTTGTGAATCGAGTGGTCACGCGAAAGGTTCCTGTGCAGACAGTGCGGTATGTAGACGAGCAGGTCGTGCAGCAGGTGCCGGTGCAGACGATGCGAATGGTGGCTGAAGAACAGGTGCGGCAGGTGCCGGTGCAAACCGTTCGCAAAGTTGTCGAGCGCATTGAAAACAAAGTGCCGGTGCAAACGATGCGAATGGTGGCCGAAGAACAGGTGCGGCAGATTCCCGTGCAGGTCTGCAAAATGGTGAGCGAGGATCGCGTGGAACCGGTTTCTGTGCAGGTATGCAAGTATGTGACCGAGCAACGCACAGCGCAGGTGCCACGCATTGTTGAGAAAAAGGTTCCCTATACATACACCGTGCGTTCGCCACGCACCGTCGTGATGCGCGTGCCGCTGGATTCCTGTGGGAACCCAGTCGTTTCACAATCCATCTCCGGTGTCAGCACAGGCGCAGTGCAGCCCATGCAGGCAGCTTCTCCTGCTGCCCCGGCTCTTGGGGCAGCGGAAACTACTTCCACGAAAACGTTTAGCGAAAAACCGGCAGCAACCGACACGCGGGTTGAGAAAAGCTGGCAGGAATCCAGTTTGGATCATGTCGATCCAAAGCAGTCGTCGGGCACAGATGGCAGGAGTGCTGTGCGCGCAGAAAAGCCGTTCGAGGCCGGTGCAAATTCGACAAAAGACCGTGCGAGCGAGCTGCGTGCTATCGAAACGATTCCGGCACCAGCCGCCCAATCGTCTGCTCCGACGTCTGCTCCGACCTCTGCTCCGACGTCTACTCCCAGTCGGGCGTTGCAGCCGCCAGCGGCACCCGATCAAGAGCCAACGGTTGCGCCACTGGGGCCAGCAGTGGAGCCAGCCCCGCCAGCAAATGACACCCGGGACGTGCCCGCCACCGAAACTTCCGACTTTGGTCGTGGCTTGACCAATGAAGTTTCGCACAACAACCGTTCCACGTAATCTTCGCTCGCCCTCTTGTCTTCTCTTGTCTTCTTGAGTGGATTGGATCTGATTCGGAGCGTCCCCTTTTCTATAAGCCGTTTCATCGACCGGAGAAATCAATGCGTCTGATCCTGCGTCTAGCACTTGTTCTGGCTGTTGGCCTCACTCTTGCCAAGCTGGCTGCTGCCGCCGAGCCGCTCAAAGCCCTCATCGTCGATGGCCAAAACAATCACGGTAACTGGCCGCAGACAACGCAGATGATGAAAAGATATCTGCAGGATTCTGGTCTCTTCACCGTCGATGTTGTCACGCATGCACCTCACGGAGAAGATCCCAACTTCAAGCCAGCATTTGCCAACTATGCGGTTGTCGTCAGTAACTTTGGCCACGGCGCTGCCGCTTGGCCTGCCGAAACTCGTTCTGCACTCGAAGACTTTATGCGCAGCGGTGGCGGGCTGGTTGTGGTGCATGCCGCCGACAACTCATTTCCAGATTGGGTTGCCTTCAATGAGATGATCGGCTTGGGTGGCTGGGGTGGACGCAACGAGAAGAGCGGACCGTATGTCTATTACAACGACGCCGGAAAATTGGTGCGTGACACTGCTGCAGGGGCTGGTGGCAACCACGGCCCACAGTGGGCCTTCCCGCTGATTGTGCGCGATGCAGAGCATCCAATCACAAAGGGGATGCCGGCCACGTGGATGCATGCCAACGATGAGCTCTATGACAAGCTGCGTGGCCCGGCGGAGAATATGCAGGTGCTGGCAACGGCATTTTCTGCGATCACCAAACGACACGAACCGATGATCATGACGCTCAGCTACGGCAAAGGACGGATTTTTCACACGCCAATGGGCCACGGCAACGACTCGCAGGAGTGCGTCGGCTTCATTGCATCACTGCAGCGGGGCACCGAGTGGGCCGCAACAGGATCGGTGACAAGCCCGCTGCCGACTGATTTTCCCACGGCCGATAAGGTCAGCAGTCGGCCGTTTGCCAAGTAATTCTCACGAGCACGATGGAAGTTGGCTTTTCAAATCGCTGAATCCGTGAGGGGCAGTCCCGAACCGGTGGTGCGCAGTCACTGTCGGCCCCAACAGCTTGCCCCCTTGGACTGCGTCACGGCTGTCGAGTAGAGTTGCGCCGACGGTGGGTACCGGTTTCCCCTCTGGTTTCTCGTCTGTTTTCTCCTGTTTTCCTCTGGTTTCTTCTGTTTTCTCGTCTGGTTTTTTGGGCCTCCATCATGCCAATCAAGGTCACAGACGACCCCACCAAGCCAAACCTCACGCGCGCAGCGCACAAAGATTCGCGCAGTGTGTTGCACTTTAAGCCCGCATCAATCCCGATTGATCGTCTGCTCTTTGACGATGAAGAGCCAGACACGCTCTCTGGGGTAGGCGATCACACTGGCGTG
Source organism: Planctomicrobium piriforme (assembly GCA_945871035.1). Lineage (GTDB taxonomy): Bacteria > Planctomycetota > Planctomycetia > Pirellulales > UBA1268 > BAIKAL-G1-2R. Next base: position 46,671 of record CAMBUD010000004.1, on the reverse strand, counting down.
CAACGGCTCTACACGGTGGCAATGATGGCTGCTGTCTTGCCGGCCCCGCTAGCGGCTGTACGTTACTGGCTACGCAACGGCCTGCTGGTGCCTGTCAAATGCGCGGGATCGATTGAGTGGTTTGATTTTGAGCAGCTTGTGGTGGGACGGCATTTGGTGCGACTGCTTTCGGCCGGCCTTTCTCTGCGTGAGATCGATGGAAAATTGGCCGGACTGGCCCCCGGCGGTGCCGTTGCAGCAGCGCGGATCGCTGAGCGAATCGTGGCGGACGGCTGCCGCTTGAGCATCCGTCAGGGAGATTTGCTCGTGGGAGCAGGGGGGCAGTTGCAGTTCCATTTTTACACTGCGGGTCTGCATGCCTTTCCCGCTGAGTCGGCTCTTGAACACCCGTGGGTTGCCGCGGAAAGACCCGACGAATGCAAGCCCACGGACATTGCCGAACTGCTCGACCTCGCAGCTGATTTAGAGGCGGCTGGCGAACTGGTGGAGGCGGCCGATGCGCTGCGTGCTGTGCTGCAAGCGCAAGGCCCTACTGCACACGTGGCGTTTATGCTGGCCGAATTGCTCTACCGTTCTGGGGATCTCACCGCAGCGCGCGAACGCTACTATGCAGCCGTTGAACTGAATGCAGACCATCTCGAAGCCCGCTCCAGCTTGGGCTGTGTACTCGCCGAATTAGGCCAACATGAATTGGCTCTGGCAGCGCTGGAGGGCGTGCTGCATCAGCAGCCCGATTATGCCGATGCGCATTGGCACATGGCCGGCGTGCTCACAGAAGTGGGGCGTTCCACTGATGCCCACCGCCACCTGCGTGCTTTTCTTAATTTGGCACCCGAAAGCCCCTGGGCAACACTCGCGCGGGAGCAGTTGCGTCGCTAGAGCGCATGCGGTCGATTGGGTAGCGTCGAAAGTGGCAACGCTAGAGCAACGCTAGAGCGGGTAGGCGCAGGAGCCGGCGAGACACGTCAACCAAATGTGCGCTCGCAAGTGCCGACAGGCCACCGGAACGTGTCGATGACTTTGAAGACCGGCACCGGCGCAAGACCTACCACGGTCCGCGAATCGATTGCACTCCAAACTGCACCGTGTCGCTCGGCTGATTCGGGGTCGGTCTGAATCGGTATCGGCCTGAAACAGCACCCGGCCCGGGATAGGGGCGGTGGTACTGGTGCACCAGTGGCAGCACCCGCGAACTCGGGACGCCCCAAGAATATTCTGTTGTAAACTCGGCGGTGGGCGGCACAACCAGCGCGAGTGGCCGTCCTTCCCACGGACTGTACCACGCGCTGTGCCAACTCGCCCCCTGACTGCGCAGAAAATAGCGTTTTTCAATCACGTCATGACCGCCGGCTTGCGCGGTCTGCAGCGATCCGATCCAACAGAACGCCAGCAACACAACCAGCAAAGACCGGTCACAGAAACGATGCTTGGGAAAAAGAAAAAGATTGTTCATAGAATTCATAGGGGCTGCCAGCCGTTGCTGCTCAGGATCATTACCACCAATGTGCATGCACAACTGTCCGCATGCCTGTTACACCGGCAGGGCGGATATACCGCCGGTGATGCTTGTAGAGAAATTCATGTGGCATAAAGGGTGGATAGGTATTCCACGTGTGGCCGACGCGCGGCGGCACCGGACGGGGCGAGACGTATAGCTGGGCACCCAACCCTGGGTAGTTGCCAGCCGCAACTGGTGGAGCGTAGAAGTTATAAAAAACATCCGGCGTCGGTGCCTCGACGCCGCCGTTGATTGGGGCGGCTGCTAACGCGCTGCCCAAGACGATCATCAGGGCCGCCGAAATACCGCTGGCCACGCGGCAATCGATTCTCGAGCAAAGCAGCATACCGATCACCTCGTTCTTACAAGACGGCTGCCAAGAACTCCTGGCAACGCCACCCCCAGTCAGAGGAAAATTCGGCAGTTTCCGATGCCATTCATCACTTCCACCTTCAAAAGGCCGACACGCCTACCCGACACGCACAGTCGAGCCCTCGAGCGCATCTCGGCTAGCTGTCGCGGCGACATGGAAAACCGGCAGAGGGAGCAAGGGGGTCGGCGAACGCTCGACGAGCATTGGGCCGCCGCAGCCCACGCGAGCAGACTTTTGCCGCCCCCTTTGCCGGTGCGACACCAAAGTCGAAGGCGATCGAGTCACTCTCGACGAGGCGGGCCGTTTGACCGGCCGTGTCACCACACCCAAACAACCGCTACACTTTGCCCCTCTTGCCAAATCGGTTCCCTCTGATCACAGTCTTTATAAATCTACCCTTCCATGCCTATCTCAAAAAAACAGCGAAAAACTTCGCCGCGTGCCCGTCCATCTGTGTCTGCACCGGTGGCAACAGAAAAGGTTGCCGCTAGCCAGCCACCTGTGTTGGCCGGTCAATCGTCTGCTCCGACCGCTCCGACAAAGCGCCGGGCGACTGCTCAGGCCCTCGCCGCCGGTCAGCGGGATATTTCTGTCAGCGAATTCTTCGCCAAAAACCGGCACCTGCTGGGATTCGACTCACCGCGAAAAGCGCTGCTCACCAGCGTGAAGGAGGCGGTTGATAACTCGCTGGATGCCTGTGAGGAAGCCGGCATCTTGCCAGAGATCTGGGTGCACATCGAAGAACATTCCCACAACCGTTACCGCGTCAGTGTTCAGGACAACGGGCCGGGCATTGTCAGCAAACAAATTCCGCTGATCTTCGGAAAGTTGCTCTACGGTTCAAAATTCCACCGCCTCCGCATGAGCCGCGGCCAGCAGGGAATCGGTATCTCCGCTGCCGGCATGTATGGCGTTCTCACCACTGGAAAACCGGTGAAGATCATCTCAAAAATATCCGCTAAGGATCCAGCCCACTACTACGAACTGCGCATCGATACAAAAACAAACCACCCGGAGATTTTAAATGGCAAGGGAGCGGGTATCGACATTGCTGCCGGCAAGAGCGGTGCCGATTTCATGGCCAAACATGGCATTGAGTGGATCGCCGCCAATGATCTGGGAGAGCCGATCAATCATGGCACACGCGTAACGATTGAGATGGAGGCCAAATTTCAGCGGGGCCGTGGCAGTGTCGAAGAGTATCTGGAACAGACGGCGATTTCCAATCCGCACGCTCGCATCCATTTTCAAAGTGGGGACGCACCGGAACGCATTCTAGAGCGTTCGACTTACGATCTGCCGCAGGAGCCACGCGAGATCAAGCCGCATCCCTACGGTGTGGAGCTTGGCAGGCTGGTGACAATGCTGCAAGACAATCCAAAGATTTCTGTGACACAGTTTCTCACCAGTTCATTCTCGCGCGTTTCTCACGGGGTCGCTAAACGAATCTGTGATACCGCCAAGCTCTCTACGCGGGCCACCTGCGCAAAGATTGGCCGGGGCGAGGCCGATGCCATCTACCGGGCCATTCAAGAGACAAAGATTCCACCGCCGGCCACCGACTGCGTTGTGCCGATTGGTGAACAGCGATTGCTCGCCGGACTCCGGCAAGTTGTGCCGGGAGAATTTTTTGTCGCCGCCACGCGGCCGCCAAGCGTCTACCGTGGCAATCCCTTCGTGATCGAAGCGGCGCTTGCCTACGGTGGCGGTCCGGCAGCTCAGAAGGTGTCGCTTGAGGCGCTGTCCGAACTCGTCAGCGAAAGCGATGCGCGAAGCCTGCGGCAATTTCTGACGACGACATTTGCCGGCTTGGGAGGCGAGGCGGCGGACAAAATTTTGGATGCCGCAAAATTAGTCAGCCGACAATCTCCTGCGAAGCTCAAAAAAGATGCGCTCGCCACTCTGCATGGGGCGATGCAGCACGTCAACGTCGACGAAGGACAAAACATGACGGTGCTGCGCTATGCCAACCGTGTGCCGCTGCAATTTCAGTACGCTGCCTGCGCGGTGACACAAACGATTCTCGCCACCAATTGGCGGTCGTACGGCCTGTCGCAGTCACGCGGTAGCCTGCCCAGCGGACCGGTGACGGTGATGGTGCACATGGCGAGTGTCTGGGTTCCCTTTACGAGTGAATCGAAGGAAGCGATTGCCTCCTATCCAGAAATCACCAAGGAAATCCGCCTGGCCCTGCAGGCTGTCGGGCGGAAGTTTGGCATGTACATGCGTCGGCGGCAGCGCGTGGCGCAGGAAGGACAGCGACGCAGCATCTTCTTGCGGTATCTCGGCGAAGTCGCCACGGCTGTTTCGGTCATCAACGGTGCCGACCGGGAAAAACTCTACCAACGCCTACTCGATGTAGCCAAACGCAAGACCGCTGAAGCCGACACAAAATTAGATGACCGCGGTCGCCCCATCGAGGAAGAGGATGACCTCGATCTGGGTGACAACTGCATCATCGTACCCACCATGATTCCAGGAGCGACGGTGCCAGCAGCAGCATCTTCTGCTGCACCAGTCCGTTCCAAGCAAAAAAAGCTGGCCCGCAAGTAATGGCGGCGCTGGCGGTTCTGCCCGACAGTTCAGCTGCTAATTCTGGGACTTCAGCCGCTTGATTTCGTCTTCCAGTCTCTCGATGCGTTGCTGCATCTCTTTAAACTGTCGGCGGGCTTCCTCCATGCCGCTCTTGGCATTTTCCATCCGCCGCCGCCCTTCCTGCATGCGCTGCTCCATCATGCGTTGCTGTTCTTCCGGCAGTTGACGCCGCACTTCTTCAGGACCACGGCGCTGCTTGCCATCCATTTCCTTTCGATTCTGGTTGCGATCCCTGTCCGGCGGTGAACTCCGCTCGCTGCTGGACCCGCCGCCGAGGCGATTCTCGATGCGTGTCAGTCTGGCAATCACTTCGTTGAATTGCTCCATCAACATCCGATTCATGTCTGGCATCTGCGGCGGCCGCCCCGGTGGGCCGGGCCAACGATCCTGTCCGCGGGCGTGTTGCATGCCCTGCTCGGAATCATGCCCTGGGTGGTGCCAGCCGTGCGGGGCAACGGGGTGCATTGGCTTGTGGTGGGGGTGACGGTGCTTCGGCTTAGCATCGTCGTCTTCATCGTCGTCTGCATCGTCGTCTGCATCGTTTTCAACGAGGGCCACGACTGCCATCCAAGAGTTGACCGTGGCTTGAAAAAGGGTGGGGCCTGTTTCAGCTGCTTGCACCGGTGGCAATCCCGATACCGCGATGAGCACAGCCACACACAGGGGTGCGACCAGCCAGAAACAAAATGGACGGATCATAGAAATGGCTCCGCAGGGTTTTGAATCGGCCTCTGTTTGAATGATCAATTTATCAATCTATAGATCCAGCGTATGCTACTGCTTATGAACGATTCAGGCGTGCAAAAGTTTCGCGACCCGGCACTTGTCGATTTTGGCTGTGGTCGTCGACTCGAACGGCTCGGCGGCATTCTTGTCGATCGGCCACTCCCGCACGTGCAGAATCTACGGCAATTTCCCGACCTGTGGACAGCAGCCACCGCGCAGCATATCTCTGGCACTGATTCCACCCAGACAGTCAGCGGTGAAAAAAGCCGCTGGATCTTCACAGGCCCCACTCCAGACCCGTGGCGAATCGAAGTGCCACTGACACGCCTCACGCTCTCGCTGGAGGTGCGACCGGCCCCCTCGGGACAGATCGGCGTCTTTCTCGAACAGCTCGAGCAGTGTCGTTGGCTGGACCATGTCACTCCCAACAACGGCACCATGCTGTCTCTCTTTGCTCATGCCGGAGCCGCGACACTCTGCATGGCGGCGGCCGGTGCCGAAGTCGTGCACGTCGATGCCTCGCGGCCTGCTCTGGCACTGGCCCGTCGCAACGCTGCAGCTTCCGCACTCACAAACGCCTCCATTCGCTGGATTTGTGAGGATGTTCGCACCTTCATCGCACGAGAGGTGCGGAGGGGGGCTCGCTATGCGGGCGTTGTTCTCGATCCACCTTCGTGGGGCCACGGGCCCAAAGGACAGGCCTTTTCCATCGATCGAGATCTCTTGCCTCTGCTCGGAGACATTGCCACCCTGCTGGATAGTACCGGCAGTTCTGATACCGGTAAACGGAGTACGAATGCCCTGATCCTGTTGACGTGTCATTCCCCAGGCTGGCATGCCGGCCGCCTGCGGGAAGCGCTGGCTAGCGTTCTGCGATGCCGGCGCATGGAATCGGGTTGGCTCACCTGCGAAGACGACGCTGGCCGCTTGCTCACGCTAGGCGCCTATGCCCGACAGGCTCCCAGCGTATGATCGAGGCCGCATGATTCCCCATGAAGAAATTCGTAGCGCTGCCAATCCGCGAGTGCGTCAAGCATCGCTGCTGCGCGATGCCAATGCGCGACGCGAAACGGGGCTCACACTCATCGACGGGCGACGCGAGTTGGCAATGGCGGTTGCCAAGGGCGTTGCAATCGTAGAGCTGTTCCTCGATGCCGAAATGTTGCGGGCAAGTTCACTGCCCGCCAGTGACCCACTCAAAGAGCAGGCCTTTGTCGACTGGCTTCAAGCATTGGTGGCTCGGGGCACGCAGATTCTAGCCCTCTCGCGGAAAGCCTTCGAGCGGATCGCTTTTGGCGGGCGCAACGAAGGCTGTGTGGGAGTGGCCCGCTATTCAGCGCCGACGCTTGACCAATTGAAAGTGGCGGAATGCCTGCCGGTGCTGCTCGTTGAAGGGGTCGAAAAACCGGGCAACTTGGGGGCGATTCTCCGCACGGCGGATGCCTCTGGCATCGGGGGAGTGATCGTGTGCGATGGCCGCACCGATCCGGCAAACCCGGCAGTCATCCGCGCCAGCTTAGGCACGGTGTTTACGGTGCCGCTAGCGGTCGCCTCAACACAGCAGGGCCTTGACTGGTGCCGCTTGAACGGCAGACGCATCGTGGCGGCCATGCCGGCAGGTGAGAGCCTCTGGTACAAAACGGATCTCGTTGACAATGTGGCGATTCTGTTGGGCAGCGAGGCGCACGGCATCTCACCCCTCTGGCAACAGGCCGCTGCCAGCGGAGTGCTCCGCTTTCTATCGGTGCGACTGCCGATGGTCGGCAGGGCCGATAGCCTCAATGTTTCGGCCACAGCAGCCGTTTTGGCATACGAGGCCTGGCGGCAACGCGAGCAGCAAGTCTGATGCTCGCGTTGCCGCTTTTGAAGCAAGCAACTTTGAAAGATACTTGATGACCGAAACACCACTATCTGCCGTCGCGCCTGTTGCCTACGAGCAACTAACCACAATCGCGGCGACGGCGGGGGTCGATGCGATGTTTACCACGCTGGCGACCATGCTCAAAGAGCGCAAGCGTTGGCATGCGCTCTTTGACACTCGGCTGCTGCAGGCCCGCTTTGCTCTGGGCATTGCAATGGTCGGCGATGTTGCACAGATCGATCCAGCTAAACGCCTGCTCTTGGACGAGCGATCGCTGGAAGCCTGCCGTGAGGTGGGGTGGCCACTGGTGGAAGAAGGACACGTGGCGGCGGGCTGGATGTATCTGCGTGCTGCCGCTGAGCCAGAAGAGATGGCGCAATCCCTAGCGACCCTAGCAGCGCGATTGGACAAACAGCCAAGCGCTGCCGAGCCAGAAAACGACGAGGCCGCCTCGCAGACATTACAGGAAATCATCACTGTTGCACTGTGGGAAGGGGTGCATCCGGCCCTAGGACTTTCGCTCCTGCTCGCACACAACGGCACCTGCAACGGCATCACCGCCTACGAGCAGGCCATCTCGCGTCTACCGATGCTGCGACAGCAACCGGCGGCCGATGTGCTTGTCGATCACCTCTACGGGGAAATCTCTGTGGCACTGGCGGCCGACCTGCTGCAGCGTGGAACTGTTTTACCTGCACCCACTTCTCACTCATCCACACCTAGCGATACGTCGATTACTGCACTCTTGGAGGCGGCCGGAGGCATGGCCGACGATCCTGCCATCCACGTCGATGTGTCGCACCTCCAGTCGGTGCTCCGACTGGCACGGGTCTGTACCAAGCTCGCTTCTATCCAAAAAGCGTGGCAGTTAGCCCACTACGCCTGCCGGTTGCCTGCAGAGGCCGTCTACCCGGGGGAGGCACCCTTTGCGAATGTGGCTGAATCCTCAAAGCTGTTCTACGGCGCACAACTGGGATTCGATGTGGAAAAGGCGATTCGCTTTTTTCGTTCCGCTGCAGCGACAGCGCGTTTGGAAGACTCGGGAACGTTGCCCGCCGACACGCTCGTGCTCCTGCTCTGGAGGATCGGACGGCCAACCGAGGCGCTGCACGCTGCGCTTGAGCGACCCAATGATGCGTCGATGGCCAGCAGCATGCAGGCCACCGGCATGCTGCCATCGCTCGTTGAATTGGCCGCCATCGGGCCCGACTGGGAAATGCTTCGCGCTGCCTGTCGCGCACGTGGAGACGAAATCACATTCGCTGTAACGCTCGCCATCGAGCATGCGAACGGTTGAACAATCGCTCCGCAAAAAAGACTTTTCTCACCAAGGCCACAGCCGTGGGCGGCACTCTCGACAGGGGCCGCTGGCATATCCGAGTTGACTGGGCCACTGAAATCCGCGACCCGGGGGCAATTGCCACGGGGCCAACAGGTCCGGCAGTTCGCGGGCTTGATTGCAACCGTACCAGCGGTTGCAGCCGTCGCAGGGATCAGGACAGTTGGCTTCTTCGTGCACAGCGCCGTGGTACATGGGGCCGCAGCCTGTGTCTCCACAAGGGCTTTGCAACCGCCGCGCTTTTGGACAACACTCCCGACAGGCCTCATCGGCAAGAATCGTTCCGCCCATGCAACTCGTCAGGAAAAGAGCCGCTGCCAGCATCGTGAGCCGGTAGCCAATAGTCTGGTTTGGGAACGCTTTCATACTCAGAGGTATCGGCCGAAAGCACCGCGATCGATTGCTCAAAATAGAGCCACTGGACTGAGTGATGCATTCTCAGAGCCGGTTGCAGCGCCAGCATCTTCGCCGAAATCCCCCGGCTTACCTGTTTTTAAAAACTACCGCACCGTTGCAGGCGTCCTAGCTTGCGTCTCTCTAAAGAGCTGCAGGTACTCACGGGCACTGGCATCCCACGACCAATCCTGTCCCATCGCCTGTTGCACCAAGCCGCTCCACAATTCGCGGTTGCGATGCGCATCGAGGGCCCGTGTGAGAGCATGCTCTAGGGCCAGTGAATCAAATGCCGTAAATGAAAAGCCGTTGGCCGTTTTGTTGTGCAGCGTTTCTGGGGTGGTGTCGACAATCGTATCGACCAAGCCTCCTGTTGCACGCACGATCGGGATTGTGCCGTAGCGCAGGGCATAGAGTTGTGTCAGCCCGCACGGTTCGTAGAGGCTCGGCATGAGCATCATGTCCGCGGCTGCCTGCACCAGGTGGGCAAGTGTCTCATCAAAGCCGATGATCAGATCAATGGTGCCAGGAAACGAAGCGGCCACTCGCTGCAATGCTTCCTCGCTACTGCGACTACCAGTGCCGAGCACGATAAAATGTGCCCGACCGCTACCGGCCATTCGGCTCATCAATTCCACGATGAACTCCACCCCTTTTTGCTCAACCAATCTGCCCACAAAAGCCACCAAGGGCCGAGCATCGGGCGCCGCATGCCCCAAGCGGGCAGCCAATGCCACCCGCGCGGCATACTTGCCCGCATCGAAGTCGTGCGCCGAGTACAAACGCGGAATGTGTGGGTCGCTGCCAGGATTCCAAACGGTTGTGTCGATGCCGTTAACGATTCCTCTCAGCACATCGCTGCGCGAAGCCAGCACGCCTTCGAGGCCATGGCCACCGGGCGCCTTCTGAATTTCTCTCGCATAGTTGGGGCTCACCGTGCTGATTGCATCGGAAAAAACGAGCCCCGTTTTGAGCAGATTCAACTGGCCGTAAAACTCCATCTGTTGCCAGTTAAAGTATTTCCAATCCAGACCAGTGAGCAGCATGTCCCAGTGCCAGAACAGACCTTGATAGGCCATGTTGTGGATCGTCAGCACCGTTCGGGACTGGCTCAGCATGGGCGATGATCGATAGAGCAGTTTTTGGTAGGCCGATACGAGGCCTGTCTGCCAATCATGGCAATGGATGATGTCGAAGGGACGATCTTGGCGGGCTGCCAATTCGATTGCTGCGCGGGAGAAGAAGATAAAGCGTTCTGCATTATCGGGATAGTCTTCAGCGCCACCGTAGAGCGTGGGCCGATCGAAACATTCGTCGTTGGCAATCAGAAAGACCATGGCCGAGCAGCCGGGGAGACGGCCGCGGAGGATTTGCGCCTGCAATCGCCGCGTTCCCAGTGGCACCTCAAATGATAGACCCGTATGTTCAATCTCGAACCCCTTGGACAACACCTCGCGGTAGGCTGGGATCACCAGCGTCACGTCGCAGCCCAAACGCGACAGCGCATCCGGCAAGCACCCGACGACGTCGGCTAATCCGCCGGTCTTGGCAAAGGGAGTCGCCTCGCTGGCCACCTGTAAAACACGCATTGCCGCTATTTTTTCGGTTGGTTCTTTCCAAGCCCGTTTACGCTCTGTAGTTGTGGCTGATGGCTGTCAATGGGGCAAGCACACCCCAAACCACTTCCTGATATTCTTCACTTTTGCCGTCTGCCCTCTCCAGCTAGCAAGCTCCTCACTGTCGCCGCCAAAGCCATGAGCCCACTCGTCAATCCCGCTGCGCTTTTCAGATTTCGTTTTCCCTGTCAGCAGCGCAAAAAACTTTGGCCGCCACCGTTGTCGGGCATCGACGAACGCTGCCGGCTGCCATCGCTAGCTGCAGTGTCCAACGTGCCCGATCTGCTCACGCTGTGGCTGGCGTGGAACGATGAAGGGCTCGGCGTGCGGGCAATGTTCACTGGCAGCGGTGCCTCCCCTTGGTGCCAGCCAACACGACCAGAGGATAGCGACGGACTGCATCTGTGGATCGCCACCCATCCCACCGGCGAAAGCCATCGGGCTGGCCGCTACTGTCGTCGGCTGGCACTGCTGCCAACCGGAGGCGGACAGCGTGCCGATAAACCTATCGCCCTGGCGGTTGCAATTCCGCGCACCAGTGAAATGCCTCCCGAGATGCCGGCTGGCTCCATCTCCATTGAGAGCCAGCTAGCGGCAGATGGCTGGCGGATCGACGCCTGCATCGCTGCGACTGCACTGCCCGGCTGGGATCCCGTCGAACTGCCCCACCTCGGTTTTTTCGCTGCGATTGTTGACCGACGACTCGGACAAATCCCGCTTTGTGCTCCGGTGGAATTCCCTTGGGAGAGCGATCCCACCACGTGGGCCGAGCTCGAACTGATCCGCTCGTAGAGCGATCACAATTGTTCCACTGTCAGACGGGCCGGCGGCAAGCTTTCCAAAAAGATCCTCCCATACGGCTTCGTGAGCATGCGCGGATCGAGAATCACTACTGTGCCGTAATCTTCGTGCGTGCGCACCAGTCGTCCAAAGCCTTGCTTGAGTTTCAGTACCGCATCGGGTAGTTGGTAATCCATGAACGGGTTGCCGCCCGCGGCTCTAATCGCTTCGATGCGGGCAGCCACAAGCGGCCTGTCCGGCACAGCGAATGGAAGCTTCGTGATGATCACGTTCACGAGTTGCTCGCCAGCTAAGTCGATGCCTTGCCAAAAACCGTCCGTGCCAAATAGCACACTAGCCGGGCCTTCACGAAAATCGGCGAGCATCTGTGAGCGGTTGAGGCCGTCGGCCTGACTCACAAATCGGTAGCCCTGCTTGGTGCACCAAGCGCCGAGAGCCACCGAGGCCTGTGTCAGCGAGGAGATACTCGTAAAGAGCACTAAGGCTCGGCCTGCGCTGCGGGTAACATAGCGGCGGATCATTTGCACCACGGCTGCATCGTAGGCTGCTCGATCGGACGGATTCGGGAGCTTGTCGACGAGGATCAGTTCGGCCTGCTCGCTATAGTTAAATGGACTGCCCAGTCGCGCACTGCGAGTTTTTCCCAACCCGAGGCGACCACGCAAAAATGAGAATGGGTCGGTTGTCTGCTCTGCATCCTCGCTCTCTGTTTTGCCACCAATTGCCAGCGTGGCGCTGGTCAGAATGACCGTGCCGACGCGGTCGAAGAGTTCCCGCTTGAGCGTTGCGCCTACGTCGACCGGCGCACTGGAGAGCTTGATCCGTTCCCAGCCCCGCCGCGTGCGTTGCGACTCGACCCACCACACGCTTCCAGCCTCGCTCTGTTCCAGCCACGCATGCACAGATCCGGCGATTGCCGTCAGTCGATCAGAGAGTGAAAAGAAATCGTGTCGCTCAGCTTCATTAGAAATTGCATCGGCGGCAGCCCGCAGCTTTCTTGCCAGAATAAGCAACGATTCTCCAAGCGTATCGGCAACCAGATTCTTCACCACAACACGCCACGGCGGGTCCCCTTGCGACGCACATGCCGATCGAATAGCGGTGAAGAAAACGTCTGCGGCCCGCCGGCAGCGCAGCACTTCAAGCTCAAGATCCTTGATCGAATAATGCACGAGCAGGCCGCGGTGGGTGCGTTCGTTGTAGAGTTTAGAGAGCACGCGATCGACCGCGCCACTGGATGCACTGATGCCAAGATGCTCTCCCGCCACTCCCTCCACCATGTGCGCCTCATCGAAGATCACGACATCATAATTGGGCAAGAGGCTGCCGTTGCCACGCCGCAAGGAGAGGTCGGAGAAGAACAGCGCGTGATTGACGACGAGCACCTGCGCATGGGCCATCCGCCGACGGGCAGCATAGTAGTGGCACTGTTGGTGAGTGGGACAGGCGCGACCCATGCAGTTGCCAGAGTCGCTTTGAACTTCATCCCAGATGGCATGGCTCGGCACAAATGGCAGATCAGCGAGCGAGCCGTCGGCGGTGTGCTTGGCCCAGGTACTGAGGTCGTGCAGTTCGCGCAGTTCCGCGTGGTCTTGAAATAAACTCCCTCCCCGTTCCAAGGCGAGCGCCAGTCGCCGCAAGCTCACATAGTTGCCGCGACCCTTCACGAGTACGGCAGAAAATTCCCGCGGCATAACGGCGGCAACCAGCGGGATGTCTTTGTTGATGAGCTGTTCTTGCAAGGCGATGGTGTGCGTTGAAATGACAATGCGTCTGGGCCGAGTTGCAATGATTTTTTCGGCATCGTCAGCCGCAGCGTTGTCGGAGTCGGGGTTGGATGCGAAGTCTGGGTCAAAGTCGTGATCGAGGTCGTGATCGAAGTCGGTGGGGCTGGGTGCTTCCGTCTGATCGGCCGTGGCGGCGAGCACCGCAGGCACGAGGTAGGCAAGGCTTTTGCCAACCCCAGTGCCAGCTTCCACAATGGCATGGGCGCGCGCTGCGATCGCCGCAGTAACCAAGTTGGCCATCTCCAACTGCTGCGGCCGCGATTCCCAGCCTGCTAGTCGAGCCGAAAGCCGACCGTCGGGCTTCAGGAAATCATCTGAATGCGTCATGCTGAACACTGTAGCCGAAGGCGACGATTGCCGACCTAGGGCCTGAGCCAAAGGGCCTGGCAGAGGGATCGGCGCTCGTTGGGTGGATTTCCATTCGTCACCAATTTACAAGTAGGCTGGACAGCGGTTTTCTTTCCCGCCGGTTTCCCTAGGAATTATCCGTGCCACAGTCGAACGATTCACAGCAGGCGTCGGCCAATGGGCCGCAAAAAGTATGGGGCGGTGTCTTTCGTGAGCCGACCGACAAACGCGTCGAGTCGTTCTCGGAAAGCGTGTCGTTTGACAAGCGTCTAGCCGATCACGACATCGACGGTTCCATTGCTCACGCAAGAATGCTGGCCGCCTGTGAAATCATCACGGCTGAGGAAGCCACTGCCATTGTCGATGGCCTCGAAGAGATTCGCGGCGAGATCACTGCTGGTCGCTTCGAGTTTACGGCTGCCAAGGAAGACATCCACCTTCACATCGAATCGGCACTGACAACAAAACTCGGCGACATCGGTCGCAAGTTGCATACAGCGCGCAGCCGCAACGATCAGGTTGCCACTGATCTCAGGCTCTATTGCCGGCACGCAATGGATCGCATCGATGGCGGGCTTTTAGAACTGCAACGCTCCTTCCTCGGTTTTGCAATGCGTGAACAGGGGCTCGTGATCCCCGGCTACACGCATCTGAGACGCGCGCAACCGGTGCTGGCATCACACCAACTGCTGTCATGGTGCGAGAAGTTTGCCCGCGATCGTGAACGGTTGGCCGATTGCCGAGGCCGTACCAACGTGCTCCCGCTCGGTTCTGGTGCGTTGGCTGGAACCAGTCTGCCAATCGATCGTGAGCATGTGAAACATGCACTCGGTTTCACTGCTGTTGCGGCGAATAGCCTCGATGCGGCAAGCGACCGCGACTTCGTTTGCGAACTGGCGTTTGTCTTGTCGCTCGCTGCGGTACACCTCTCGCAGTGGGCCGAGGAATGGATTCTCTGGAGCACAGAAGAGTTTGGGTTTTTGCAGCTGCCCGAGGGCTTCTGCACCGGCAGCTCGATCATGCCGCAGAAAATCAATCCGGATGTGCTGGAGTTGATACGTGGCAAATCGGCCCGCATGATCGGCAACGTGCAGTCGCTGCTGGTGCTGCTCAAAGGGTTGCCGACCGCCTACAACCGCGATCTGCAGGAGGACAAGGAATCGATCTTCGATTCGATCGATACGCTGCAAGCGATGCTGGGCGTGGCAGCGCCGCTGGTGGCGGGCACGAAGTTTGACCACGCCCGCGTGGTGGCGACCCTCGGTCGCGGTCATCTCGATGCCACGAGTTTGATGGAAGCGCTGATCGCCCAAGGCATGCCACAACGCACTGCACACGAGACGGTCGGCCACCTTGTGCGGCAGGCAATGACCAGAAACGTTTCGCTGACAGAGCTTACCGATCAGGAGTTTTCGCGAGAATGCGCAGGCTGGGACGGCACCCTGCGCAGTGCACTTGGGGCATTCAGGGCGGTTGAGCGGATGGACAGTTTCGGCTCCACTGCACCCGCCCGTGTAGCCGACCAAATGGCTCTGTGGCAGCAGCGTTTGTTTTCGTCTGCCGATGCCTAATGCCGGGGGGCGTGCGCGTGTTGCCGACGGTTCCAACCAAAAAAAAATGCTCCGTTTTTCCCGTTGGCCAGTTAGGCATGGCGGCAACGCGGGCCACGCAAAAAAAATGTCTAGCGGTTGTCTGTATCTGTGCGGCGATCGTTTTGACTGCCCAACCCGCATGCGCTGAGCCTTTCGTCGATCAACCACTCGACTCGCTTTCTCAAGCGGTTGTTGATTCGCTCGCCGAGCCCCAACGCACCACAGCACCCCAACTGCTCGATGCCGTGATCCGGGCCACTGAGGTGGACGCTCTCGCGACTGCGCTCGACTATTTCAAGCTCCTTTTCAATCTACTCGATAAGGCTGGCGACGACCGCTTGCGGCTGCTAGCGGATCTGGGCGACACCACAAACTCTGCAACCCTTAACCAATTGAATCGCGAGCTTGGAGCTCTCGATCCCCGCGTGAGTCCGCTGCTCGACGCGATGCGTGAGGCAGCGCAGGTGCGGCGGCGCGATCCCAAGCGATTGGCTCAGGCGGGCGCTGCGCTTGGTGGTGGTGATCGCAGTCTGCGGCTGAATGCAGCCAATCAACTGAGCCGAGCAGGCGTCGATGCGATTCCCGTGCTGGTCGATCTTTTACAAACCGACGAGGGCGTGAAAGAACCGGCACGTAGCATCGCTGTGGGGCTCCTGCAGAATCTCGGCAACAGCGCCCGGCAACCGCTGCTTGCGTGGCTGGGCTCGGATGATCTCGCACATTGGAGCGGCGTGATTGCGGCCCTCGATGCCTGCGAGGCTCAAGATATTGCTATTTTTTTGGTCGCTCCATCGTTGGTGGCCGGTACGCCGCCACTGGCCCAGCAGCAGGCGACCGCGCTGCTCAAGCGCCGTGCTGCTGACCAATCCCCGGCAGCTGCGATCGACAGTCTGCGGCAACGCCTCGACCAACTGCTCCTGCCAACCGGCCGGTTATCCGCCGATCAACTTCTGCAATCCGGCAGCAGTTTTGCCGCTGCTGACGGGGCAGACAGGACGCTCATTGAACCGACCGTGGATCGCTTTCTCTGGGATGGGAAAACCAAAAGCATCCAGCGGCGCGCCCTGCCGCTGGCGGCCGCACGGGCCTTGGAAGCGCTGCATTTAGCCCGCGATCTCTCCGCTTTGCAGGCTGATGATTCCGCCACCGTCAGGCTCGTATTGCTGGCACAGCTAGAAGCAACGCTCACGCTGACCCCCAATCCGCTGACGGCACTGGAACAGCTCAAGCCTGCACAGCTGCGAGACGTGCTGACAGGCCCCGTCGGTTTTGATGTTGAAACCGTAGCCGATGTGCTCGATATGGCCGTGGCCCGCGGCATGGTTCAAGCGGCTGCCGCCGCGGCACGCGCGCTGGGGCAAACGGCTGCGACCGGCACCGACCAGACCGCACCGCTGCCCCCTGTCGTTCGCAAGGCTTTGGTGCGGGCTTTGGATCAGCCCGATAGCGGGCTGCAATTTGAGGCAGCGCGGGCACTGGTTCTGGCTGCCGGTGATGCGTCTTATCCAGGGACCAGTCGCGTTGTTTTAACGCTCTTATCTGCCGCCACCGCCACTGGTATCGACCGGGCTGTTGTGGCACATTCCGATCCGGCGATTGCGCAACTGCTGGCAACGGGAGTGTCTCGGTTTGGCTACCAAACGGTGCGTGTCTCGACTGGTCGTGACGCTATTTTTGCGGCACGCCAAAGCAGCGATACCGTGCTTGTGCTGCTGTCAGCGCGCATCACCACCCCCACGGCATATGAAACCGTGCAGTTGCTTCGCCGGCAACCGGCGGGCGACATTCCGCCGGTGATGCTCGTGGTGGATCCACTGGACGACGATCAGAATGGGGCGTTCTTAACGCGACAAATCATGAAGTTTTCGGAACGACCAGCTGTGGAGATCGTTGATCGACTCGATAGCTTTTTCCAACCCACACGCCATCCGCAAACCGGTGCGGTGCTTGCAAAGGCCCGTTTCCCCGATGCTTTATTGCGGGTAGCCGGCCCCCAAGCCGTTGTGCCGGCCATGCGTCAAACCTGTTTGATGGCCCGCCTCGAACGAGCCAGAAAGTCGCTCTGGCTCCTCAATAAATTGTCCCGCCGGGGATGGGATCTGTCAGCAGCCACACCCATCGCCACGCTCGCGCTCACCCAAGAAGAGCTGTTTGCCCCAGCAATTGCGCTGCTCTCAACGCTCGGCAGTGGCGCAGCGCAGCAAGCAATCGTGGCAGAGTTGGACCGGAGCGATCTGTCGCTCGACCGCAAAACAATTGCTCTGACAGCCTTTCGCACCAGCGTGCAGCATTTTGGCGTCCTGCTCGAAAGTGGGCCGCTGCTGGCCACTTACACGCGGTACAATCGAGCCACCAATCGGGAAAGCCGCGAAGTGATCGGCGCCATTTTGGACGTGCTCGAAACGCCGCGTACACAACTTACCCCCAGCACCGCTGATGCTCCGCACTCACGCCCAATTCGGTGACGATCAGACCGCATCGCCCATTCAAGGCCTGATCGGTTCGGGTCCAGCGATGATGGGCGTCTACGCCATGACGCGACGCGTGGCCGCATCCAACGCCTCGGTGCTCCTGATCGGAGAAACGGGCACGGGCAAGGAGCTCGTTGCCAAGGCCATTCATCAACTCTCGTCGCGCAGCAGCGGCCCATTTGTACGCGTGAACTGCGGGGCTCTTTCTGAGAGCCTCTTAGAAAGCGAACTTTTTGGCCATGTACGCGGGGCGTTCACCGGCGCAGTCGCCAATCGCACCGGTCGCTTTGAGGCAGCCCACACCGGCACGATCTTTTTGGATGAAATCAATTCCACGACGCCGCAACTGCAAGTGAAATTATTGCGAGTGCTTCAGGAACGTGAGTTTGAGCGGGTAGGCGACACCGAAACAATCAGCGTCGACACCCGGGTGATTGCAGCTAGCAACCGCGAACTTCTCGACGAAGTGGCAAAAGAAAACTTTCGCGAGGATCTTTACTACCGGCTCAATGTCGTGCCGATTTATTTGCCTCCCTTGCGCGCCCGACGCGAAGATATTCCTCTACTCCTCAGCCATTTTCTTGAATACTACAACGAAGAGAACGACCGCTATGTTGTCCACATTCAGAAAGACTCGTTGGAGTCGTTGCTCAAATACCATTGGCCGGGAAACGTGCGCGAGTTGCAAAACGTTGTCGAGCGTTGCGTTGTCATGGCCACGAGCGATGAGATTACGCTCGACTTACTGCCGGCGACTATCAGTGGCCACAAGGCGACTGTCTCCATGCCAGGCCGCGGCGGCGATCTCGACAGCTTGGCCCGCGACTTAGTCGAGCAGGGTATGACGACCTGTGATCCGGCAGATGACAACTTATTTGAACGCATTGTCAGCCGTGTCGAACGCGAACTTATTTCACAGATGCTTGCCGCCTGCAATGGCGTGCAACTGAAGGCCGCCGTTCGTCTCGGCATCAATCGCAATACGCTGCGTAAAAAGCTGCTCGAACATGGGCTCGAGGAACAGTGAATCGGATGCCTGTCTTGCCCTACGGTGTGGCCACGACGGCTGCGGTGGCCATTTCGCGGGCGTGGTAGCTCGAACGCACCAGCGGCCCCGCAGCCACTTGCTTGAATCCCATGCTCCGCGCCAGCGTGCCCAGATAATCAAATTCCTCCGGCGGCACATACCGATCGACGGGGAGCGATTCGAGGGTTGGCTGCAGATATTGACCGAGCGTGAGAAAATCGACACCGCTCTCGAGCAGATCGGCAAAGACATCGAGCAACTCGTCTTGTGTTTCACCGAGACCCAGCATCAGTCCGCTCTTGGTACGCACGCTCGGCAGCATCTTCTTTGCATCGGCCAACAGTTGCAGCGTCCAAGGATAATGGCTCTTGCGTCCACGCACATGCCGATAGAGCCGCGGCACGGTCTCTGTGTTGTGGTTAAAAATATCGGGCTTCGACTCACACAACCTGGACAGGGCGTCGGTCTTGCCGATGAAGTCTGGGACAAGCACTTCAACGGTAGCGCCGGTTGCCTGCCGGACGGCCAAGACCGTGCGGCGGAAGTGATCGGCACCCCCGTCGGGAAGATCGTCTCGCGTCACGCTCGTAATCACCACGTGCTGCAGGCCAAGCCGACGGGCGGCCTCGGCAACGCGTTCGGGTTCATCGGCTTCGAGTTCTTCCGTTTTTCCTTTCGGCACAGAGCAAAAACCACAGGGTCGCGTGCAGACATTCCCCAGAATCATGAACGTGGCAGTGCGGGCCGACCAACATTCCAGACGGTTTGGGCATTTGGCTGACGAGCAGACCGTTTCTAAGCCCAACTCCGCAATCAAGCTGGCCGTTTCACCATGACCGCCGCCCGGATCGAGATTGCGTCGCAGCCACGGCGGCAGGCGTCGCGCTGGTAACACCTGTTCGGTTTGCGCAGCCGGCGCGCTGATAATCGGCAAGACGTTGGCAGAAACAGTCGTTTGAAAGAGCTTGCTATCCGACACGGCTGATGTGCTCCGTTTGGCTAAGGCTGGTTTCGCGAATCGGCAGAGGAAAGCCTGCCTGAATGTGCGTGCGTGGAAAAGCGAAGGCCTCAGACAGATGCTGCACCAGCGCCGACCGCGCATCCTGCAATCGCACCTTGCGCTGCAAATCTGCTTCCAGCGAACTCATGGTTCGGCTTCCGCCTGCCGAGGCAACAGTTGCGGTTTGCACGCGGTGAAAGAGTTCGAGCGCCGGTTGTACGTTGACAAACGCGCCGTGGCAGACAACTCCCCGACGCACGGTGATGCCGACGGCGGCGAGCAAGCCTGTGCGTCCAAAGATTCCGTGGCCTTGGGAATCGCGAGTCGACCCACAGCGCAGCGATCGAACAGCATCTTCTAAACCGGCCTCAAAGCGTTCCAGAAAATGGCCAACGTCGTACCGGCCAAATCCAAGATCCTCAAGGGTGGAGAAAAAAGCCACGCAAACCTGCCCTGGCCCGTGCAGCACCGTGCCACCACCACGGCCAACGTACCGCACTTCAAGCCCCTGCAAACGCAATTCTTCGTCTGAAAAATCGATGTCGCTGCGCATGCCAAGCCTGCCGATAGTGATCGACGGCGCAAACTCACAGAGCACCAGCGTGGGCGGCCGCGCGTTGGGTTCTGAAACCTCCCAAGCCAAGCGTTCGGCCATAGCGGTATAGGCCGCAAAACCAATCCGACCCGCCAGCCAGATGGCCAGTGGTCGCCGCAGATTTTCATGCTCTGGGCGATTCTTGCCAAGCGGCACGATTTTCGGATTCGGTTTCATACCGATCAGTTTTACCATTTTTTGCACAACTGAGACGGTTTTTTCACGCTTTCAGCGCAGCGTGAATCACGTCCCACGGAATGGGTGTCCAGCGCACGGCCTCGGGCAGTTGGCCGGTTGTCGAGAACTCGCTCAGGCCAATATCGGCGTGCTCAATCGCTCGGTCCACCGTACCGCTCAGTCGCTCCAGCCAATCTGGAACCTCCACGCCCGAACCGCTGGCAACACCTAAAAACGAGTCTGCACGCCGCTCCAACGAGTCACCGGCCCCCGCCGGACTGCCCGTAAACAGTTCGCCAACGGCAGGCTCCACAAGGGCCTCCAATTCGTCCTGCTCCAGCGTTGCCGTAAAGGATCGTCGCACCCGATCGCTGATGCTCGCCAAGCGCATGCCCCACTGCGCTTCCAGTTGTGAAAGCCTGCTGACGAGTGCGTCAGCCGTTCCGCGAGTCTCATCTCGCATGCGTCCGCGCCAAGCCTCAGCCGCCTCGGTAACACCGCGTCGCGCAAGCACTCGATGGGCCATGTTGACAGGCCTCAATGTCCAGGCAATGCGATCGTACTCTGCTTTGATGCGCAAAAAGTTGAGCAAGATGTGCAGGTATTCGCCACGATCCGATTGCGTGGTAGTGGAGTTCCAATCGCGGTACTCGGCATGATTCTCGGCGATGCTCTCAAGCACAAGCCGCAGCCGGGCCGAAGCTTGCTTGATCGGCAGCACACCCGACACCAATTCCTCGATGAGCCGCACCGGTACACGGGTGGCGGCAGTGGTTGAAGAGTCGGCAGGATCGACCATCTGCCGCTCAACGAGTTGCTCTAGAAAGTGCCTCACACCCCCACGCAAAATCCCCCGCAGCGATGGCGGCGCCAGTGTGTGTTGTGTAAACAATCCAGAGCCGTAGCGTTCGATGAATTCCTGAATCGAGGCAAATGTCTTGTCGTCGCGCACCCGTTCTAAAACGGAGAGCCTCAACTGCCGCGCGTGTGTCATCCATGTTTCCAGAAGCCTCGGCACCAGCAAGGAAAGTCCCTCTAAAATCCGTTGGGTCATGAGGGTTTGGCTGGCGGCTTGTCCGTCTTCCCCAGGTGTTGAAGCGCTTTCAACGATCCGCTCCACAAGCGCGATGGTGGCGGCCTCAAATACACGATCAAACTCGCTCACGCTAGCGGCTCCCTTGGGCCGCTTGCTCTCCAGGCTCTTGGCGAGTTGAACAACAGTCGATGTTTCAGCCACCATACCCAGCCTCGGTAGACAGCAGACCAGACGCTCCAGCAGTCGCTCGCGACAGCGAGCCATGACTATGCGGCTGGGTTTGCCACCGCGCGACAGTGGCACGTAGAGCACCGCCTTGCCAGCCAGCCGACCGCTCACGATTCCAAGAGCCTGACGGGCAGCAGGTGCATCACCGCGAAGAAGCCCGGCAAAAAGTCTGCCCACTGCTCCCTTGGATTTTTTCGCTGGCAGTGCTGGGGATGAAGCGTCCGCAGCAAGTGCCTGTTCCTCTGCGGCTGCCGTCGGTTGGCTCATGTGCAAGTGCGCGGACAGGAGCCAGAGTGTTTCGGTTGACTGCACGGCCGCATCGATCAACCGTTCGGCAGCACTTTCTCGATGCCATCGTAAGCGGTCGTACTCTGCGGGGGACATGCCGGGGGAAGGTTTTGTATCCCGGGCAGCAATGCTGGCTGCTGCCCGCACCATCGCGCGACGCATGCGTCTGAGAAAATGCCGCCAGCCAATGACGGAGTCCGTTTCGGCCCGTGAGGGATGCGTGCCGTCGGCGACATCCATGGCGCACCATGCGGTAACGGCATGCCGCAGCAACTGACAGATGCTTGAAAAGAATTCAGCTGCCTGCTCAACAGCCGCTACGCCTACGGCGGACGAGGCTCCGGGTACGTCCATGTCAAGCATGCCACCATCCACACCGTCATCAGTCGAGTCTCGCCACACCATCGAATCGTAGGCTGAGGCCACGCTCTCTTCAGCCTCGGCAGGATCGTCGTCGGCATCGTCGCCCGGTTCTTCATCTTCATCACTGCCGGGAAAACCAGCACGCTGCTCTGCAAACGGCTCGCGGCCGGCTGCGGCAAGCTCAATGCAGTCGGCAATGGCGCTGGTATTGGCTTCGACCAGTTCCAGAAATCGCCGCACCCGCGAGCGACCCTTCTCCGAGCGATCAGCGAAGGCTTTCGCTGTCCAGCGTGCAGCTGCGCCCAGCCAGATCGGACCGGATCGCTCGATCGCCGTCCCTTCTAAGAGTGAAGCCCAGTGAACCAGCAGCCCCATCGCCCCATCCAGATCCCCCTCGCTCAGCAAGGCATCGGCTGCCTGCGAATGGCTACGCGGTGAGGAGTATGCGGCCACTTCCTTGCGCCAAAAACCGGGTGGGGGCGGCAAGGGGGCTGTCTCGCGGCGGCGCTGGAGCGACCCGATCACCTCGCGGGCAGACTCGAGCACCTCGCGGCCGGAGAGATGCTGGACTCCCGAAACGGTTGTCGTGGCATGGCGATCCCACCAAACGGCAAGTCGTTCAAGCGCTGCTGCCGCCCGCCGGGCAACGGTCGGCGGGCCGTCGAGGCTACTGTGTTGCCAAACCGAAGCGTAGCTATCCAGAATCGATCCGGTGATTGCGATCAGATCGTCTACGCGCGGATCGGCAAGGCTTTCGCCCCCCGGTTCGTGAAGCGGAAACTGCCCGGCAAGCCCCAAAATATTCCATGGATCGACAGCGGCGCCGCAGCCCACAGCGCGAAAAAGCAGATCCGTGGCCGCTTCGAGTTGGTCCAGTGGTTCCGCGGTTGCAGCCGTGGCAGTGAGTGGATCGGGGTGCGAAAGCCCCTGCTGTGCGGCCACAACGCAACTGGCTATCCGCGAGAGCATGCGCGCCGATGCGGCGGGCACAATGCCAGCCATCCGCTCGGCGCCCTCCGCTCTTCCTAACCGTGCAAGCACCGATGCTAAGGCCACGCTCTCCACCTGCCGAGCGCGTCGGCTGGCCAACAAGGAATTGATGTGCCGCCGCACGCCACCAAACGGCTGACGCAATTTCTGCGTTTCCTCAGCCAGACGTTGCCCGTGTTCCGCCGGGAGTTGCGTCATCAACCAACTGTAGAATTCATCGCGATACCCTGCGATCCGCGGGAGCAACTCAGAGAGCGGCAAGCTCGCCTGATGCGCACCGGGCCCGTGGCCGCAAAGACCAGATGCCATCAGGATTACGCCGGCCAAAACAGCTGACGATTCGCGACGCAATTCTGCCTGTCGGCGGTCGGCATGCTCCGCAGACACGGGCTCGGCAGCCTCTGCCCAAGAAAGAATGCCGTCCAGAGTGGCCTGCTGCACAACCATCCGCCGGTAGAGTCCTTGTTCGTCGATGTGCGACGGATCCCAAAGCCCAAAGAGATAGTTTGGCCGGCTGGCCGCTGGATGAAGAAAGTCAAAGGCGCGGGGATCGATTGCCAATTCTTCGAGAGCGCTCGCATCGAAATCGGCCTGCTGCAAGAGCCGAGGGGGGGCTGACGCCAGTATTTCGATGGCACCAGCGACCAAGTTTTTGTAGCGGCCATGCGCCGCACCGACGCCGGCGATGAAGAGCGGAATCGGCCGCACGCGCTCGTGTCCGTAGGGTTCTGAGAGCCGACCATTTTCGAGCACGGCCATCGGCCGCCAGCCGACGTAATCATTCAGCTGCAGAATTGACGATTGAACGAGTGCCGCATACCGTTCCGGTTCGTCCCACGGCCCTCCCGCCGCCAGTACCGCCTGTGCTGCAGCCATCACAAAAAATGGGCGTTCGATAGCGCCGGGCGGTTGATGCTCCAACAGATCGGCATGGTACTCGCGGTACGCCGGTAAGAGCCGGGAAAAAACAATCTCTAGAATGGCTCGGGCCTGCGTGGAATCGCGGAATGCCGGTTCGCTGGCCGCCAGAATGTCCAGTCGCGTGCCGAGCACTGCTGCCACTTGCTCAGACGAGGTGGGGCATTCGGTGACAGATTGTTCGACGTTGGTACCGCCTGTGTTGCCAGCGCTCCCAGCCCCGCTGGCTGGCTCGATTGCGGCAAACAGATCGCTCATCGCTCGCCAAACAGTCGGATCAAACGCACCTGATGAAAAGTTGCAGTAGCCCAGCACGAGCGCAGCGGCATCGGTTGGACGAGAAGGCTTCGATTGTTGCTGCATCAATGCAGGGCCTTTGAATCACACTGCGTCCACCGGGCTATCAGACCGAATCGTAGGGGCGCGGCCCAGATCGCTCAAGCGTGCCAGCGATTTCCCCCTCTGCTATGAATAACGGGAAAGCGGCCGGTTGGGGGCGGGCGAGGGACTGTTGGGCCAGTTGGGCAAGTTTTTCGTGCAATCGTTGGCTTTCTGCTGTCTTTTGTGCTCGTCCCTGACGCTCTGCCCGGTCATTATTTTTGTTTGGATACCGCTTTTTAGAGGGTATTCTTCTGAGAGTCGCCGTGTTGGCCCTCGGCAGCCGATCCGTGGAGTCCGTCATGCCTTTCATGCCTTTCATGCCTTGCTTGATCCGCCGGTTTCTCGCAGGCCTTGCGCTTGCGGCAGGACTGGCAACGCTGGCGACCGCCCGTGAAAATGACGCTATCGCTGGCACGCTGGCCGATGAACTTTTGGCCGATCGCGTTGGGCTCGTTCGAGAGTGGATCGTTCAGATTCCTTTCGATTCAGCCGGCTATCGCCTCCAGCATATTGTTGTTGCCGACGGCATGGTGATTGCGCAGTCCGGCGACGGCGGCGTGCATGCTGTGCGCGCGGCGGCACTCGATCCTGCCAGCCACCCAGCAGATGGTGACACACACGGCCAGCCGCAAGTGGGCACGCTCCTGTGGTCGCAGCGGATTGGCAAGGTCGGTGGGTCTGTGGAGATTGCCGGCGTGGGTCCAACCCTGATAGCCGTGGCCCGCGATCTCGATCTGTATGGGCTCGATAGCGACACCGGCCAGACACGCTGGCACGACCGTTTCGGCCGGATCCCAGCTGCCGGTGCAATGCCTTCGGGAAACTGGGTCTACGTGCCACTTCACTCTGACGGCGTCTTACGCCTCCCAGTCGATCCGCATAAGCACAACACTGTCAAAAGAAAGTCTGCGGTAACCGACAATAAGCCGGTTGACAAAAAACAGAAACTGCCTCCGAAACCAAAAAAGAAGGCTGTCGAACAAAAAACTCCCGAGAGCCTCGCTCCCTTCCTGATTGATGCCGGTGGTTTACTCGAGCAGGCCCCCATTCCGCTGGCAGATGGCATTCTCTGGTGCACAACCAATGGAACGCTGGTTGCACTCGAACGCAAAGAGAATGAATGGCAGCGGCATCAGTTTTTATTAGGCAGCCCACCTGCCGGTCCACCGCGCGTGAGAGGCAATGCCATTTTTGCCACCACCGTCGAAAAGACTCTGGTGCGGATTGATCTGCTGGAGTCCGGCGGCAGTGGCCTGCAATTGAACTGGCAAGTGTCGCTCCGTGCACAAAGCGATCCCGGCGTCTTTCTCTCCGCTGACACGTTGGTGGTTTCTCTGGGTGATGCGGGGATCGAGGCCTTTTCCACAGAGACAGGCAAATTTCTTTGGCACAGTCCCTTGGCCGGACAGATCCTCGCTGCCAACGTTGAGGATGTCTGGTGCATCGACCGCACTGGTCGGCTCGCGAGCCTTGATCTCGCCGACGGCTCCCGCAAACACCGAGCCAATCTGGGCATTTTCTCCCTGCCGGTTGTCAATGCAACGTCCGACAGGCTTATGCTGGCATCACCCGATGGAGTGCTTGTCTCGCTGGCACCCCGTCGCATCGCTCCTGCCCAGGCTCCGCGGCCTGCCCCCGCGAAATAATTCGGCCACAAGCCTGAAAAAGAGCCTGATTAAGAACCTGACACAAAGAGTCTGAAAAAGAGCCTGGGTGATCGTCCGTTGCTGTTGTGTGTGAAGCCTAAAAAAAGAACCTGTGTTTGGATGCGGAAACAGGTTGGCTGGAGGAGCGACGGCTTCGACGGCGCTCACTCACGCAGCGGCTGCAATGGTAAATCTCTGGAATACAGTTCCAGAGACAAAATCAAGCAGCCTATGGAAATGGCAACGAATGAGAGGAGCAACATGGCGGTATACACATTCATCGGCGGTCGCGGCAGCGGATTGTTGTCGGCCATGGGTGGGTTTCCTTTGTCTTAGGCCTTCAACCGCGTCGCCACCCTATCGCCTTGCTGAATGGCACCCCGCGAGAATGCCTTGATCACAATGGCGATTGACTTATCAGGCTTGACGCTTACCACGCGCACGCGACCAAGATATTGGTCGTTGCGATACACCTCTAGTTCGTGGCCCATCTGCACGCCGTCATCGCCGCCGAGGGAAACTTCAACAGCATCGTCTGCAACAGCCACGACAACGCCGTCGATGGAGGGCACGCGATCCTTTGGCTGACTGTCGATCGACAGCCCGCTTTGCTTGAGAAGAAGTCGGGCATTGGCCACCTGTTTTTCAAGTTGGGCCTTGCGTTCATTGGCAATCACGAGGAACGATTCTTTTTCGTGCAGCTCGGCTGCTAATTTGGCGACCCGATCGACCTGCCCATCGACTTGCGTTTGCTGCTGCTTGACTTCCTCACGCAACTTTTGGACTGCCGTGGTGGCAAGCGTCAATTCCTCACGTGCTTTCTCAACTTCGTTGATTGCCTGCTGCTGTTTTTTATCCCACTCAATTTTTTCTTCTCGCAGCCCAACCAATTCTCCATTTTTTTCAACGAGCGCCGACTGCAGCTTGGCAACAATCTGATCGCGGGAAGCCTCGGAGGCAGCGGCATCTTTTATCAGGCGTTCAATCTCTTGGGTGAGCGTCTCGCGGGTTTTTATCTCCTCCTCGAGTTTCGCCTTCCAGCCGAGCGGCTTTTCGAACGTCACTTCGTCACTGCTGCGCTCGATATCTGCCTTATAGTTGGTGTGGGATGAGTAGATTGCAACGGAGAACGCCATGAACACAAGGCTCATAACAAACACGGCAAACACAAAAATCTTGCCAATGATGCTCATGCGACTGCTCCACTCTCAACCAACGGCTCTCAACGGCTCGACCAGCGCCGGTTGACGGCTGCTAGACCTGCTCGCAATAAAAACCGTTGAGCCCTCTAGACCCCTTAGCCTAGATGTTGATCGGCAGGTCGGTCAACAATTCTCAAGGCTGACGCAAACAGCCATCCTTCCAGCATGACAACCGCTACGATTGCCACGCACATCCCTGTCGGCCAAGACCCCCAGACCAGCCACGGACTGCGGCGACCGTCCGGGTAAACACGGGCTAAAATAGTAGCCGTTTCCCGTCGCGGGCCGCGTTTCAGCAGGCGTCCGCTGCCATCAATTGAGGCAGAAAGCCCAGTGTTGGCGGCAATCACCAGCGGCGTCCGCACTTCAACGGCTCTAAAAATCGCACTTGTCAGGTGCATGTCGAGTTCACTGGAACCCCAAAACCAGCCATCGTTGGTGAGGTTTACCAGGAGGTCTGGGCGGCGGTCCTGTTTTTCTAATGTCAGAACCAGCGACCGCACTGCTTCGGGTAGCGTTGTTTCGTAGCAGATATTCGTCGCCACGCAGCGGTCTGCGATGCGCACTGCCACCGGTTCGGTTCCCGCTGTGAGTCCGGCGGGCAGCGGCGTGAGCCGGTAGAGCCAAGGAAATCGCTCCGCCAGCGGCAGATACTCACCAAACACAACGGGGTGCATTTTTTCGTAGCAATCGAGGACTTTGCCCGTGGCATCTAAAAAGAGCGCGCAGTTGAAATTCTGTACGCCGGCCGGCACCAGCGGAGTGAAGATCTGCTTGTCGAGGCCGACCAGCCAAGTGGTGGCATACCGCCGCGCGAAGGCTCCCACTCCATCGAGTCGCTCCTGCTCCAGCGCCCGCTGGCAACGCAACTGCCGAGCGTCGGCCGCCGCAGCCAAATCGCTACCGACAGCCGGACCAAGCATCTGCTCCACAACGCTTTCGGGTAGCACGTGGGCCGCGTCTATTTCCAGCAGCCCATAGCGCCACATGGTCTCCGGCCAAACAATCAGATCCGGACACGCAGGAGTTGGCAGGCCTGCGGAGTAAGCCTCCAGTGCGGCAACCGTCAGCCGATCGTACTGTCGCACCACCTGTTCGGCTGCCGCGGGATCGTGTTTGAGTTCTGTGTCGATCGATCCCTGCACGAGCAGCACCTCCAGCGGCACTCCATGCGGCAACGGCTCACCCGCCATGCGCCACATGCCGTAGCAAAGCGCGGCTGCCAAGACGCCTGTGCCAAGGGCTGCGCCACACAGTGCATGGCCCATGCGATACCGCACCCCGCGCTCGGGAAGCATTTGGCATATGCCGGCGGCCACAGCCATCACAATCCCACTCACACCGCAGGCGCTGAAGCAGTCGGCACACTGGATGAGCTCAGTCCATCGCCACTGCGTGTGCCCCAGTGCCGCAAGCGTGAAGCCCCCCAACAGCCAGCCGCGAAGTTGTTCGAGTGCCATCCATGCCAGCGGTGCAGCTACCACCAGCGGCCACCGCCAACGGTGCACGAGGCGTCGTGAAGTCCAGATGAACAGTGGTACGAAGATGGCCAGATAGGCCGACAACGCTATCCAGCCAATCGACGTGGCCGGATGGGGCAGTCGCAGCCAATGGATGGCGCTGAGCCAGTAGCACAACCCGCCCACCCACAGCACCCGCCACGGCTGGGCGGTTCCTAGGGTGTCGGCTTGGATCAGCCACAGCCACGGGAGCGGAGCCAGCCAGGCAAGCCTCCACAAATCAGCTGGGGGTTGCACCAGAAACATCGTCAGTGCGCCCAAGAGCGACAGGCACCAGACGCGACGATCAGCGCTGCAAAGCATCGGGGATTCTCAAAGCTGTTCGCTTGGTGTTTCGCTGTCTGCCTCAAACTCCGCGATCACGGTACCGGCTGTCACCGTTGCGTCTTCGTCAACGCATTGGCTGACGAGCCGACCTGAAACCGGCGATTCCAGATCGATGATCGCACCGCCGGCGACAAGCTCCACCACGCGATCGCCTTCGATCACCGCTGCGCCTTGCGGCACAAGCCAGAGCGACAATGTGAGCGGCACGCCACCAATGCCCAGTTGGGGCACAACCAATGGCTGTCGAACAGCCGCTGCTCGATTCTGATTCGCATCCATTTTTCTAACAGTATTCAAGTTAGGGTTGCTCTCGCAGCCATTGCAGCAACACGCGGCCCACGGCCTCAAGCGATTCTGCAGAGCAGTGTGCCGGCGTGTCGTCGCTGGTGTGCCAATGCGGATAGTCAAAATCGATGATATCACAGGTGGGAATGCGTGCGATCATCCGCAGGGGCACGTGATCGTCCTGGATGGTGTGCTTGGGACGCGCCACAAACTGCTGCACTTTCATGCGTGCAGCCACATCCCAAATGGCCTCCACGACCGGCAGCGTGTCAGGCCAAGACACGCTGTGCTGCTCCTGCCAGATTTCAAGATTGCTGTCGGCAACCATGTCTACGATCACACCGCAGCGGTAACGCTGCGACGGCCGGCCCGCCGAAGACTTGGCGGCGCTTTGCTGTTTGTCACTGTACTGCCGCGCAAAAAAAGTGGATCCCAAACAGTAAGGATCCCGAGGCGCAAAAACATATTCTTCCCCATCAAAGAGCACGAAATCGACCCCGACCTCGCCTTTGATCGCTGGCATTGCGGGGGCCAGTTCCATCAAGAGCGCAACCCCGCTTGCGCCATCGTTTGCGCCAATGAACATGCCCTTCGGGTCAACGCTGTCGCGATCGGGAAAGGGGCGCGTGTCGTAATGGGCTCCGATGAGCACCCGGTCGCGGCGTTCGGGATGCCATTCGATGATCAGGTTTTCCATGCGCACCACCGCACCGCTGTGGCGTTGACGAATCTGAAATGCTTGTCCTGTCACGGTGCCGCCCGCTGCTCGAAAATATTCCACCAGCATTGCGCGCTGTTTTTCCATGGCCGGCGATCCGCTCGGCCGTGGCCCCAGTTTGCAGATGGCCGCCAAATGAGCGAACGCCTGCTGCCCAGAAAACGACGGTGGCTCTGCGGCCGGACAAATCGACTCCATTCCGACCAACAGCAGAGCGGCCACTGCCACGCCTGCCAGCCTTTTTCGCCAAGCCAACAGCAGTATTTTCCTAGGCAACCGTATCATGTTTGTTCCTGAAATCATCGCATGTCTGACGTCCACGACAGTTTACCGATTGGCCAACCAACCCCGACAGGCCGGCAGTTGCTTTCCGATCGCCGTGGCAGAGAACCGGGGAGTGGAGCACCGCACGAAAAACGGTTACGCTGCAGACTAAATGGCCGCAAATCATCTGTGCTGGGACCTTTCGTATGATTGCACATTCCAGAATCTTTATTGGGTTGGCGATACTGTTGCTCGCCGCTGTGAGCAGTGCGCCTGCCCGTGCGGGTGGCGGGCCAGAAAATCTGTTCCTTGTCGTCAACTCCAACAGCCCTGACAGCTTGGCCGTGGCCAATGCATTTGTGGCACTGCGCGGGGTGCCACCAATCAACGTGTTGATGCTGCCTTGGACGGCGGGCACCGAGAGTGCAACGATCGCCGCGTTTCGGACCGACTTGCTGACTCCGATCCTGCGGGCAATCGATGGTCGCAAACTGTCACCACACATCGATGCCATCGTGTACTCCAGTGATTTTCCTTGGCGCATAGACTTTGCGGCGGAACTGCCCAAAGAAATTGCTGGCAATGATAAGTTTCCCTCCGGCTCACTGACGGGCATGACGATGCTCTACGCCGCCGTCCAACAATCGACCCCGGGCTATCTCGATCCGGCCAGTAATCGTTATTGGAGGCCGCTCAATCAAGATGGCGTTCCAACGGTAACAAATGGCTTTCGCGGTTGGTATGGCTGGGGACCGCAGGGTGAATTGATGGAGTCCGGTGGGTCGCGTTACCTGCTGTCAGTGATGCTCGGCGTGACGGCCGGTCGAGGCAACACCGTTCCAGAGGTTGTTGCCTCGCTCGTTTCAGCGGCTGCCGCCGATGGCACCCACCCAAAGGGAACAATCTACTTCATGACGAACTCAGACGTGCGCACAACCACTCGCAGCAGCGCCTTCCCCGCAGCCGTGGCCGAACTCAAACTTCTCGGAGTGGCTAGCGAAGTCGTTGTCGGTACGCTTCCCGTTGGCAAACGCGATGTGGCCGGTCTGATGACCGGCGCAGCCGACTTCGACTGGGCCAAGAGCGGGAGCACGATTGTGCCCGGAGCGATCTGTGAAAATCTCACCAGTTACGGCGCTATTTTTACGCCGACAGTCAGCCAGACGCCTCTTTCGGAGTTTCTCCGGGCTGGTGCGGCCGGTTCCAGTGGCACCGTCATCGAACCCTTTGCGATTGGGTCGAAGTTCCCGCACGCTTCTATTCAGGTCCACTACGCGCGCGGCGCGAGTCTGGCTGAGGCGTTTTACCAGTCGGTGCGGTCGCCATACCAATTGCTTGTGGTGGGCGACCCGCTCTGCCAGCCGTGGGCAAAGGTGCCGGTGGTCGAGGTGGTGGTTGCTTCCGATTCGAGCAACTTGGAGCCCGATCAACAGCTCTCTGGTTTGGTTGAACTGGAGCCACGGGCTCACGTGCCGGGCGGCGGAACCGTCGATCGCTTTGAGTTATTCGTGGACGGCATGCGCTTGGAGCAGTGCGGCCTGGGTGAGCATTTCTCGCTCGATACATTATTGATGTCCGATGGCTACCACGAGTTGCGGGTAGTGGCCATTGAATCGTCGCCGATCGAAACGCAAGGACGCTGGATCATGCCCGTCTTTTTTTCCAATCGCAGCCGGTCGCTCACGCTCAAGGTTGAACCCACACGTGTTAAGTCATCTGGGACGATTCGCGTCAGTGTGCTCGGCAAAGGACTCGAAAATGTAGTCGTTTTTTCGATGGGCCGCGTCCTCGGCCGCACCGTCGGCACCGATGCCACAATCGAGGTGCCCGCGGAATTACTCGGACGAGGGAGCGTAACCATCCGTGCCACGGGCCGTTCGGGAAGCGGTGCTGCTAACAGCGTCAATGCTCAGCCGGTAACGATTGAGGTGACGGATGCTGCTCGGTAGCAGAAGCGGCTGAGGCTCACTGCTTGATTCCGGTTGGCTCGTGCAGTCGCTGTGGCTCTGGTAGCAGTGCAATGTCTGCGCGTTTGACAGGCGGGGTAAGCCCCTGCGGGGGCGCGGCGTGGCCGAGGTGAGCCATGGAAAGCTGGTCGACAAAATCGCGATCAGCTCCCTGCAAGACAAAAACCTCACTGGCATTTTTGTGCGGGGCGTTGTGCGGGCGTACGATGCAGATCACATCGGCTTTGCCCTCATGCTGTCGCACATGATCCAACAGCGCCAGTTCACCGGGGGAAAGTGACTCGGCAACCGGCGCAGAGTCGGTGGGTGTTGATCCCGTGGAAGCCGTCGGGACCGCGGCAGATCGATCCCGTCGCGCAAACGATACCGGTGGCATCTCGGCGGGCATATTGGGCACCGACATGCCTGCCCCTGGAGCGCTGCCTGTGCTGGCGACTGCACCACTGGGGTAGGCGGCGCGGTAGACGAAAGACAGCCCCATCTCATCGAGCTGTTCATGGATCGTAGGCAAGGCGGCAAAAAGACCTTCGTTGTCAGTTGGGTCTGCGGCGTTGCAAACCCCGATCAGAGTGCCGTCGATGCCAAAAAGTCCGCCGCCACTACGACCCTGTACGGGCTGGCCTGCTACCTGCACGTTGGCAGGTCCGAGATATTTATCGACCGCCGTCACCCGACTGTGGTGCACAGTCGGATCTTTACCGCCATTGCAGCCGACCGTGACAACAGGTTCGCCTGCAACTGCTGCGCGGTTTTCGCCACCCACACGCACCGGCTCGATTTTTTGTTCTGTAAAAATACTGACGAGTGCTAGATCGCGCTTTAAATCCCACGACACAACCTGCCCCGCAACGCCGCGCGAACCACTCGGACCAAACAGATCGACTTCGATCCGTCCCTTCCCTTGAGAGTCACGAAAAATATGGCCGCACGTTAGAATCAGCGCTTCGCCCTGCCGGCAATCGATCACGGTGCCTGTGCCCCACGACACCCCTGCGGCGTCCTCAACTCTCAGCCGGGCTGTGGCATGCATGAGCTTGCTTTCAAGAGCAGCCCGTGCCGCAGGCTCAAGCGTCTGGTGGCTGGAGAGCCCCGCTGGCTGCGCGGGCACAACGCCCACTGCTGATCCAATCGGCGTCGCTGGGGCCGGCAGTTGCTCAGGCTTTGGGAAAGAGTCCTTGACGGGGGTTTTTGCTGAAGGGCTTGGCACAAGCGCGGCAACGGATGCGCGCAACTTGGCCGGTGGTTCAATCGATAGCGGTGACTCAAGAGCTGTGACTGGCAATGGGATGCCGGGTATGACCGTCTGATTGATCGCGGCAGACGCAACGGCCGTGCTGGCAGGTGCGGGTGGCCGGCTTTGCGTGAGGAGATTTTCTAATTCACTTCGCGTGGTTGCGCCATTGATGCGACCGGTTTCCTGGCCGTGTACAAGCAACACATAACAGGGCACTCCACTGACCCCAAACCGTCGCACCAGATCGCCTTCGCGATCGACGTCAACGTGCCGCACTGTCCAACCAGCCGCAGAGATTTCGCCGATCAGTGGCGCCATCGAACGACAAGGGCCGCACCAAGAGGCTGAAAAATCGAGCAGCACAACATCCGCTGCTGAAATCGCCACGGCGGGACGCGTGCCGGGGCCACCCAGCGGGTTCGCCAACGCTGGCAACACAAGCAGCGGTCCAGCGCATACGATCAACGTTCCAATGAATGCTCGACAACACAAACTCATCCGTAACTCCGTCCGTGGGTAGCGTTGGTTTTGACCGATATCCGCCAGCGTATTGCGGCGGTGCAAGCACCGTCCCTTGAGTGGGCGGGATACTGTCGATGGCGTGCGGTTGCGACAAGACCATTTTCTCGACCATCTGCCTGGACAAAGCCTTCCTAGTCGACCATTTCCTGTGCTGTTTCCCCGTTTCAACTCAGCTTCTTACAATCCGCTTTCCTCAGCTAGGCCCCATTTCATCCCAACCCACACCCAAGCACGCAGTGAATCCTCCCAATCAACCCAACCGCCGAATCCTCGTCACCTCCGCCCTGCCCTACGCCAATGGTCACATCCATCTCGGGCACTTGGTCGAATACATCCAGACCGATATCTTTGTGCGTTTTCAGAAACTGTGCGGTCATCGCGCAATTTATCTCTGTGCAGACGACACGCACGGCACAGCGATTATGATCCGTGCGCAGGCCGAGGGTCGCAGCGAGCGGGATTTAATCGCCGCCATGCGATCTGCCCATCTGGCCGATTTCAGTGGTTTTCAAATTGCCTTCGATCATTACGGTTCTACCGATAGCCCGGCCAACAAGCGGTGCTGTGGCGACGTCTGGCAGTCGCTACGCAGCCGAGGCCTCATCACATCGCGATCGGTGCAGCAACTCTACGACCCAGTAGCGGGTGTTTTTCTGGCCGACCGCTTTGTGCGTGGAACCTGCCCGCGTTGTCGTGCGATCGACCAATACGGTGATGCCTGTGAACAGTGCGGTGCCACCTACAGCCCGGCTGATCTGATCGACCCACTGAGCACGCTCTCGGGTGCAAAGCCTGATGTTCGCTCGGCGGATCATCTGTTTGTGATGCTCGAGACAATGCGGCCCTTTCTCACACAATGGACTCAAACGTCTGGTGCACTCGATCCTCCCATTGCCAACTATCTCAGCGGGCACTTCTTGGGCGAGCCGCTTCGAGACTGGGATATTTCGCGGCCCGCGCCCTACTTCGGCTTCGAGATTCCCGATGCACCTGGCCACTACTGGTATGTCTGGTTTGACGCACCAATCGGCTATCTGGCAGCCACCAGCGAATGGTGTGCAGTCAGTGGTGAGTCGTTCGAATCGTGGTGGCAGACAAGTGCGCCTGCTGGGGCGACCGCAGAAATCCACCACTTCATTGGCAAAGACATCGTCTACTTCCACACGCTTTTCTGGCCGGCGATGCTGCAGGCAGCCGGCCTCTCGCTTCCCACGCGGGTGCACGTGCATGGCTTCCTGACCGTCAACGGCCAGAAAATGTCCAAGAGTAGGGGGACATTTTTATTAGCCAGCACCTATCGCGAGCATCTCGACCCGGGAATGCTGCGCTATTACTACGCCGCTAAACTCTCCGGTAACATCGACGACATCGATTTGAATCTGGAAGAGTTTACCGCAAAGGTGAATGCCGATCTGGTTGGCAAGGTCGTCAATTTGGCCAGCCGCACTGCTCGCTGGTTAGAGCCAACCGGTCTGTCGCCAAGCTATCCGGCCGATGGTGGACTTTTCGCGCAGGCAGCAGCGGATGGCGACTCAATTGCCGAAGCCTTTGAGGCGTGCGACTCTGCGCGGGCCATGCGAATCATCATGCTGGCAGCCGATCGTGCCAATCTCTACGTCGATACCCAACAGCCTTGGAAACTCGCCAAGGCCGGTGCCGATTCAGCGGTGCAATTGCAGAATGTGGCTACGGTGGCGATCAACTTATTTAGGCAGATTGCTGTCTATCTAGCCCCCGTTCTGCCAGTTTTTGCCGAACAGGTTGGCGCTCTTATCGGCGGTCCAATCGAGTCTTGGAAGGAATCCCGTACGCCGCTGGCAGGTATTCCCATTGGATTGTTTACGCCTCTGATGCGACGAGTGGAGGCAGCGGA
The DNA here is from genome assembly GCA_945871035.1 of Planctomicrobium piriforme. GTDB lineage: Bacteria > Planctomycetota > Planctomycetia > Pirellulales > UBA1268 > BAIKAL-G1-2R. The sequence continues at coordinate 10,710 of CAMBUD010000004.1, read as the reverse complement.
CGTGGCGACCATGCTGGCCCACTCGTCGCAAGACTCACCCGCACAACCCCCCGGAGTAAAACACGTGGACCTTTCACAAGCCGCTGCAGTCGATGCTGGCAACAGCCTTACCACCGAACCGTTAGCCGCCGAATGCACCATCGACGATTTTGCAAAAATCGACCTGCGCGTGGCGCGAGTGATCGCGGCCGAAGAAGTGCCGGACGCTAAAAAATTGCTGCGGCTCACTCTCAGCCTCGGAGACGACACCGTCCGCACCGTTTTTGCCGGAATCAAAGGGGTTTACACGCCAGACTCACTTGTCGGCAGACTAGTGGTTGTGGTCGCCAATCTGGCTCCACGGCAGATGAAGTTTGGTCTGAGTTCAGGGATGGTGGTGGCGGCCAGCGGCCCGGGTTCACCGGGTGTCTATCTTCTCTCTCCTGACAGCGGTGCCCTCCCTGGCATGCGGTTGCATTGATTGGGAGACCGATTGCGGCGGCAGCCTGTTGTAAAAACTTTTCATGCCAACTCGAACAACTCTTGAACTCCGTGCCCGCGTTCGCTCCGGCCTGCGCGCACTGTTTGACGCGGACGGATTTCTGGAGGTCGACACGCCTGTGCTCTCCACGGAAGTGCTGCCGGAAGCCCACATCGATCCCATTGCAGTTTTCTTGGAGGGTGTCCAGCAACCACCGCACTACCTGCAGGCCAGCCCAGAAGCGTTGATGAAACGATTGCTGGCTCATGGCTCGGGGGCGATTTATCAGTTTGCCCATGCGTTTCGCGCCGGCGAAAGAGGCGCACAGCACGACGAGGAGTTTGTGTTGCTGGAATGGTATGCGCCGGGGTCAACGCTGAGTGATACTGCACGCTTACTGGAACGCATCTGCCGGGAATTTCTCGGCACCAGCGGCATCGACCGCGTGCTGTGTTCGCAAGCTTTTCGTGAGCACGCCGGTGTCGATCCGCTGCTGGCTTCCCTGCCCGCCTTGCAGGCGGCAGGTCATCGTGCGGGCCTCCAACTGCCGGAAAGTGATGCCGATCTACCGGAGGCCGTCGCGTGGGATCGGTGGTTTGAAATACTGCTCAGCGATGTCGTGGCACCACAGCTAGGTCGCGGACGACCGACCATGCTAGAAGCCTGGCCGGTCTCGCAGGCAGCGTTTGCAAAGCTGAGTACCGACAACCCGCCTTCGGCCCTGCGCTGTGAACTCTTTGTCGAGGGTGTGGAAGTGGCCAACGGATGGGAGGAGGACACAAGCCGCCGCGTGCTTCACTCTCGGATCGCTGCAGCCAACCATCTGCGGGCAACCGACGGCCGAGGTGTGCTGCCGCTGCCACAGCAGTTGCTGCATGCACACCGGGAAGATGCCGATCGAGAGGATCGTGGATGCGAGTCTTTCGCGCGTCTGCCCACAGGCGCAGGCATGCCCGAGGGCACGGGTGTGGCTCTGGGATTTGATCGACTGCTGATGCTGGCTGCCGGTGCCGCTTCCATCGATGCTGTTCGCTGCTACAACTCGCGCAATGCTTGACGCCAAGCAGATGTCAGTCTTCGCAGAACAGTACGAGCAAGACGATGCGCTACTTGCTCACTTGGCCTGGCTTACTCTCTTGTAAGTGCGCAACCATCCATTGCTCGCTCCAGCGACCGCGGTGGAATGCAGCCACCGATTCGAGCGTCAGCCGGAGAACGGTCGATCCAACCGTCACCGGCACGACCCATCCCCCTGCCGGGCGATCGCTTGGGCTGGCCCAACCGACGGCAATCGGGGCATTTACGCCCTGCTCTACCACAAAGTCAACGGCCGTTAGGGCCTCCGCTACGCACATGCTGCGGGCATCGGCCAGCCGACCCTGCCCAATGGTATCGAACCAAAACTGTGCGGCATTTCTGGCCCGCAGGCCGCTGAGAAGGTGGCTGGTGAGCGTGGTGCTAACGGCCTGCGAGCCAAAACCAATCGAGAGCGCAAGGCCCAGCAGAGCCGCTAAGCGCCCCGCTTTTTGTCCCCCTTCGCGACCACTCTCAAGCAGGGCTACGCAGGCCAGACCGCTGCACAAGAGCGGCACCACCCACAGCATAGGGCTCAAGAGCGCCAGCGCCGACAGGACACCACCGCCCAGCGAACCAACCGCTAGCATGCTGATCGGTCGGTAGCTCAGCGCTTCGCTCTGAGTCTCGAGCACTGATAGTTTCATTCTGGATGGGCGCTCGTCTCAGGGTTTGAGTACACGCAGTGCTTCCTGACTTTCCAGCGTTTTGCGTCGATCTGCATACCGCAGAATAAAGTCGGCATCTTTATCAAAGACAGAACGTTCTTCAGCTTGAGCAAAGGGCCCAGCACGCGATCCATTCCGCACCCATGAGAGCCACTTCCTATCGGGTGCAAGCCCAAACAGCATCCGGGTCTGCGGTTTGGGCTGCACAAATTCTCGTGGCAACGCTGCTGTGTGCAGGGAGGCCGCTGTGAAAGCCACCATCACCCACCCCGTCAGCATTGCCATAGCCGGCGCCCCGATGAGTTCCACCTGTCTGAGAAACTTCACTTTGGTTCGCGACACACGATCGGTGATTTCACGCAACACAAGCACCAGCACTGAAAAGATCGACCAGATCGCGAGGAAGTCGAGCAGGTAGGTGTAGCTCGGGATGAGCGTCTCCATCCAATTCGCAAGCACCTCATACCACGCCGTTGCCACACTGGCTGCCAACAGCACGTTGAGAAACATCACCATCGCGCTCCACAGCCCTTCCCGCATGAGCAGCAGCGTCACCACTGCAAACACGATCAGCAAGCCCAGAGAAACAATCATATTTTGCATCTTTTTACACTCAGGATTTACTAAAGACTCGCTGCATTTCTTCGAGCGTTGTTTCGCCTTTAATGGCCAGCAACAGCCCATTGTTTTGCAGCGACTGCATGCCGTCCTTGATGGCTGCCTGCCGCAGAATCTGGGGCTCTGATTTTTTGGAAATCGCCTCCTTGACTGCCACACCAGAGGCCAGTTCAAAGATGGCCGTGCGTCCGAAGTAGCCCGTACCGACGCACAACCGGCAGCCCTGCGGTGAAGCCCGCCTCAGGGTGGGCAACTGTTCGGCAGTTCGCTTAAATTTCAAAAGTAATTCCAGTGGTGTCGGATACTCTTCGCGACAGCGGGGGCAGAGTTTCCGCACGAGTCGTTGCGACAACGATCCCAGCAGCGTGCGTGCCAGCAGGCTGGCTGGGATGCCGCAGTCTATGAGCTTGGTGATGGCTGCGATTGAATCGGGGGCCTTGATACTGATAATCACTAACTGTTTCTGGTTGGCAAGGGTGGCGAGTTCGAGGGCCAACGCCGCATCCCGCAGATCGCGTGTGATGATGCCACGCGGATACTCCCGCAGGGCTAATTCCAGAGCGCTGATAGCCGTTACTCCTGTGCGCGCATCGAAGCGGGCCGGCTTCACATTTTGGATCTCCCGCGATGGAATGGCCGCATCCTCCACTGAAATAAAATCTCGCACGAGCCGATCGGTCAACCCAACAACGACATCAAATGTTGACGTCAACCCGGATGACGCCGGCGCCGACAACACAAGCAGTCCCTTCTCTAATGTCAGCAACTCCGTCACTCGGTCGGCAAGCGTGCTGCTCATGCCCAGATCGCTGGGGGCTTGAAAAACAAGGTGGGATGATTCAATGCGCACGACCACCTGTGCACCGGTGAGTACCAACTGCGATACGAGCTGACAGTTGCGCAGTTTGCCGTCGACTTGCAGGGCGAACGTACCCGCTTGTCGGGGCTGCTTGCCAGAATCGAGGCCGGCGAGCACTTTCAAAGACAACTGGATCGCTTCGCCAACCGGTTGGATGGGTGGTGCCGCATCAATCCACGTCTCCTTTTCTTTTGCATTGGCCGGCGCTTTGCGGATCTGCGGGGGATGCCAGACGCCATCCACTTCGTGCCGTATAGAAAATCCCTCCGGCTGGGCTGTGAGCATCACCGTTGCAGCCCGATTGGTCACGGCTGTCAGCATGAGCTTGCGGGCCTCATCGAAGCCGGCCGTGGCGGCAGCCTTGGCAAGACGCTCGCTATTTTCTTGAGGAGTTTTCCCGCCCGCTGCCTGCAGTGCAATCCTCGGCAATAGTTCCGCGTCGCTCATCGGCGTGGCGATCTCAATGCCAAATGGCCTGAGTAAGTCAGCGACGATGCGGCGGCCGTGCCCAACCGTCAGCAGTCGTTGGGATTCAACGACTTTTCGATTCCGCAGCACGGTGTAGGCAACCACAGGCGACAACCAAGCCAGCAGCATCAGAAACTGCCCCACTACAATCGATGGAATCCACCACGCCACGAGCGCACTGAAAAAAAATGGAAATGTTGTGACGGCACCCCACAGATTGGGCCGCATCTGCTGCAGGGTGCTATCGCGAGTGATCCAGTCGCTTGTGGCAATCCACGCTCCCACCCACAGCCCCCAAAAGATCAGCGGCACCAATGCCAAGCCGCCTGCGGAGCTTCGCAAAAACCACTCGGGGATCAACGGGGGCCATTCCGAAACCGGGGCTGCTACAAGACTGCGCGTCGACAACGCAATCGCCGCAGATGCCAATGCAGGCCACGCCCGTGCTGATCCATGAACCCCGAGCCTCATCAAGACACCTCAATACCCTTAAGGGCCATTGTCAGCGCCTCACGATTGGGTGCGATCTCTAGTGCGTCGTTGCGATCGATGAGGTTTTGGTCGATCAAGCTCTTGAGGCTCATTGTGAAATCCTGCATGCCGTCACGAGCCGACTTCCGAATGTGATCGGCGAGCAGATGTTCCTGCCCTTCCAATACGTACTTTTTCACCATGACATCGAACGTCATCAACTCCACCACGGGCACGCGACTGACTCCCGGCTTGATCGAACGGATTAGTTTCTGTGCCACAATGCCCTTGATGCTGAAGGCCATTGCACTGCGCAAAGCAGAATGCATTGCCTCCGGAAAAAGGTCGAGGATGCGGGTGATCGTTGTCGGGGCGCTGGAGGCATGGATCGTTCCAAAAACAAGGTGCCCCGTTTCTGCTGCATGGATCGCAGTCATAAACGACTCCTCGTCTCGCATTTCGCCGACCAAAATGATGTCGGGGTCCTCGCGGACGGCATGCTTCATGCCGATGGCGAAGTTCTTCACGTCTTGGCCAAGCTCGCGCTGGTTGATCAGGCACTTGTCTTCGGTGAAGACAAACTCGATCGGATCTTCAAGCGTGAGAATGTGCTTGCGGTAGTTTTGGTTGATGTAGTTGAGCATGGCCGCAATCGTCGTGCTCTTCCCAGAGCCCGTTACGCCTGCCAACAAAACGAGCCCCTGATCGTATCTGCAGAGTTGCTCCATCCCCGGTGGCAGGTAGAGGCCCTTGAAATCAGGAATCTTGTTGTTGACGCGACGGGCGACGAGGCCGAGCGATCCCTGCTGCTGCAAGAGGTTCACGCGAAACCGCCAGCGGACGCCATCGATTATCGCCACATGCGCAAAGTCGCAGCCGCCCTCATCCGCGAGGATTGCGCGTTGACGCGCGTTGAGCATCGGCAGACAGAGTCGGCCCATTGCCTCTTCATCGATGCGCTGGGCTTTCAGTGGCTGCAGAGCGCCCTTGACGCGAATAATCGGCGGCTGGCCAACCTTCAGGTGCAAGTCGCTACCTTCCAGCCGGACAAGTGCCTCAAAAAGTCGATCGATTTCGTATGGCGACTGGGGGACAATCTTCGGGGAGTCGGTGTCTCCTGAAGCGGTGGACTCTGGTTGGGTCTTGGCCATGGGCAGGAGAGATCGGTGTGCTTAGAAAACAGGCGGGCGGACGGGAATGCCGCGCCGCAAGAAAAGTTCTTTTACCTCTCGAATCGTACACTCACCGAAGTGAAAGATGCCAGCCGCTAAAGCTGCATCCGCTCCGCCGTGCTCAATCACGTCAGCGAGGTGCTCGGGCTTGCCCGCGCCGCCACTGGCCACAACTGGGATCCCCACCGCCCGACTGACAGCGGCCGTGATCTCGAGATCGTAGCCGCTGCGCGTGCCGTCGCGATCCATGCAGGTGAGCACAATCTCGCCAGCACCGAGCGCTTCCACCTGTTGGGCCCACGCAACCACCTCAAGCCCAGTCGCTATGCGTCCGCCGCTGACAAACACCTCCCAAACTTCGCGGCCGTCACGCTGCACCCGCTTGGGATCGATGTTCACCACAGTCGCACAGCTCCCGAGCCGATCAGCCAGTGCCGTAATCAACTCCGGCGTGCGCACCGCGGCCGAGTTGATGCTCACCTTTTCGGCGCCCGCCTGAATGAGCTGGCAGGCATCTTCGAGCGTACGGATGCCGCCGCCGACTGTGAAGGGCATGAAGATTGTCTCTGCTACGCGGCGAACAACATCGAGCATGATGGCCCGACCTTCGTGGCTGGCGGTGATATCCAAAAACACCAACTCATCGGCCCCCTCAGCCTCGTACCGCGCCGCCACTCCAACCGGATCACCGGCGTCGATCAGATCGAGAAACCGAGTGCCCTTCACAACGCGACCGCGCTCGACATCCAAGCAGAGAATGATCCGTTTAGCGAGCATGGTCGGCAGGCATCTTTCTAGGGTTGCGCGATGCGGCCCTCATCGGGGCTCGAGGCTTTCGCATAGAGTCGTTTGGGGATCCGGCCGGCCCGGTAAGCCTCGCGTCCTGCGTAGCAGGCCGCCTGCATCGCCCGCGCCATGCGCAGAGGCGATGCCGCGTGGGCAATCGCCGTGTTCAACAGCACGCCGTCGGCACCGAGTTCCATGGCAATCGCCACATCGCTGGCGGTGCCTACCCCGGCATCGATGATGACGGGGTAGCTGGGATCGCCGTCCTTGAGATATTCCATGCAGATGCGCAGGTTGTTGGCATTGAGAATCCCCTGGCCCGAACCGATCGGACTACCGGCTGGCATCACGCTAGCAGCGCCGAGATCCTTGAGCCGTTTGGCAATCGAGGGATCGTCACTGCAATAGACGAGCACAGAAAAGCCTTCAGCCACGAGCCGCGCTGTGGCCTCAATCGTCCCCAGCGGATCGGGCAGCAGCGTGCGTGTATCGCCGAGCACCTCTAGCTTCACCCATTCGGCCCCCGGATTACCGATGTCTCGTAGCAATTCTCTTCCCAGCCGCGCCACACGCACGGCCTCGTCGGCGGTGTAGCAACCGGCCGTATTGGGCAGCAATGTGAACCGTGAGGAATCGATATGGTCAAGAATATTTTCGCCGGCGGCATTCAGCAGTCGCTCTCGTCGCACGGCAACCGTGACGCAGTCGGTCCCAGAAGCTGTCAGGCACTGCGCCATCTGGGCGTAGGTGGCGTATTTTCCGGTGCCGACAATCAGCCGGCTGGCAAGACAAATACTGCCGATTCGCAGGCCTTCATCTGCGGCGTCTTGATCGCGATTGATGGTGGTGGAATCGGGCATGGGAGGGTTGGGGTCTACCCAAACGGTATCCGCGTTTTCGTCAGCCGCCACCAACGAGTGTAACAATCTCAATGCGATCGCCCGCTGCCAGCAGAGAGCTTCCCAGTCGGGCACGCGGCACCACCTGCTCGTTCAACTCCACTGCCAGCGGACGGCCGGCAAGCCCGAGCGCCGTTACCACCTCCAGCAGGCTGCTGCCGTGCGCTGCGGTGTGAGGCGAGCCATTCACTTGAACAGCGACCGTGCCATTGCTACCGGCGGCGGAATCGCTCAGCGGCGCGGCGCTATTTTTTTCGGGCATGATTGTTTTCTTTGGTATCGAATGCCGTGCATTCCATAACCCTTACGGAGCCTTTGCGCCACCGCCACGAGGCCGCACCACGCTAAGCAGTTCGAGTCCTGCTACAAACGGGGTTGCCCCCTGCGCTGCCTGTGGGTTCCACGGAATGCCATAGGCTGCCGTCGTGCCGGTCGATGAATCGGTGATGTACAACACCGACTGCGCCAGCGGCACGCCACGGCCCCGCCGCAAGTCCGTTGCTAATCCCGACACGAGCAAAAACCGGGGTTTTTTTGCCTGCCCCGGCTTAAAACCTAGATCCTTCAAAACGTTGTATTTATACGACCCGGCAAATTGTGCTGTCAGCGGATTGAGAACGCCTCCCGAGACGTCGCCGGTTTCAAAATCGAGCATGAAAAATCCCTCGACGCTGCCGTCGATGGCTGTTGTGCAGACGGCAAAAGACTCATCTGCCTGCGCTGTAGCGGCAAACACTTGGGGAAACACCGCTTGCCCAGCGTCGATAAAAATTCCACCGGCAAGGAGCTCAATCGCAAGGCACCAAGCAGCCGCAGAGCAGCAAGCAGCAACAGTGCACCGAGCAGCAACAGAGCAGCGAGCAGCCGCAGACCGCACACAATGAGACGGCACAAAAAATGGAGCCAGCATACAGAGCTTCTGTCTTTCTATTTTTTGGGTTCTTCGGGCACGTGCAAGATCGATAGCTTGAACTTGCCGATAGCATGCTTGCCGTCGGCATAGAGTTGGTCAATGCTCATGACAATCGGGCTGTTGGCAGCCACTTTTACATCGGTTGGAATCTCAAATGTGGCCGCGTGTTCTTTGCCGATAGCACCCTCAATGGCCCATCCCGTATCGGGATTGTCATCGATTGCGCCGGCCACGCCATAGCCGCTTTGCTCGAAGTCGGCCTTGGCCGCAGAAAATTTCAAAGCCGTTGGCGTTTCGGTGGCCCCGGGCGGTCCGAACATGACGACAAACTTGCTGACCACAAAATTACCACTGCTGGAGCGACCAGGCCCTTGATTGGGAAGACTGGGATCCGGAATCGCTTCCAATTTGAAGGCCTGCGGACCGGCACCAGCAGGCACAACAGCCTTGATGCTGTAACTGTCCTTGGTGAGGTTGCCGGTGACCATGATCGTTCCATCTGCCGCAATCGCGCCGGATGCCCCTGCCACGCTTGTGAAAGAGGTGGGCACGAGAGTGGTCCACTTGAGATTAGCAGCAGCGACTGGCACAGGAGTGGTCGCTGGATCCGTGGTCGCTGGATCCGTGGGTGGTGGCAGTGTGGGGGGTGGAGTTGGCGGGGGTGGCGGTGGGGGTGGCGGTGGGGGTGCAAGCTTGGGCGCCGGTGTTGGCAGCAGGCGACCACCCGCGTGGCTACCGACAAATAGTGTCTTTCCATCCGGTGCAAATGCCACACACCACACGCTCGCCGCAGCCGCCTCTGGACCCACCTGCTCGGCCTTGGTGGCTACGTCCCAGAGTTTCACAATGCCATCGAGGCTGCCGGTGGCCAGGCGCTTGCCATCCGGAGAGAAGGCGGCGCTTGTCACCCAGTCTTTATGGCTCGCAAGTGAGGCGATCTCTTTTGAGTCGCTCGTGGTCCAAAGTTTAATGGTGCGATCGGAGCCCGCCGTGGCCAGTGTCGATCCATCCGGCGAGTAGACGACAACCCACAACGCATCGGTGTGGCCTTCGAGCTTGCCCTTCTCGGTGCCAGCCGCAACATCCCACAACTTCACAAGCTTGTCGCCACCACCGGTTGCAAAGGTCGTTCCATCAGGGGCGAAGGCAACGCTCGTCACCGGACCAGCATGCGCTGCGATCACCTTCAGTTCGTTGCCGTTGGCTGTGTCCCACATAACCACGCTGCCATCCTCGCTGGCCGTGACAAGCTTTGTGCCGTCGGGTGAGAAATCGAGCGACCGCACCCAGCCACCATTCTTTTTGGGATCGCCTTGCCGCTTGAGATCATTTTTGAGTGCGCGGCCCGGGAGGTCCCAGAGCTTGACGGTTCCATCGTAGCCGGCAGTGGCAGCCAGCTTGCCGTCTTTCGAAATCTTGACGGCCCAAACGGCAGTGCCGTGTCCTGTCAGTTCGCCGCTGCGATCGCCTGCAACGCCTTTCCAGACAACCACATCGCCTGGCCGATAGAGCAGGCTCTCGCCGCCCGCCGTTACTAGCACAGCGCCATCGCGCGAGTAGTCAGCCGCGATCACCCACCTTGTAAAGCTCGGTAGGTTGGCCGCTGGTTCTGCTGTAGCAACGGCCGCTGCAGCAACGGCCGCCGGTACTGGATCAGCCGCATTTGCGATCGATAGCACTGCGGTCATGAGTAGGGTTGCTATCGCGATACCACTTGGGTGTGTGCAGCTTAGCAGCGAACAGGACGAAGCATTGAGTTGCCGTTTCATCATCAACATGTCTCCACGGAGGCCAGCTATGAGCGAGTAAAACATCTGGATATTCAAACCGCATTGAACCAGCGATGCAGTTCCTGTCCACTAGTCTAGAGGAGAAGTATAGTAACCGATTGGAGGTTTCGCTCATGGCCGCATCGCCCCACACCCCACCACTGCCGAAAACCTCCCTCCGCCCCAAAGCGGCAGCAGGGGCAGCCCACAAACGCCCGGTTGTGCTGGTGGCCAGCGGCGACCTGCGTGAAGAGGCCAATCGCGTCTGTTGGCCGGCACAGCAGGCACTCGAAGCCGATGTGGGCCGAGCCCTTTCGGCTGCGGGCTGGAAAATGGAGCGGGGGCATGCCCCTGCCAAGGCCCGCGGCCACGGCTTCATTGCCAGCGCTCGCGAAGGGATCGACGTGTTTGCCACGATCGATCCGACGGCGCGCGTGATTGTGGCTGAGGCCGTCTGGCAATACTCCAACCACGTGCTCCCCGGACTCTCCACGCACACCGGCCCGATCCTCACGCTGGCCAATTGGTCGGGGCAGTGGCCCGGCTTAGTGGG